>DATEHQ010000086.1:0-13812 GCA_035279525.1 Candidatus Dormiibacterota bacterium
TCCGCATCCAGACGCTTCAGAAGATGAAGGTCCGGGCAACTGGCGGCGGCATGACATTCACGCCTTCAAGCACGGGATGAAACCACCGAGTCACGCCGATGTACCAGCGCAAGTTCGCGACTGGGTAGATGGCGTCGCCACATTACCTGGCGAGTCGTCGCCCATTGCGGAGGCAGTCGCTGCGCGGCATGCTCTGTTCGAACGCATTCACCCCTTCATCGACGGCAACGGCCGTGCCGGCCGTTTGCTCACGAACCTTGTGTTGGTTAGGCTCGGTTACCCGCCCGCGATCATTCAGAAGCGGCTTCGAGATCGTTACCTCGACGCCCTGCATCGCGCCGATCGAGGCGATCCAGGACCCTTGGGCGAAATCCTCGCGAGGGCAATCCTTGACAACCTCAGCCGTTTCGTCTTGCCTGCGGTGGCAGGGCCTGCGAAACTCGTTCCACTGGAAGCGTTGGCCACGAAGGATCTTTCGGTCGTGGCTCTCCGTAATGCCGCACAACGCTCGCGGCTCAAGGCAGTTCGAGCCGAGGATGGTACTTGGCGGAGCAGTCGGCAATGGGTGGACGAATACCGCCGCGATCGGTATGCGGCGCTGCGCCTGCCGCGCAAACCTCGGACGTTGAAGGAGGGATCGAAGTGAGAGTCGCGACTTACACACGAATCTCGACCGACGAGGAGCATCAGCCCTACTCACTCGAGGCCCAAGACACACGCCTTCGCGCTTACGTCGCCAGCCAGGAGGGCTGGGAGCTGACGCGCCGCTACAGCGATCGCATGACTGGTAGCACTCTGGAGAGACCTGAGCTGCAGCGCGCTCTGGCTGATGGCCGACTTGGTCGCTTTGACCTCATGCTCGTCTATCGAGTCGATCGTCTCTCGCGCTCGGTTCGCGGACTGGCACAGATTCTCGAAGAGCTCGACCACTCGCATGTTGTCTTCCGCTCGGCAACTGAGCCCTTCGACACCGGGACGCCTGCGGGCCGAATGATGGTTCAGATGCTTGGCGTGTTCGCCGAGTTTGAACGCGCCACATTGGTAGACCGCGTGATCGCCGGCATGGAACGCAAGGCAGCTGCTGGTGGGTGGCTCGGAGGACCCAATCCCTACGGCTATCGCTACAACCCAGCCGTTGCCAAGCTGGAACCCGATGAGGCTGAAGCGGCAACGGTACGGACCATCTTCGACCTTTACGTCACCCAGAAACTCGGAACACGGGCTCTCGCTAACTGGCTGAACAGTCATGGCCATCAGACGCGAGCCGGTCGACCCTGGAGTGCAGTCACTGTGTTTGACATCCTCTGCAATCCCGTCCATGTAGGACGCGTCGAGTTTCGGGGCGCCTCGTATCCAGCGCCCCATGTCGCCTTGGTCAGCCAGGACGCCTTCGAGGCAGCCCAGAAAATGCTCGCGGCTCGTAAAGAGGCTGCTTGGAAGCGCCGCAGCAATGCCAGCGACTACTTGCTCAGCGGAGTTGTCCGATGCGGCAAATGCGGGAATCGTTACCTCGGCACCGTCGCTCACGGACGAAAGGCACCATATCGGTACTACACGTGCTTCTCGCGCAACCGTTACGGCCGGCACGGGTGCCAAGCCGACCGACTCCCCGCAGAAGCCTTCGAACACGCCGTCCTCGCATCGATGCAAGCGACCTACTCGGATAGTGACCTCATCAAGCGAGCCGTGACTGGTGCAATGAAGAAGGCGAACGCCACACTCCCAAGCAAGCGATCTGAGCTGCGAAGTCTCGAGGCAAGAATCGAGAAGGCCGAGCAGGCGCTGCAGCGTTACTTTGACGCCTTCGAGTCTGGGTCACTTGCGGCCGGCAGATTGGCCGGTCGGATGGACGAGCTCGAGCGTCGTCTCGCTGAGCTGCGGACGCAGCGTGAGACGCTTCAGGAGGAGCTCGCCGAAAAATCGATCGTGACACCGTCGACCAGCGAGATTGGCGCGGTGTTGACTGCACTCGACGATGCGATGGGCAACGGAACACACTCGCAACGCAAGGCTTTGATGCAGCAACTAGTAGCTGAGATCAGAGTCGAATCGAGGAGCGCAATCTTCCCGACCTACCGGCTTCCAGCGCCGCCGGTTCGCGTTATATCAGGAGTGGTGGGCCGCGGTGGACTCGAACCACCTACCTCCGCGTTATCAGCACGGCGCTCTGCCAGTTGAGCTAGCGGCCCGGGGCCCCGCCGGCAGGGGGTCGCGTCCGACCCGCGCCCGATGCCAGAAACTGGAGTCTACTGGGTCGCTCGATTCTACGAACACGACGATCTGGCCGGTTCGAACGATCGCCGGCCAGTCGCCAGGGGGGGAAACTCGAAACCCGCTTAACCCGCCGTGGTCGGCCTGGTCACCACGCCCATCCCGTGGTCCGCGGGGCCTGCGATTCCATACGCGATCATCCCGATTATCCCCAGCCCGACCAGGTGCAGGACCAGCACAGCGATGAACCAGCCCCATGTCCTCTGCGTCCCCAGCTTGACCAGAGCCCCGATCCACATGACGAGGGTGACGATGGCCGCGATGAACGAGACGATCGACGCAATCACGATGCCTGCCGTCGTGCCGTTTCCGACCGTCCCGCCGGCGGACCTGACCATCATCAAGTAGGCGACGAACGCGATCAACCAGACGACCCACGCCGCGATATACCAGGGAACCGTTATCCGCTTGCTCATTTGCGCGCCTCCTCCAGCACCAACGTGAACTCCTATTCATGGAACGGCACGAATTGAGCGGTTACTTGATGCCAATCCGATCACGCGCGAAGGCGCCAGGCGCGGAAGGATTCGAACGGAGGCGCCTGGTCTGGAGATCTCGGGCCGGCAGCCCGGTCGGTAGGCCGGTCTTCGTGCCTGTTACGGTCTCCGCACGGTGTCGATCGGCTTGCCGGCCTCGTCCGGTCGCCAGCAGATCAGCCGCGCGACGCTGCTCCTCTATGGAGGAGCCGCCGCAGCGGTCATCGCCATCCACCTCGCTACCAACAACACGCTCGGCTTTCACACCGACGAGCTCTACTACCTGGACTCGGGACGCCATCCGGCCTTCGGCTACGTCGACTTCCCGCCGATCGTGCCGCTCCTCGCCCGACTCGAAACCGACCTTTTCGGGGTCAGTCCATGGACGCTGCGCATCCTCCCATCGCTGCTGGGCGGTTTTCTCGTGGCGCTCTCAGGCGCCTACGTACGCCGCCTAGGCGGCTCCTTGCGGCTCCAGGCGATCGCTCTGCTCGGCGCCATCGCGGCGCCATTCCTGCTCGGATCGAACTGGGTTTTCCAGACGGTGACTTTCGACCAGGTCACCTGGATGGTCGCCATGTACTGGCTTCTGTGCCTCGTGCTCGAGCGGCGGCAGCGGCATTGGCTCTACCTGGGCGTCACCCTCGGGATAGGCCTCGAGGTGAAGTACACGATCCTGGGTCTGATCGCCGGCATCCTCGCCGCTGTGGTTCTGACGCCGGAGCTGCGATCGGCGCTGCGGACGAGATACCCGTGGCTCGCGGCGGCGATCGCACTGCTGATCTGGGCTCCGAATCTCGCCTGGCAGGTGACCGAGGGATTCCCGACGGTCGCCTACGTCACAAACCACCAGGGCGGTAGCGGCGGGCCGCTCATCTACCTGATCCAGTTCGCCATCTACTTCTCCCTTCTTATCCCTATATGGCTCGTCGGAATGATCTCCGTGTTCCGCGATCCACGGCTTCGCCCGATTGGGATCGCCAGCGCCGTCCCCCTCGTGCTCTTTCTCTTCGTGGGCAAGTCCTACTACGCGGCGGGAACGATTCCAGTCGTGATGGCACAGGGACTGATGGCGATCGCCGGCGTCAAGCGGCCCAGGCTGCGCACCCGCCTCGAGATCGCGGTCGTCGCGGCATTCGTGCTCGAGTTCGCCACGTTCTTCTTCCTCGTCGTCCCCGTCACCCCGCCAAATCGCATCCACGCGACCAACCTCGATACCGTGAACGAGGTGTTCGCCGACAGCGTGGGCTGGGCAGACATCGCCCATCAGGTCACCACGATCTACGACGAGCTGCCCCCATCGGAACGAGTGAACACGGTGATCATCTCGGCTTACTACGGCGTGCCGGGGGCGCTGCAGGTGTACGTCGATTCGTCCCATCGGCCGGCGGCATACAGCCCCCAGCTGAGCGACTGGTACTGGCTGCCCGGTAACCTCCGCGCGACCTACGCCCTCATGGTCGATTACCAACCAGGTGACGTGACCTGGATGTGCGCCTCACCGACGCTGGTCGCACATCTCACGGTGCCTTACAACGTGAAGGGCCTGGAGCAAGGAGCACCCGTCACCCTCTGCCCGCTCACCGCTTCGATCTCGAGCGTTTGGGGACGACTTCGCAATTTCTCCTGAGCCTCGTATGCGGCTTGGCAGGGGCCGCCAACCCGCGGCTCAGGCGCCGCCAGAAGCTGCCTGATCGGCGGATTCCGGTCTGGCGCGCGTTCTGCTCGGGATGCACGCCAGAATTTCGTTTCATGCCGGACTGGAGCTACCACCCCCTGCTCCGGCCGGCTTCGCGGCTGGTTCCCCCTGACGCGATTCGCCCATTCGTGCTGAACGCGCTCGCCCTGATCGCCCGCCTGCCCGGCGGCGGGACATTCATTGAGCTGCTCGGCAACATGAACGCACCCCAGTCGATCCGAAGGCGCGCGCTCGGCATGGACATCACTAGCCCGGTCGGCCTCGCCTCGGGCGTCGACCCAGACGGGGTTGCGCTCGAGGCGTTCGCACGCTTCGGCTTCGGCGTGATCGAGGTCGGCCCCGACGTGCCGGTGAAGCATCCGCCTCGTGGGGTCAAGGTTCTCGTACGGACGCCGGTCGACGATTCCCGCATCGCACGCGGAACGATGTCGTCACCGCGCGAAGTTCTCGCTGCCCTGTCCTCAGGCGCCGAGCTCGTGCTCCTCGATTCCGGTTTCGTGGAAGGCGGTCCCGGCCTGCCCAAACGAATCAACGAGGCGATCGCCGGCCATCTGGCCGAAGGCGGCGCATCGACTGTCACTCCGGCGTGGCGTCAGGGCTGGCCATGGATCGCCCTCTTGGGCGCCGGCATGGCCATCGCCGGACTTGCGGTGCTCGCGGTCGGTCTGACCACCGTGACACTGCCGTACGACGAGTCCTTCCTCGGGCTCAGCCACAGTGCGATCGCTGCGCTGAACCCGCGCCTGATCTCGTTCATGAAACATGACCGCGTGACGCTCGCCGGGACGATGATCTCGCTGGGCCTCCTGTACGCCGGGCTCGCGCTGGGTGGCATGCGAAACGGCGCGGCGTGGGCCCGCCGCACGGTGATCGCCTCAGGCACTGTCGGCTTCGCGAGCCTTTTCCTCTTCCTCGGCTTCCGCTACGTGGACCCGCTGCACGTCGCTCTCGCTGTCGTGCTGTTCCCGCCCTACTTGGCCGGCGTCCTGCTTCCGACCCCAGAGCAATGGCGTCCATCAAGCGACCTCGACAACGACACCGTCTGGCGCGCGGGTCTGTGGGGCCAGCTGTACTTCGTCGCGCTGGGCGCCGGCCTCGTTGTGGCAGGCGTGATCATCGCCGCCGTCGGCGTCACAGGCGTCTTCGTCTGGTCCGACCTGCAGTTCCTCGGCACCACGTCGGAGGCGCTGAGCCGCGCTAACCTGCACCTGCTTCCGCTAATCGCCCACGACCGGGCGGGCTTCGGCGGGGCGCTCGCCTCAGACGGCGTGGGCGTGATGCTGCTCGGACTCTGGGGTTTCCACCGTGGCGAGCGCTGGGTGTGGTGGACGCTTCTCCTCGGAGGGTCGGCCGGGTTTCTCGGTGGGGTGTACGCGCACGTGGCGGTGGGCTACCTCGAATTCGGCCACCTGCTGCCAGTCACGATTTCGGGCGCAGTTTTCCTCGCCGGGCTCCTGCTCTCGGCGCCTTACCTGCTGGACGCGCGACGCAAGGGCGCGCGCCTTCGGCACGTCGTGGCCGCTCCGGCCGCCGGGCGCTGACCTGCAAGAGCGCAACGATCGCGCCGGCGACCATGATCAGCGCCGTGACCCCGGTGTCGAGAGGCAATCACGAGGCGGTCAAAAACTGGCGACTTAGAATACGAGGCACGGCCACCAATCAGGTGGCAGGGGCGGAAGGATTCGAACCCTCGGCCCTCGGTTTTGGAGACCGATGCTCTGACCAGACTGAGCTACGCCCCTGCATAGCGGACGACCGGTGACGCGCGGTCGCCAAGCGCCGAGACGGATTCTACCCGAGCCCCCTCGAGCTCCCCGCCGCAGCCCCATTAGCATCGAATCAAGAGTTGGGAGAGAACCATCTGCCGGTACTGATCGCCGGTGACGTGCACGGCGACCTCGAGAGACTCTTCGCGGCCCTCGAGCCTTACCCGGCCACCGACTGGCGAACCGTCTTCCTGGGTGACCTGGTGGACTACGGCATGTTCGGCGTCGGGGCGCTGCGCTACGCGCGCGACCGCGCCAACACCGAAGTGCTGCTCGGCAATCACGAGGTGGCGATGCTCTGGGCCTTGAGAGACCCCGCGCGCATGGGCTTCTGGATGAGCGTCGGCGGCCAGGCGCACGACCTCGACGAGCTGCGTAAGGACGAACCTCTGCAGCGTTGGATGCGCAGCCGTCCGGCCCTGATGCGCCTACCCGACGGGGCCCTGCTCCAGCACTGTGGCAACGACGACCTGCTCGAGCTGGTCGACATCGCAGAACCCGACATGGTCGCGGCGATCAACGAGCGGGTGCACGAGCTGCTCCACGGCGGCGGCGAGTCGACCCTGTGGAACGTGCTGAGCGGCCGCAACGTCTTCGCTGCGCAAGCCGAGCGCCTGGATCGCTGGCTCGAGCTCACCGGCGCGCGGCGCACCGTTTTCGGCCACACGCCCCACCGCAGCCCGCGGCCCGAGCGCTATCACGACGGCAGAGCCATCAACTACGACGGCGGCCTCTCGCGCGCGCACCGCCTCCATCGCAGAGGATCGGCCGTGGGCGCGACTGTCGCGCCGCTCGACTGAGGAATCAGGCCACAGCCGGGCGGCAGTCCTTGCAGGGCCGGTAGCCGGCCGCGTGCGCCTCGGCGGCGTCGTGGAAGAGGACGATGTTCTCCTCCTTCGCCCGCCGGCCGTGATAGCACGTCGGGAAGCAGAAGATCTTCGTGGTGCGCACGCCCTCGTAGCGCAGACCTCTCGCGGCCATCTCCTGCAGCCGCTCGAGCTGTACGCCTTCCATGTTGAGGATCGACTTCTTGGCCTCCGGTCCACCGCCCCCGTAGTTGCCGATCCGGCCGTCGGTCCGCACGACGCGATGACACGGGATGAAGTACGGGATCGGGTTGTGCGCCAGCGCCGTGCCCACCGCGCGCACGGCCGCCGGATGCCCGATCTCGCGGGCCACCCATCCATACGGGCGGACCTGCCCCCGTGGAATCTCGAGCGTCTTGCGCAGCACCGACTGCTCGAATGACGTCAGGCCTCGAAGGTCGAAACGAAGCCGCCGCTTGCCGCTGAGCTCATCCTCGATCTTCTCCGCCAGGTCGCGCGGCGCCGCGGCCGGCGTGAGCCGGCGGCCGACGTCTTTGCGAAACCACGCTTCGAACTCATCGGCTGTCGCCATGCGCGCAGCCGCCGAGACCCCGTTCCGGTTCCACGCCACGTAGACCGGCCCGAGCACCGTCTCGAACCTTGCGTAGGAGTCGGCCATGCCCGCCTCGGCAAGGACGCGATCGGCGAAGCCTTTCGGCGCCCTCACATCGCCCAGCCGCTTCAGTTCACTCGTCAGGGTCGCCATGCTCATCTCCTCTCAGCATCTGAAGTCCGCGGTGGACGTTTGATTTCACGGTTCCGACCGGTTGACCGAGCGCCTCCGCGGCCTCGGAGTAGGAAAGCTCCTGTACGTGACGCAGCACGAGCGCCTCCCGATACCGCGCCGGAAGCGCGGCCACGCGGCATGCGAGCTCTTCGAGCTCGATGCGCCGCAGCGCGTCCTCTTCGGTGCCCAGCCTGACGTCTGGCTCGCTTCCATTCAGCTCGACCAGCCGCGGCCGCGAGCCCCGCACGCGATTGCGAAAGACGTTGAGCGCGATCCGGTGCAACCACGCCTTCTGCTTGAGCTCGCGCACCCGTTCCGGCGGGTACGAGACCAGGGCGCGATAGGCACGCAGGAAGGTGTCCTGTGCCACCTCCTCCGCATCCTGCCGGCTGCCGGTCAAGGCGAGGCCGAGCGCGTAGATGCGGTCCTGGTGCTCGTGGACCATTCGCTCGAAGACCCGCTCGGTGCTCTCCATCACCCTCGCAAACACAGTCTGCCGCCTGCCGGTTGCATCGCGGTGGAACGCAAAGCCTCCCCGAGGTGTAAATGATGCGTTCCGATGGAGGGCCGTCCAGCGGACGAGTCGGCGCTTGTGTCCCGCGCCCGGGGCGGAGACACGCACGCCTATGAGGAGATCGTGAGGAGATACCAGGACGTGGCGTTCAGGACGGCGTACCTGATCACCGGCTCGGCGCCCGAGGCGGAGGACGCGGCGCAGGAGGGTTTCATCAAGGCCTTCCGGGCGCTGCCCCGATTCCGCGAGGGGGCCGATCCCCGCCCGTGGCTGCTGCGCATCGTGGCGAACGAGGCGCGCAATCGCGCTCGCTCCGCCAGCCGTCGCCACGGCCTCGAGCTGCGGCTCGTCGCCGGCTTCCGCCCGGGGGATGCGGCCCCATCCCCCGAGGCGGCGGTCGTTGCCGCGGACGAGCATCAGCGACTCATGCGGGAATTGAGCAAGCTCGGCGAGGAGGACAGGCTCGTGATCGGCTGCCGCTACCTGCTCGAGCTGGACGGCAGCGCGACGGCCGCGGCGCTGGGGGTGCCGGAAGGGACTGTGAAGTCACGCCTGTCGCGTGCGCTGGCCCGCCTGCGTGTACGTCTGGAGGAGGCGGCCCGTGCCTGAGCTCGAGCAGCGCCTGGCGGAGCTCAGCGCAGCCATCGAATGGCCGGCCACCCCGGACATCTCCGGACGGGTGATCGCCAATCTCGGTCTCTCCGCGCCGCGGGTGCCGCGCCTCGTCGAGACACGGTGGGGTTGGGAAGGTTGGTCGACGCGAAACCGATGGGGGCTTGGGGTCGCGGCGGCTCTCCTCATCGTCGCCACGCTGCTCGCTTACACGCCGAGCCGGGAAGCCATCGCCTCCTGGGTGAACCTGCACGTCCTCATCCAGCGAACAGAGCATCCGCCGACGCCGTCGCCGCTGCCCTCAGGACGGCTGGGCCAGAAGCTCGGTCTCGGCCAGCCGGTCACCCTGGGCCAGGCGCAAAGCGACGTCGCGTGGCGCATCGCCAGTCCCGCCTCGCTCGGGCAGCCTGACGCGGTCTACTTTCAGGCACCCCCCGACGGCCCGGCGCAGGGCGAGGTTTCCCTCGTCTACGCCGCGAGGCCCGGCATCCCTGTGGCCGGTCAAACCGGCGTCTCCATTCTCATCACGGAAGCGCGCGGCAGGGTGGACCAGAACTTCTTCGGCAAGATGCTCGGCTCAGGCGCAACCCTGGAGCAGGTGACCGTGGCCGGGCATCAGGCGTACTGGATCGCCGGCCAGCCCAGCGTGTTCTTCTTCATCGACGCCGCCGGCAATTTCCGCAACGAGACGATGCGGCTCGCCGCGAACACGCTGATTCTCGACGACAACGGGACGATCGTCCGCATCGAGGGCAACATGACCCTGGCGCAGGCCACCGCCATCGCCGCGTCGATGGCCTAGGGGAACCGCACGCCGGCGGCCGGTGTATGAGGGGCGAGGTGACAAGGTGAAGGCAGCCCTGATCGTGACGGCGATGCTCGCGTTGGTGGCATGTGGGCAGGTGGCAGTGCCCGCTTCGGCGGGCGACTACAAGCTCTACGAGGCGACGTCGACGCCGAAGTCGAACCAGGTCGCGGTGATCGATACGCGCGCGCAGAAGGCAGATCGCGCCCTTCCGTTCGGGACGGCGTCTCCGGACTGGCGGCACCTCTACTCCGTCGACGGCAGTCGACTGGTCGACACCGACCCGCTGACCGGCGCCACGCTGAACACGATGCCGCTTCCGAGCGGCTACTGGGCGCTGCCTCCGGCGACGATGAGCGGCATCCCCGGCGGCCTCTCGCAGAACGGCAGGTGGCTGGTGCTCGAGGCCTGGGATCAGGGCGCGCAGGGCAGCACCCCGACGGCGACCCACATGCTTGTCATCGACAGCTCGTTCACGGAACAACCTGTTCGAGTCGAGCTCAAGGGCTTCATCGAGTTCGATGCGATCAGCAACGACGGCCAGCGACTGTATCTGGTCGAGTACACGGGCGGCGGCGGCTATCGCGTGCGCGTCTACGACTTGACCGTCAGCCGGCTGGACCCCCAGGTCGTGATCGACAAGAGCGACGGCAACGACGCGATGGCCGGGGTGCGCCTGATGGGCGTGCCGTCGCGGAGCGGCGAGTGGCAGTACAGCGTCTACGCACGCCAGAACGATGGGCCCTTCATCCATGCTCTGAACCTCGACGGCAACGTCTCCGCCTGCATCTTCCTGCCCGGCCCGGGCTACGCGAAGAGCGGCGATGCCTTCCGCTGGTCGCTCGCGCTGAGCCCGGACGGAAGCGAGCTGTACGCCACCAATGGAGGGCTCGGGATCGTCGCCACCGTCTCGGTCGGCGGCAACGCGTGGCCCAATCTGACACGGACGGCGCACATCGCAACCACATCGGCCGCCGCGAGCGGCCTCATCCCCGACGTGCAGGCCAAGGAGCTCGGGACCAACTCCTCCGTTCTCACCCCGGACGGCGGCACGCTGGTCACCGCCGGCGCGTCAGGGATCGCCTGGGTCGACACGACCAGCCTCAGCGTTCGCCGGACAGCCCTCGATGGGTGGAGGGTCTGGAGTCTTGGGCTGAGCCCGGACGGGCAGCAGCTCTACGTGGTGAGCGACTCGGGGATGATCGCCCAGGTCTCGATGAAGTCGGGCGCGATCGAGTCGCGCTTCAACCCGGGTGCGGGCTATCCGATCGGCCTCATTCGCGTGTCGGCGCCGGGGGTTTAGCGCCGGGTTCGTAGCCGCGGCAGCTCAGGACGGGCAGCCGCGGGTAGCGCGGAAAGGACGGGTCGGTGCGAGATAGCTCGCACATCCAGAATGTCGTCCGCGTCCCCGGCACCTGCCGGGAATGGCGGCAGGACGAGCACAGGCCTGGTTCCACGGTTCCAAATCATGTAGCGCGAGCCGCGCCGACGCCGGAGCCGGATCCAGGTCAGGGTCACTACCAGGCATACGATCCGGCGAGCCTGTCAGATCACAGGCAGCGAAACGTCAGGTTTTGGTAATCGCCGGCATCGAGCTCAGGGCGCTGGCCAGCCGCTCCAGGTTGTTCGAGATCCCGTACTTCTTGCCCAGCTGCTCCACCTTCTCGGCGTCCTCGGGGTATCGCTTGCGCCGGCCAGGCGGAACCTCGATCGGCAGGGCGCTCACCGGCGGGACGACGCGCAGCGCCTTCTCGAGGTACTCGGCGTTCGCGTTGCGGAACACGCCTGCATCGAGCATGGCCTGCACCGACCGGTACCGCGTCACCAGCTCCGCGGCCTTCTTGTCGCCGACGCCCGCGATCCCGGGCAAGCCGTCCGAGGGATCACCACGGAGGATCGCATAGTCGGCGTAGGCCCGACCCGGGATCCCGTAGCGCCGCGTGACCTCCTTCTCGTCCACCTCGACCATGCCGCCCTTCTGCGGGTACAGCACGATGATCTCGCGGTCGCGGACCAGGCTGAACAGGTCGCGGTCGCCACTCGCGATCTCGATGGGCGGCTTCACCTTCGCCGCGAGCGACGCGACGATGTCCTCCGCCTCGTAGCCCTCGAGGCCGATCACGTCGATGCCGAGCGCGGTGAGCGCCTTCGTGATGATGGGCACCTGCGGGATCAGCGCGGGTGGTATCGGCTCGGCGGTCCGGTGCTCCTTGTAGCCCTTGATCAGGTCGACGCGCCAGGCCGGCCTCCAGTCTTCGTCGGTGGTGAATGCGATATGGCGAGGCTTTCGATCGGTGACGTATCTCGCCAGCGTGTCGAGGGTTCCGCGGACGGCGTTGACCAGGGTGCCGTCCGGACCGCGCATGGTTTGAGGGATGGCGTAGAAGGCCCGGAAGAACATGCTCGAGCCGTCGACCAGCAGCCAGTTGGTCAAGTTCGAAACATGGTACCTGCCGTCTAGGATTGCCAGCGTCTTGAGGCGGATCGCACTGGCCGGCCTTGTGTTCGCGGTCGTCGCTTGCGGGGGTTCGGCGGGCGCGGCTCCGCCGAGGTCGGGTTCACCTTCGTCCAGCGCCGCCGGCGCGGCCACGACCAAAGCAGCGGACCTGCGCACTCGACTCGATCTGCTGCTGGCGGAGCAGATGATCATCGTGGCCAAAGAGACGGACGCCGCCGTCAATCACTCTGACGAGTATCCCGGCTACACCACGCTGCTCGGAACCAATGCCGGCGACCTGGCCTCCGTCGTCGGTTCCGCTTACGGCAACACGGCCGGCGCGCAGCTGGCGCAGACGTGGAACGAGGAAGACGCCGGCCTGATCGACTACGCGATCGGCATCGTCGTCCACGACCAGGCCAGGGCCAACACCGCCTGGTCGAGCGTGATGACGCAGTCGGTGCCGCAGCTGGCGCAGCTCCTCGCCGAGCTGACGAAGATTCCGGCGAGCCGGCTCATCGAAGCGATCCACAACGAGCTGACCGCGGTCAAAGAAATGGTCGACGACACGTTCGGCCAGCGCTACAAGCTCGTCTATACGGAGCTGCACAACGCGTCGCTGGCCGGCGCTGGAATCGGTGACCTTCTGATCGCGCCAATCGCGCAGCAGTTCGCGGACAAATTTCCCGGCGACCCGACGGCACGTCCGGTGGACTCCCGCGTCCAGCTCGCGCTCTCGATGCAGGAGGGCGCGTACCTCTCGACGCTGATGACCGAGACGGTCGTGGCCGGGCGCGCTGCCGAGAACCTCGCCGTATCGTCCGCCCTGGTGACAAACGCAAATGCGCTTTCCGCGCTGGTCGCCGGTCGCTTTGGAAGCCAGACGGGCGCCGCGTTCCTCGTGGCCTGGTCCGGCAGGCTCGGCGGCCTGGCCGGTTACGCGGGCGGTGACCAGGCATCGGCCCGCCAGCTCATCGACTACGACGTGACGCAGCTCTCGACCCAGCTGCGGATCGACCCCGGGCCACTCAAAGACCAGGCCGCCGCCGCGATCAAGGTGATCGACGACCAGCGCTCCAGGTCATACGACGTCCTCGCCGATGACGACCGGGCCGCCGCAGCTGCGACCCAGGCCGTCTCAGATGAGCTGACCGCCTAAGCCGCCCAGCGCATCCCAGGTCCGCGCGCCCGCCGCACGGGAACGCGGTCGGGTGGAATGAAGCGGAGCTTGGCTCCAGCCCTGACCACCTGCCAGCCACCTTCGTGCACCAGCCGGTGGTGGTGGTAGCACAGGGGCAGCAGGTTGGGCAGGTTGGTCGCCCCGCCCCTGGACCAGAACTCCAGGTGGTGGGGGTTGGTCCAGCTCAGCGGCCGCTCGCAGCCCGGCCAGCCGCAACCCCGATGCCGGGCCTGGAGGGCTCGGCGCTGGGCCGGCGAGATGACCCGCGTCGCCCGGCCCACGTCGACCACCACCGAACCCGCCCTCAGCACCCGGCCCAGGGTGCCATCGCAGGCCAGCCGCTGCGCCGTCCGGTGGGAGACCAGCTGGCCCGTCTCCAGCTCGGCGGCCGCCGCCCCCAGCTCCCCACGCAGGCCCTGGGGCGTGGTGGTGAGGGTGAGGTGGGGCCGCACCCCATTG
>DATEHQ010000087.1:0-3245 GCA_035279525.1 Candidatus Dormiibacterota bacterium
CTGGAGCATCGTGCAGAACTACGGCGCGACCAACACGTATAGATGGACGCAAACCGGACTCGCGGGCACCGAGCGGGTCGAGGTCGACATGCGCGACGCGTCCTCCATCAACGCCTACGACGCGGTGAACAACCAGAGCTACGTCCTCGCCGGCTGCAGCGCCGCGGCGATCGCGGCCAACCCCGTGAGCCCCCAGTCTCACGGCACGCCGATCACCCTGACCGGCACCGCGACCTGCCCCGGCACGGCGACCTACCGCTTCTGGGTCCGCGCGCCAGGCGGAAGCTGGCAGATCGTGCGCGACTACTCCACCACCGGCACGTTCACCTGGACGCCATCGGCGGCGGGGACGTACTACCTCGAGGTCGACGTCCGGGACCAGGGCGCGACTGCGTCGTACGAGGCTGTGAAGAACACGACCTTCACCGCCACCTAGACAGTCGATCATTACGACCCGGAACGCGCAGCGAACGAGGTCCGTGCGTCCTGGACGGTGACGATCACAACTCGATCCTCGTCCTCGATGTAGACATAAACGACGAGCATCCAGCGCCAGGGCCCAAGCACGAAGCGAAACCCTGACCAGCGGCCTGCGAGCTCGGGACCGAGCTTCGGAAAGAGGGCGAGCCGACGCACTGAGCCTTTGAATCTTTGCTTGGTGTTCTTCGGCAGGCTGTGGGTGCGAACCAATCGGTCCAGGTCGGCCGCGGCCGTCCTGGAGACTTCTACTCGCGCCACTCGCTACATGTCGTCGAGTGCTAGCGTGCGACCGGCCCTGGCATCCTCGGCACCTTGGCGGGCCCGCTCGAGCGCGCCCGGCAGCCCATCCAGGAGGGCCGCCACATGGCGAGGGTCCGGATCGGACTCGTCAAGCGCCTGCGACAGAAGCGATCGCGCCAGCGTGCCTTCGTTGATGTGCGTTCGCTCTGCGAGCGAAGCGAGCTTTGCCGCGTACGCAGGATCGAGCGTCACATTGAGCCGCCGGGGGGAGCCGCGCATTTCTCGCATGGTACACGAATCAGCACGTTACGTGTATCCATCCCCCGCCAGCATATTCGCGCATCTCCAAGCGCCACAACATCAGCAGGCAGGACGTGGATGAGCTCTGCCGCCGTGTCGAAGACGAGTCCCTCTGGTTTCCCGATCCGATCCGGCCCTTCATTGCTGGCCGTCGCCAACTGACAGCTCCGGACAACTGGGAATGCACCCGATCGGTCGCGACGTATTTACCCCTTTTAACTCCCCCGGCCTGGATCCGTCGGGGCTGATGTCAAAAATGCCCCCTGGCTTTGTCCCTCAAAGGCCTGCGGACACTCCTCGTCGCCGGCGCCCTGGCCGGGTCGGCGGTCGCGTCAGCCACACCGGCGCACGCCGCCACCACCGTGCCGTCCCTCGACCACGTCTTCGTGATCGTGATGGAGAACCACAGCTACCCCGAGATCATCGGCAGCTCATCCGCGCCGTACATCAACTCACTCGCCGCCGGCGGCGGCCTCGGCACCGGCTACATGGCCGCCTCGCACCCAAGCCTGCCCAACTACCTGGCTCTCGTCGGGGGCAGCACGTACGGCATCACCTCCGACTGCACCACGTGCTGGATCTCCGCCGCCAACATCGGCGACCGCGTCGAATCGGCGGGCAAGACATGGAAGGCCTACGTCGAGTCGATGCCCTCGCCCTGCTACGTCGGCGACAGCTACCCCTACGCGCAGAAGCACAACCCCTTCGTCTACTTCAACGACATCCGCACCAACAGCAGCCGCTGCCAGGCCCACGACGTGCCCTACACGCAGCTGGGCACCGATCTTCAATCCACCTCGACCACTCCCGCCTTCGGATTCATCACACCCAACATGTGCAACGACATGCACGACTGCTCCGTCGCCACCGGCGACTCGTGGCTGCAGTCGCAGGTGCCGGCCATCCTCAACTCGCCCGCCTTCAAGACGCAGAACTCACTGCTCGCGATCACGTGGGACGAAGACGACGGCTCGACCAGCAACAACCACGTGCCTGTGCTGTTCCTCGGCCCCGCCGCGGGCGCGGGCGCCCGCACCTCGCTCGGTTACAACCACTACTCGCTCCTGCACACGGTCGAGGTGGCGCTCGGCCTGTCGACCCTGACCACGATCGACGCCGGCGCGACCCCGATGGCGGACCTCTTCGCGTCTCCGCAAGTGCCGGCGCTGTGCACGAGCGCGTCGATCGGCGCCAGCCCGGCCTCGCCCGCGCTGGCGGGCACACCGGTGACGTGGACCGCGGCCTCGACCGGCTGCGTCAACCCGCTCTACCGCTTCTGGGAGCAGGACCCTGGCGCAGCATGGCGCATGGTCCAGGACTACAGCACGTCGAACACGCTGGCATGGACCGCGCCGGCCACCGCGGGCACTTACCGCATCGAGGCCGACGTGCGCGACGCCGGCGAGACGGTCGCCTACGACGCCGTCGCCGACTCGGACTTCGCCGTCCAATCGCCAGGCGGCGCGCCGGGCGGTCCGTGCGCCGCGGCGACGCTGAGCCTTGCACCGGCGGCCGGTGCGACCGGCGTCGCGGCCACCATGAGGGGGTTGACCGCGACCTGTCCGCATCCCGAGTACCGCTTCTGGGTCAAGGACCCGGGGCGGCGCTGGTCGATCGTGCAGAACTACAGCGCCTCCGCCACGCACATGTGGGCGCAGACGGGCTCGACCGGCGCCTACGAGCTGGAGGTCGACGTCCGCGACGCGTCCGAGACGGTCGCCTACGACAGCGTCGCCAACGTCGCCTACTCGATCGCGGGGTGCAGCGCGGTCAGCATGTCGCCGAACATGTCAAGCCCTCAGGCGCCCGGCACGCAGGTCACGTTCAGCGCCACCGCCACGTGCCCCGGCACGCCCTCGTACCGCTTCTGGATCCGGCAGCCCGGTGGCGCATGGCAGATCGTCTGGGACTACTCGAGCGACTCGGGGATCATCTGGACTCCGCCCTCCACTGCCGGGACCTACTACCTCGAGGTCGACGTTCGCGACCAGGGCGCCGCGGCCGCTTACGAAACGGTCTACAACACGACCTTCTCGATCTCGTAGTCCCTCGTCACCTCCCCGCTGGCGGGGCGCGGGCTGATCACCTCCCCGCTCGCCGGGGCGGAGGTTGATCACCTCCCCGCTGGCGGGGAGGTCGGCGGCGGAGCCGCCGGGTGGGGGCGACCAAGAACCCAGTCATCTCCCCGCTCGCCGGGGAGGGGCTGATGACCTCCCCGCTGGCCG
>DATEHQ010000088.1:0-18011 GCA_035279525.1 Candidatus Dormiibacterota bacterium
GCCACCAGGGTGCTGGGCGAGTACCTCCGCGACGTGGTCAAGGCCAACCCGACCAACTTCCGGATCATGGGCCCCGACGAAACGGTCTCCAACCGCCTCACCCCAGTGCTCGACGTCACCGACCGCGCCTGGGACGCCGAAACAATTCCCGGCGACGACCACCTATCGCCGGACGGGCGCGTCATGGAGGTGCTCAGCGAGCATCTCTGCGAGGGCTGGCTCGAGGGTTACCTGTTGACCGGCCGTCACGGGTTGTTCAACTGCTACGAGGCCTTCATCCACATCGTCGACTCGATGTTCAACCAGCACGCGAAGTGGCTGAAGGTCACCAGGCACATCCCGTGGCGGCGGCCGATCGCGTCTTTGAACTACCTGCTGTCCTCGCATGTCTGGCGCCAGGACCACAACGGCTTTTCGCATCAGGACCCGGGCTTCATAGACCACGTCATGAACAAGAAGGCCGAGGTGATTCGCGTGTATCTCGCGCCGGATGCAAACTGCCTGCTGTCGATCGCGGACCACTGCCTGCGCAGCCGGAACTACGTCAACGTCGTGGTGGCGGGCAAGCAACCGGCGCTGAGCTACCTCGGCATCGAGGAGGCGATCGCGCACTGCACGCGCGGGCTCGGGATCTGGGAGTGGGCCAGCACCGACAAGGGAAGCGAGCCGGACGTCGTGCTGGCCTGCGCGGGAGACGTGCCGACCCTGGAGACGCTGGCGGCGGCCGACCTGATCCGACAGCACCTTCCCCACCTTCTCGTGCGCGTGATCAACGTGGTCGACCTGATGCGGCTCCAGCCTCGGAGCGAGCATCCGCACGGACTGAGCGACGCCGAGTTCGACGACCTGTTCACGAGCGACCGGCCGGTGGTCTTTGCGTACCACGGCTACCCGTGGCTGATCCATCGTCTGACCTACCGCCGCACCAACCACGGCAACATCCACGTCCGCGGCTACAAGGAGGAGGGCACCACGACGACGCCCTTCGACATGGTCATGCTCAACGACCTCGACCGATTCCATCTCGTGATGGACGTGATCGACCGGGTGCCGAGCCTCGGCACGAAGGCCGCGCACATCCGCCAGTCGATGATCGACCAGCGTATTCACCACCGGCAGTACACGCGCGACCACGGCGAGGACTCCCCCGACATCACCAACTGGACCTGGACGCACTAACTCATGAGAGGAAACCCTGAATGGTTTCCTCTGCGCGCCAAGCGCGTGCAGGTTGTGACTAATGATTGCATCGCGCGTGTGGCTTCGCCCCAGGCGCTGCTCTCCTTCCGGTGTGCGGTTCGGACTGTTTTCAAGAGAGTTCCAGTGTCAAGTGTGTGGGCGGCATGGAAGCCATAGTCGCGGCCAGGCGAAGCCTGTCCGCCATCGCGATGTCGGGCTAGCAGGATGCGGGTGCTCGTCGTCAACGCCGGGTCGAGCTCGCTCAAGGTCAGCCTGGTCGACGAAGACGACCACGTGCTGTCAGAGCGAGAGTTCGAGGCGGCCGAGGGCCGCGTTGCGGAGACGGAGCTGTCCTCGGTGATCCGCTCCATGGACGGCATCGAGGCGATCGGGCACCGGGTCGTCCACGGCGGCCCCCGCTACCCGGGCTCGGTCCGAATCGACGGCGAGGTGATCCGCTACCTGGTGAGCATCACCGACCTGGCGCCACTGCATCTCCCCGCCACGCTCGCGAGCATGTCCGCGGTGCGCGAGGTGCTGCCGAGGCTGCCCGCCGTCGCGTGCATGGACACCGCGTTCCATGCCCGCATGCCGGCCGCGGCGTCGACGTACGCGATCCCCGCCGAATGGCGGGAGCGCTGGGGCATCCGGCGCTACGGCTTCCACGGCTTCTCGCACGCGTACGCGTCGCGGCGCGCGGCCGAGATGCTCGGCCGGCCGATCACGGAGCTCAAGCTGGTCACCTGCCACCTCGGCTCCGGCGCGTCGCTGGCGGCGGTGCGAGCAGGGAGGTCCGTCGACACCACGATGGGTTTCACCCCGCTCGAGGGTCTGGTCATGGCGACCCGTTCGGGCACCGTCGACCCCGGAATGCTGCTCTACCTGGAGCGTCACGCCGGGCTCACCGAAGCGCAGCTGACCGAGGCGCTCGATCGCAAAGGTGGGCTGGTCGCGCTGGCCGGTACTGGCGACATGCGCGAGATCCTGGCTCGCATCGAGGAG
This sequence comes from Candidatus Dormiibacterota bacterium, assembly GCA_035279525.1. GTDB lineage: Bacteria > Chloroflexota > Dormibacteria > Dormibacterales > Dormibacteraceae > DATEHQ01. The sequence continues at coordinate 2,182 of DATEHQ010000088.1, forward strand.
GGGGACGACGACGCCGAGCTTGCGCTCGACGTCTACGTCCACCGGCTGCGCGCGTTGATCGCGTCGATGGCGGCGGCCATGGCCGGCCTCGACGCCCTGGTCTTCACCGGCGGCGTGGGCGAGAACGCGGCGCCGGTGCGCGGCGCGACGGTGTCAGGCCTGCGCTTCCTCGGTGTCGAGACCGAACCGGCCCTCAACGCAAGCGCCGAGGGCGACGCGGACATCAGCGCGCCGGGGGCGAGGGTGCCGACGCTGGTGGTCAAGGCGCGGGAGGACGTCGAGGTCGCGCGCGAGGTCCGCCGCGTGCTGTCCGCGCCGGCATCCGCGCCGGCGGCTCGCGCTTCGGGAGACGCCGTCTCGACATGACGCGCTTCGGGGCGGGCGGTCCAAGCGGATCCAGCGAGGGAGCGGTTACGTGAGGCGCTTGGACATGATCACGTTGGTCGGCTCGTAGCCCAACTTCTCATAAAGCGGCCGCGCCGCCGAATTGGCTGCGAAGACGTGCAGCCCGATCGCTCCCAGGCCGAGTCGCCTGACCTCGCGCTCCAATTCGAGCATGGCCGCTTCCGCGTAGCCCCGACGCCGAAACGGCGGAAAGATCTCGATGTTGTAGATCCATCCGGACGGCGGCTTCGGTATCACGCCGAGCCACAGCAGCCCGACCGGCTCATGGTCCTTCGAGCGCACTATCGACCAGAGGTGGTGACCCGGGGTGGCCGGGCCCTGGGGCAGCAGGGTGGCGTGCTCCTCCCTGCTCTTTTCGAGTGCCTCATCCTCGGCCCAGCGGCCGGAGGCGACGTGCTCCGCGGCGTATCCCGCGATGGCCTCCGGCAGCCAGGCGTCGAACTGCTCCTGCGTCATGGGGGCGAGCTCGATGGCGGCCACGGAGCGATAAGTCTAGGAGCGCCCTCGAGTCTCGAATCTCCCGGATAGGCCGGACTCTCCGAATAGCGCAGCCGGCGCCATGCCTGATAGTCCGGACTATCCGAGGCCGGAGCCAATCAGCCAGGCCGGCCAGATTGGTGCCCCGCTGAGGATTCGAACCTCAGACCCTCTGTTTAGAAGACAGATGCTCTATCCACTGAGCTAGCGGGGCGAAGCCGACATTCGCGAGAATAGCCTGCGAGGGTGGGCGTCAGATCAGCGACAACCTGAAGCGGCTCAAGGACATTCTCTCCGAGGTCACAGACCTCAACCGTGCCTATCGCGTGCTCGAATGGGACCAGGAGACCTACATGCCGCCGGGCGGCGTCATGTCGCGCGCCGAGCAGCTCTCCACCATCTCCCGCCTGTCACACGTCCGCTTCACGGGGGAGGAGGTCGGCCGGCTGCTCGACGACCTGCAGAGCGAGGTCGCCGGAAAGGACTACGACTCGACCGAGGCGAGCCTTGTCCGCGTCATCCGCCGCGACTACGAGCAGGCACGCAGGCTGTCACCGGACCTGGTGGCCGAGATCTCGACCGCCAGCTCGACCGCGATGCCCGTCTGGCGCAAGGCGCGCCAGGAGGGGAACTTCAGCCTCTTCGCCCCCTACCTCGAGAAGAACGTCGAGCTCAACCGGCGCGTCGCCGACGCGCTGGGTTACGAGAAGCGGCCCTATGACGCGCTGATCAACTACAACGAGCCAGGCCTGACGACCGCTCAGCTCGAGGAATTGTTCGCGGAGCTCAAGAGTGCGATCGTCCCGCTCGTCGCGGACATCGCGCGCCACGACGGCGCGGCCGACGACACGGTCCTCCACCGGGACTTCGACCCGGAGCTGCAGCTGAAGTACGCGCTCGATACGGTGGCCAGGCTGGGCTACGACCTCGACCGGGGCAGGCAGGACCTCTCGACGCATCCGTTCTCGACGTCATTCGGGCCCGGCGACGTGCGCATCACCACGCGGGTCTCGCGGGACTTCTTCAACGAGTGCCTGTTCGGCTCGATCCACGAGGCGGGTCACGCCATGTACAACCAGGGCATGGGAGAGGACATCGATCGCACTCCGCTCTGGGACGGCGCCTCGCCTGGCGTGCACGAATCGCAATCGCGTTTGTGGGAGAACCTCGTCGGAAGGAGCCGGCCCTTCTGGCGCCACTTCTATCCGAGCCTCCGCGCGACCTTCCCCGATCAGCTGCGCGACGTCGACGAAGAAGCCTTTTACCGAGCGGTGAACCGGTCGTACCCGTCGTACATCCGCGTCGAGGCGGACGAGGTCACCTACAACATGCACATCCTCATGCGCTTCGAGCTCGAGAACGAGCTGCTCGAAGGCACCTTGACGGTGAAGGACCTGCCCGAAGCGTGGAACTCGCGCTTCAAGTCCTACCTTGGCCTCGACGTTCCGAACGATCGCGAGGGCGTGCTCCAGGACATCCATTGGTCCTACGTCAGCTTCGGCGTGTTCCCCGGCTACACGCTCGGCAACCTGATCGGGGCTCAGCTGATGGAGAAGATCCGAACCGACATCTCCGACCTGGATGCGCAGGTCGAGCGAGGCGAGTTCGCACCGCTGCTCGCATGGCTGCGCAAGAACGTGCACCGGCACGGCCGGAAGTTCACGCCGGACGAGCTGCTCGAGCGCGCGACCGGGAAGAAGCTGACCGCAGGACCGTGGATCTCTTACGTCCAGCAGAAATTCGGGGCCCTGTACGGACTGCACGCCGTTCGGGGCTGACGGCGTGCCCGGCAAGCTCATCTACACCGCCCTGATGTCGCTCGACGGCTACGTCGCCGACGCTGACGGGAACTTCGACTGGGCAGCGCCGGACGAGGAGGTGCATTCGTTCGTCAACGACCTCGAACGCCCCGTCGGCACCTATCTCTATGGCCGCCGGATGTATGAGGTCATGCGGGCCTGGGAGACGATGGACAGGCTGCCTGACCAACCGCCGGTCATTCTCGACTTCGCGAAGATCTGGCAGGGCGCTGAGAAGGTCGTGTACTCGACCACGCTCGAGAAAGCATCCAGCGCTCGAACGCGGATCGAGCGCAGCTTCGACCCGGAAGCGATCCGGCGCATGAAGGCATCGGCCGGCGCCGACATCGCCGTCGGCGGACCGCACCTGGCCGCGCAGGCGGTCAGGGCCGGCCTGGTCGACGAGCTTCAACTCATACTCGCGCCCGTGCTGGTCGGATCGGGCAATCACTTCCTGCCCGACGCCGCGCAACTGAAGCTCGAGCTCCTCGGCGAGCGCAGGTTCCGCGGCGGAACCGTCTACGTCAACTACAGGCTCGCCGGTTAGCCGAATTCGATCGGTGCGAGGGGCTCGCGGTTCACCTCGAGCTTGAAGATGTCGGGCCGGCCGTAGTGTCCCGCCACGTCGAGCGTTCGCTTGGCCGCTGACGCCTTCGCGGGATCGGCGTCCGCGTAGAGGATGCCGTGCTGCTCGTGCAGCGGACCGGCGACGACCTTGCCGGACGGGTTGACGATGACCGAGTCGCCGGGGTTGAACCACTCCTCCAGGTCTGGGAACAGCTGCCCGCGCCTCGGAAAGTCGTTGGGTATGTCCTTACCGCGCATCGCGCTCCCCGTGCCGAGCACCCAGCACCGGCCTTCGCCCGCGATGTGCGACATGGTCGCGAGCCATAGTTCGCCCGCGTCCCAGGTCGGGGCGACGTAGATCTCGCAGCCCTGCGCGAACAAGGCAAACCGCGCCAGCGGCATGTAGTTCTCCCAGCAGATGAGGCCGCCGACCCGGCCCATCGGTGTCTCGACCACGCGCAGCCCGACCGCCTCCCCGGTGCCCCACACCATGCGCTCAGGGTTGGTGGGCATCAGCTTGCGGTGGCGATTCAGGATTTCGCCGGACGGCCCGATCAGGACCATCGTGTTGTAGAGCGTGCCGCGGCTGAACTCCCCGTCGCGCTCGTGGATGCCGATCGACACAGTGGCCTTGAAGCGTTTCGCCGCCGCCTGGATCGGCTTCAGGTCACCTCCTTTGAGGTCGACGGCGTTTTCGATGAGCCGCGCATGAATCTCGGCCGTCAGGTCGAAGTCGTCACCGGGACGGAGCCGCCACAGCCACTCCGGGTATCCGGGCAGCCAGGTCTCGGGAAAAGAGACCAGCCGCGCCCCCGACTCGACGGCCTCTTCCAGCAGCCTGACCCCGCGCTGCAGGGTCTTGTCGCGGTGAAGCGTGACAGGCGGATGCTGCACCACCGCCACGCGGTGTGGGTTCGGCTTCCGCATGTTGGGCATGCGGCAATAGTGCGCTAGCCAGGGCTCGGATAGTCGCCCGCGCGCGCGACCATGCCCGGCAGCTCCTTGCCGAGCTGGGCGCCGAGCCAGTGGGAGGTCGCGATGAGGGCCTCGAGGTCGATCCCCGTCTCCACGCCGAGGCCGCGCAGCAGGTAGACGAGGTCCTCGGTCGCTATGTTGCCGGTGGCCTTCGGCGCGAACGGACAGCCGCCTGCCCCACCGACCGACGAGTCGAGCGACACCACACCCTCTTCCACCGCGGTGGCCGCGTTGGCGTATCCGGTGTTGCGCGTGTTGTGGAAGTGCGCGCCAACCGTCGCGCCGAGGGCGCGCGCGCCTCGGACCAGCTGGCGCACCTGGGACGGCACGCCGACGCCGATCGTGTCCGCCAGGCACAACTCGTCCGGCGGGATGGCCATCACCTGCTCGACGATGGAGAGCACGCGCTCAGGCGGCACGGGTCCTTCGAAGGGGCAGCCGAAGGAAACGCTCAAGGTGACCGTCACCGGCATGCGGTCGGCCCGTGCCCGCGCGACGAGCGCCAGCGCGGTCTGCAGCCCTTCCTCGACGGTGGCGTTCTGGTTGCGCTTGCCGAAGGTGTCGGTGGCCGCAAACGCATAGTGCACCTCGTCCACGCCCGCCGCGACAGCTCGGTCGTAGCCCTTGTCGTTGAGGATCAGCCCGGCGTAGACGACGCCAGGGCGGCGCTTCAGCACCGACATGACCTCCTCCGCGCCCGCCATCTGCGGCACCAGCTTCGGATTGACGAAGCTCGCCGCCTCCATTCGCTTGAGGCCGGCGCCCGCGAGCCTGTCGCAAAGCTCGGCGCGGACCGCAGGCGCCAGCACCGCCGGCTCGTTCTGGAGCCCGTCGCGAGGTCCCACGTCGCAGACGGCAAGGGGCACGTACATAAGGTAGAGCCCGAGCGGGAGTGGCTTCGCCACCGGCCGGCGCGGGCAACTCGCCGTAAGGGACCACGATTTCTGATAGTCCGGCCGATCCGGGGACAGCCGGGCATCGCGATTCGGATAGTCCGGCCAATCCAGGGGTTGCCAGGCGCCTGCACCTCGGATAGTCCGGCCTATCCGGGAACAGCCGGCCCTTGCGATTCCGATAGTCCGGCCTATCCGGAAATTGGCCGGTCCCTACCCCACCAGGTCGGTCATCGCGGTCGCCCTTGCGGCATTGGCAAGTCGCGGCACGCCGAGCAGATCTTCGATCGTCGCGAGCAATGAGTAGTGCGTATAGAGCTTGCCGCTCACCACGTGCTTGTGCCCGGGCCGTATGACGAGTGTCAGGACGCGGTTGCCGGCTCCGCCGTCGTCTTCGTCCCACGTCACGAACAGCGCACCATTCGACTTCCAGGCTGCGGACCTCATGATCGCGCCGACCTCCTGCCGCAGCCATGCGTCCCCCGATGCGACGGGGCAATCGTGGGTGTCATGGCACCGGTCAGGTGTGATCCAGCTGAAGCGCGGGGTATTGCCGGAAAGGTCGCCGGTGAAGCTGCCCATCGGCACGACATTCGCTGGACACTGCCCGCCGTAGTAGGCGAACGGGTTGTGGCCCGGGTCGTACGGCAGTGGGCTGTGCAGGCAGCCGCCGGGACCGAGTCCTTCCATGTAAGCCCGCCAGGAAACGCGGGCGCTGGTCAGCTGGTCGCCGAGGTCCTGCCGAGGAAGCACATGGAAGCTGTCGTCCTGGATGCCCCAGGTCTGCCCCGAGGTCAGCGCGAGATAGTTCGGCACGCTCGGATGCGAGACCGCGTGGTAGTTCGATGCTTCGCCGTAGGTTGCCGCCAGCTGTTTGGTGAACGGTCCGCTCAGCGCTTCGTCCACCGAATGGTTCTCCATCACGACCAGGAACACATGAGCTGGAACGGCGGGGGGTGCTTGGTTCGACGGCGTACACGCGGTCGCCAGAGCGGCCGCCAGGAGCAGGATCGCGGTGTACTTGATGCCATAGAGAGTACGTGCTAGCCTCGGCCGCAGGTTGCAGAAGCAGACCGCCGGCCGGCAGCTGTCGATCCGGTGCGAGTGTGGATTCGAGGCGCGTGGCACGCTCGCGCAGCTGTTCCCCGTGATGCGGAAGCATGGACTCGAATCGCACAACATGAAAGTCACGCGCGCGGGCGTGGCGGCGATGGCCAAGCCCGTCTGAGCACGCGCTGGCGCCGCGTCGGCCAGTTCGACGTCACCGGCCCGGTCCAGGCCGAGGTCTTCGTGCTCCGCATGGCAGGCGCCGTGCCAGAGCTGGCCGGTCCCTGCGGACCGGACCCCTGGTACATCGAGGTGGGCGCGGCCGACGACCCTGTCGAGGTGGTGGCGCGGCTCTCCTCGAACCTGATGGGTGCGCCCCTGCTGGTGCATTCGACCTCGTGGCGGCGCGACCGAGGGGGCGTGATCCTGAGCTTTGTAGTGGTGAACGCGCCCGGCCAGGCCTCCGAGCTCGCCGGTGTGCCGATCGAGCGGGCGGACCTCGCGCGTAACTCGGCCACCAGCGCCGCCGCCACGATCCGGACCAACCAGGTCCTGGAGCACGGCTTGCGCCACCTGGCCTGGCTGGCGACCGAGGACGAGACCGTCAAGGCGACGCTGGACGATCGCTGGAAGCTGGTCCTGAGCTCCTATGTGCCGGAGCCTTTCCGGCACCTGGGTTAGGTCTCGGGCGTCAGCCTCACGACCGGGATCTCGCGATCCGTCTTGTGCTGATACTGGCCGTACCTCGGGGCGAGGTCTACGACTTTGCTCATCGCCGCCTCGCGTTCCGCTCCTTTGAGCAGCTCCGGCCGCACCTTGAACTTGCGCTTGCCCACCTCGAGCCAGACCTTGTCGGGATGCTTGGCGAGGTTGAGGAACCACGCGGGGTGGGTCGCCGCGCCGGCCTTGGAGCCGACGACGAGCCAACCATCGCCATCTGCGAAGCCGCCAAGGATGTGCGTCCGCTCCTTTCCGCTGCGCGCGCCGACAGTGGTGAGGAGCACTGTCGGAAAGCCCATCATCAGGGGCGCCTGATCGCCCGCGTTCCGGCGGTAGCGCGCGACCATCATGTCGGCGATCGGGGCGAACAGCCGCATCACCGGACCGCCAAACGGAGTCCACGACCCTTTCGTGCCGCGCGGAGGGATCTCGATCGTCACGGCAACATCATGCGACGAGCGGAAACCTGGGATCGTCAGCCGCGACCGGGGTTGTCGGGTGTGGCTGTGACGATCGCCGAGTTTGCGCTGGCCGCGGATATCGTGCAGGCCACAGTGGTGGTCGCGTTGTAGCCGACGTCGGGAGCCACCACCGACGAGCAGCTGCCCAGCGCCTGGCCGGACGCGGAGTCGGTCATGTTGAAGGTGACCGTCGACGGCGCTTTGGCTCCGTTCATGCCACCGAGATTCTTGAGCATCGCCCCGACGACGCAGGGCGAGGCGCAGCGCGTCGTGTCAACCGCCACCACCGTGTAGATGGGCGGCAGCGTGGTGAGGTTGGAGAAGTCGATCACGTCGGTGGGCGCGGCGATCGAGAATGCGGTCCCGAAGTTTGAGTAGCGAAGGTCCGCGTCGATGACGCCATCGATCGCCGCTCCCTGCTTCAGGTGCACGCGGAGCAGGCGATAGGGCGGGTCGGCCGCGATGAAGACGTCGGCGCGCGGCCCTGACAGGTTCACCGCGGCCACGCCCCCCTCAGACAGGTGGTCGAACCGCTGGGTGACGACGGGACCGAGGAAAGCGGCCTCCATGCGTGTGCCGTCCGTGAAGTCCGGCATCGCCGGCAGGGTGCCGGCGTCACCTTTCCACCACGCGCTCCCCGCGGCCCGGACCAGGCTGCGGGAGAGGGGATCCGTCCCCATGTGTTGCGAGAGGAACTGCTGGCCGCGGAAGTAAGCCTTGTCGCCGACGACGACGGCCTCGAGGCTCGCGTCCGCCGAGGAAACAGTCACGTGCCGTCCTTCACCGCGGAGCTGCTTCAGGTCGATGGTCCAGGCCTTGCTCGATTGCGAATACGTGCCTGCGAGCTCGAAGCTGGACGACCCGTCGAGGCTGCCGGCCGCGCCTGATTGGAGGGCCCGCGTCGTCGGCGCGCCCAGGTTGAAGGGCTGTACGCACCCTGCCGTCGCGAGCGCGAGCAAGCCCACAGCGGGACCGGCAAGCCACCGCCGCACCGCGCGCCCGAATGAGTTCAAAACGAGATCCTCGATCCTGTAACGGGTCGCATAGTATGACCGTTACCCCACCGTGGCGAGCACAGACGTGGCGCCCCCGCAGGGGTCAACCGCGCCCGCCCGCCCAGCGCCCATCCCGCACGGGACCAGGCCGAGGACCGCCCACCTTTTCGGGCGCGATTACAAGGTCTTTCTCCCAAGCTTGCGGGACCCGCGTCTGCATGTTGCCGGCGTCCTGCTCACGCTGCAGGTCCTGGGCCAGACGGTGCTCGGTTTCCGCCTCTCGATCGCCCAGATCCTCGCCTGCCTCGCCACCGGCGCGCTGATCGAGTTCGTGGTGGCCTTCTTCAAGGACCGGGCCATCCTCTGGCCCGCGAGCGGTTTGCTCACCGGCAACAGCACGGCCTTCATCCTGCGCGTGCCAGGGACTCTGCACGGCCAGTGGTGGAGCACACACGGGATCTGGATCTTCATCGCCGTCGTGGCGCTCGGCATGGCGACGAAGTACCTGATCCGGTGGCACGGGCGCCACATCTTCAACCCCTCGAACGTCGCGCTGGTCCTCGCGTTCATGACGCTCGGGCCGCAGCACACGGAGCCGCTCGACCTGTGGTGGATCCCCATGGGGCCGTGGATGATCGTGACCTACGCGATCCTGATCATCGGCGGATCGTTGATCGCCTGGGAGCTCCGGCTGCAGGGCCTCGTGCTCGGTTTCATGGTCGGGTTCGCGGTCTTCGTCGCGGTCGCCCTGGCGCCGGAGCCGGACCACTGCATGGTCGCGAGCTGGCACGTCACGCCGATGTGCGGACGGGACCTGTGGCAGATCCTCGTGACCTCGCCTGAGATCTTGATCTTCGCGTTCTTCATGATCCCGGATCCCCGCACCGTGCCCGACGGCCCGGTCGCAAGGGTGGTCTTCGGGGTGCTGGTGGCCGGTCTCGCCGTCGCGTTCCTCGGCCCGACCTCGCTCGAGTTCTGGACCAAGACCGCGATCCTCGGCAGCCTGGTCGTCGCGTGTGCCGCGCGCTTTGCCCTGGCCCGCTACCTTGCCCCGTTCGAACCTGGAGCCCGGGCCGCCGCGCCCTCGGGCGGACGTCCGGTGTGGCGTCTGCCTCTGGCCGCCGGCGTGGCGCTGCTGTCGGTGACCCTGCTGCCGGTAGCCGCCGACCTTTCTACCCACGGCCCTGCCCCCGTCGCAGGCCTGGCGGACGGCACCACACCCACCGTCACCTTGACCGTCGGTTCAGGCCCTGACCTGGCCGGGTGGGTCTACCTCGAGGCCGGCAACTCGCTGCCTCCTGCGGGCAAGTCGACGCCAGGCTCGGCTTCCGCGAGGGTGTGGAGACTCCCTTCCATCCCCACACCCACGGTGGCCGCCAACGTGACCTCGTTCGACCCCACGATCTCTTCGAAGGTCGCCGCACAGATGGCGCACGACACCGTGCTGGACCTGGTCATCGAGGCAGAGGCGCGCCGCGCCCACGACCTGAACCTGGCCACTCTTGGTGCCAGCGACGACGGCCTGACCGAGTTCACCGACGTGATCAAGCAGGACGTCGCGGCGAACAAGATCATCCAGAAGACCTACACGTTCAGCTCAGTCAGCATCGAGCTGTTCCTGCCGAAGTTTGCGACCCAGGCATCTCGACTGATCGGAGTCCATCTACGGGGGACGGCCACGCTCACGACGCGCGATCGGACGAGCAAGGTGCTGTCGCAGTCGAGCTCGTCCTACGACAAGACCTGGGGCCTCGGCATCACCGCCGAGGCGGGCAACCAGGTGATCTTCGTCGACTACACGGGCCTGGCCCCAGCCCCCTGACGTGGTCTAGGGAATGGCGCGAACCGCCTCGGGAATCCCGTTGGGCTCGTACGTCGCCGGCGGCTCGATGCCGAACGAGTCGGCCAGTCTGACGAAGAGGTTGAAGAGCGCCGCGTCGTAGACCGTCTCGGCGATCTGCTCGTCCGACCAGCCGGCGTCCCGCAGCCCCGCGACCTGCTCGTCGGTGACCTTGTAGGCGTGCTTCGTGACGGTCTCCACGAATTCAAGGAGGAGGCGATGTGGCCGGTCGAGCTCCGCCGCGTCGAGGTCGCCCCTGCGCAGTGCCTCCGCCGCGGCCCCGTATGACTCGCCCTGCAACTGCAGGAACCACGTGTGGGAGCTGAGTCAATACCTGCAGCGGTTGATGGCGGAGACGTACGAGGCGATCATCTCGTGCTGCGCACGCGATAGCGCGCCATCCGAGAAGTGCATCGCCGAGGCGGCGTTGATCGCGGCCAGGAAGTCCGGGCGCAGGCTCATCGTGCGGAGGATGTCAGGCACGACGCCGGAGACGCTGCGTGCCTTCGACTCGGAGTAGAGCATCGCGAGGTCGCCCTCCGCGGCGGCCGGGTCGACCATCCTGATCCTGGCCATGTCGGATTAACGGCTTCCCGCACCGGGGGTTACGCCGGAATCGGTCCCTCCCACGACCAGCGGGGCATCGGCCGGTCAGGCTCGACCCGGCGGCCAGCCGGAGCGTACGAGTTGACCTCGTCCGTCGCCCATTCGATGTACCTCCTCATGCTTGCCCGAAACTCCGGATCTTCCGGAAGCCGAGCATCGTCGAGCGCCAGCATGAAACAGGAGACGAAGTTCGGACCGAGCGACTCGCCACCCTTGCGCGCGTGGACCTCGAGCATGGCCGAGTGGCCGCCGTGCACGCGCGAATAGCTGGGTGGACCGCCGAAGACCTCGGCCCAGTACCGGGCCAGGTTCTCGACGTGGTGCGGGCTGATGCCGTGCGAGAAGGGATGGTTGAGGTCGGGGTCTGCCATGCAGCGCTCGTGGAAGGCGGTCGTGAGGGCAAGCATTGCTTCGTCGCCACCGGCGAACTCATGCAGCGAAGGGCGCGCCACCGCGTCGATGCTAGCGATTGGAGTCGTGCGAGCCGGAGGGGCTGTTAAGAGCATTGCCCTCCCGAACTGACGTTCGTAAGGTGATCCTCGTGATCCAGGTCGCCCCTCCAGAGACTCCGCTCGCGCTGCGGATGATCGGCCTCCGCCGGCAGATCGACGAGCTCGAGCTGAGGTTCTCGAGGCTCGCCGCCGAGTTCGAGCGGCGCTCCGACATCTGGGACCAGGAAGGCTTCAACAGCGCGATCGATTGGATTCGGTTCAACTGCAAGATGACGTCCACCGCCGCGGCCGACCGGGTTGCTGTCGGCGAGCGGGTGAATCAGCTCGGCAGAAGCGTGCAGGCGGTGGAGACCCACGAGATCGGGTTCGCCCATCTCACCGTGATGGCCAGGACCGCCGGCGCCGTGGGCGCCGCTTTCAACGAATCGAAGCTCCTGGGGCTGGCTCGCGAAGCCTCGCCGGGAAAGTTCCACTACCAGTGCCTGCACTATCGGCACTCGGTCGACGCCGCCCGCTACGCGGCAGAACAGGAGCTGCTCGCCGAACAGCGCCACCTCCGTCTGACCACGGCGGAAGACGGCTGCCTGGTGATGATGGGCGTGCTCGACCCGACGGGCGGTGCGGCCGTGCGATCCGCGCTCGAACCGCTCGCTCACAGGTCCGGGGCGCACGACCATCGCACGCGTGAGGAACGCCTCGCCGATGCGCTCGTCGAGCTTGCGACGGGCGCCAGGCCCGTCAGCCTCCAGGTGACGAGCTCCGTGGAGACCCTGCTCGCGGTGGCCGGTGCTCCAGGAGCCGAGACGCAGTTCTCATTGCCGATCTCCTCCAGGACGGTCGAACGCTGGGCTTGCGACTGCAGCGTGACCCGCATCCTGCTGCAGGACTCCGTCGTGATCGACGTCGGCCGCTCGAAGCGAACGGTGGAGGGGCCGGTCCGGCGCGCACTCGAAGCCCGCGACGGCCACTGCCGCTGGCCGGACTGCGACCGTCCCCCCAAATGGAGCGCGGCGCATCACGTCGTGCACTGGGTCAACGGTGGATCGACCGGCCTCGACAATCTCATCCTCCTGTGTCACCGGCACCACCGGATGGTCCACGAGGGCGGGTGGCAGCTGGTCAGGTCCGAAGGCGACGGCGACATCATCGTCATCGCACCGATGATCACCTTCGGCGAGGACCGATCCGCCTCGGCAAATGGGCCTCCCCGCCGCGTCGCGCAGCTATTCACCTCAATTGACAGCAAGGCTTGAAAGGTGTTCCTGGGGACAAGTAGCGTGTTCAGCCTCGGATCAACCAGTGGAGGGAGTCATGGCAGTCGTACCGAGGGAGACCCACGACCAGTGGTCGGGGTGGGTCAGGTCAAATGTTGCGTCGCCTTTTCGCAAGCGTGCCCTGAAGGCTGCCCTCGGGGCGCTGGCAGCCGGTGCCACGCCCGACCAGGCCGCGATCGCGGCCAAGCAGGCGGAGGACAAGCGCGCCAACTACATGGCCACGTCCGCCCTGGTGCTCGGTGTCGTCAGCGCTGTCATCGCGCTGCTGGTCGGAGGCCTGGCGATCCTCTCGATCCTGTTCACGTTTGCCTCCGCGGCGCAGGGGCGGCACTCCAGGACGCAGTCATGGCAGGCATGGACGGGGCTCGCCCTGGCCCTCGCCGCCGTCCCGATCTTCGTGGTCGCCCACCTGCTCGTCCACTGACGACCCACCCGCGGCGGTTTAGGAGGGGTCCCTATTGGGACGACTTCAGAACCACACTTTTGAACTCGAACCTGGCGCGCTGACTGGCGCATAGGAGCGGTATTGGGGCAAGGAGACCGACATCGCTTCGGCGGCTACTAAAAACGCCAGCCTCTTGATGAGACTACACGCGCACGGTCACACGAACCCTGGCGGCGTCGAGCAGTGCCGTGATGACCGCATGCGGCGTGCCTTGGGCGGATTGGAACTGCGGCTGGTAGAGCGCGGCTACGAATGTTTACGGGCGAATACGGAACGCGAATTGCAGGCATCGACGGCCGTGGTGACGTCCGTTATCGAGCGGGTCGACCACTACTCCATCGTCAACCCGCCCGCATTATCCAACTGCTGGCGTTAGGCTGCCGTTGGCATGACTTCGAACGCCTCAGGGATCCCTCGGCGACAGGACCTTCTATATCACTACACCGACGCGGCCGGCCTGATCGGGATTCTCGAGAGTCAGCGGCTGTGGGCCTCCAACGCCGCGTACCTGAACGATCCAACCGAGCTTCTCTACGCAAGGGGTATCTATCGGGAATGGTTGGACGCGAGGACCGACCAGGGCATCGCCAAAGACCTAGTTGGCCACGTGCGGGTCATTGATTCTCTGTTGGAGCACATCTTTCATGTGTTCGTGGCGTGCTTCTGCCGAAAAGGAGACCTGCTCAGTCAGTGGCGAGGATATGGGTCAGGCGGCCGCGGCTTCGCGATCGGAATAGATCGGCAGATGATTGGAATCAGGACCCCTCTCGCCTCCCCCGTCAACTTCTTTGTCGCCAGAGTCCTATACGACCAAACCGAGCAGAAGGCAGAGTTATCGGCACTTCTCGATCCCATCCTCGATGAGCTCGCGGAGGCAGAGCGCCATCAGGGAGCAGGGGCAGCGAGCAGCATGATGACGGCCCGCTTGGGCCAGATACAGAGAGCCTGCCTTCTGAAACTGGTCACTTTCAAGCATCCCGCATACAAAGCTGAGGATGAGTGGCGCGCCATCAGCATCTACGAGCGCGATGTGCCCACGACTGAGTTGCACTTCCGTGCGCACGGGTCACTGCTGATCCCGTACGTCAAGCTGGACCTCTCGCCGTCGGCGGGTCACCAAACGGGCAAGATCCCCATCTCGGAGGTGATTTATGGGCCGACGATGAACCCGCCGTTGACCGAGAAGAGCCTGCGCCTGCTGCTCGACAAACATGGGTATCCGTGGACCCACACTACGATCTGGCCGTCAGAGATTCCGCTACGTCAAATGCCCTAAAGGCATCGCCTACTGCGTTAACTCTTACGAGTTCGAAAGTTTGGTTTGGGGTCCCTATTGGGACGACTTTAGAACTGCGCTTTTGAACACGACTGACTAGGCCGGCCCAAGGAAGGAGTCCAGTCGATCGCGCCAGTCTTCGTTGGCAAGGTCACCGCCAACAAGAACATCTCGCCAGTCAATTCTCGAGAGTTCAATTGCTTGCCGAAGATGGTCAGGGTCTCCCTTTGCGATAAGGACGATCGCCGCCATCACCCTTTCACTGTCTTGATGGCCGCTATCGATCAATTGATCGACCAGATGGTCGGCACTCGGCCCGAAATCACGTTTGATTCGGGCTAGCAGTCGGTGAGTCAGTTCGACAGCCATCGACCTATTCGCGGGCTCGTGGACGCCGCGCACCAACCCTTTCGAGGCGCCGGACGCCCTGGTCGATCAGGGCTTTCATCAGGGATTGGTAGGGCACGCCCCGCCGCTCGGCGGCGTGTTTGGTTCGACCGAGCAGCTCTTTGGGTACTCGGAGCGAAATCTTCGTGGTGGCTTGGTCCAACGCGTCCAAGACCTCCCGCTCGAACTCCTCATCGCTCAAATCATCGAATGGGTCGTTGAACGGTTTGCGGTTGGCTTTTGTCTTCACTTGCTTATCCTCCGAATGATTCTCTTGGACGCCTGCCGAGCGTGGATCGGGTACCGACCGGCGCGATCGTCGAGCCAGATAACAACCAGACTGCGTCCGGCAGACGTCCGGCCGATGACCTGGTAGGCATGACGATCGGCGAGGTAAGTCTCGATTCGACCGGGATCGCCGAGCGCCTCTTCGATCTCGTGTATCGAGACTCCACGTTCGGGATGATCCGATGCGAGGTGTTTGAGGTTGGCAGCATCCCAGACGATCGGCCGATCGTCCACCCATTCAGTATATACGAGTGGGGTGGACAAATTGGGGTCCCTGTTGGGACGACTTCATAACCGCACTGTATTCGGATCAGCTCGTCTGATCGATGGATCCAGACCCTCGACGTGTCGTGCTATAACTCGCCGGGGTCACCGTGAGACGACCGCTCGCGCGTGAAAGGAGCCAGCCGCCCGACAGCTGAGGGGTAGCCAGCGTTCACCGCATCGCGCCAGAGCTCAGCCATCTGCCCACTGCTGAGCCCAAAGTATCGGTCGCGACCAGACTGGGTCGCGTAGAAGCTGATGGCGGGAGACAGCCATGACGCACCATCGACGAGTAACGACTGCGCCCGCTCGCGGTCGATAAGCTGCCCATCCTCGCGAATCTCGATCGACCCCGCTCGAACCATCTTTGGCAATGTCGCCCGGATGACCTCGTCGGCTTGGACTTCGTTAAGCCAATACTCGTCCTCAGTGGCAAGGTCGAGAACGACGAGCTCCCGCCACGTGACTCGCACAGGATCAGGCACGTTGCCGTGCGTGATGAGCTCCTAAACGGTCGAGCGATTTTTCGAGGACGAGCTTGATGAGGGTCTGGTATGGGATGCCCTGCCGCTTCGCCTCGGCGCGGGTCCGCTCCAGGAGTTCTTCGGGCAGCTTGATCGAGATCGCCTTCTGACGCTGCTTGACCGCGTCGAAGGCAG
>DATEHQ010000089.1:0-1345 GCA_035279525.1 Candidatus Dormiibacterota bacterium
GAGCTCCTTCCCTTCGGCGGCGCGCTCGACCGACGGCGGGTCCTTGAACTCGGCGACGTGCGGCTCCTCGAAGGTGATCCACTTCACGCGGTTCAGGTCGACGCCGTAGTCGTCGGCGAGGATGCCGCGCAGCCAGGTCGAGGTGGTCACGGTGTAGGAGCGGGTCCCGACGCGCCGGCCGGCGAGGTCGGCCGGCGAAAGCGGCCCGCGCTCCATGTTGTAGACGATGTGGGGATGCTGGAAGCGCGCCATCACCACCGCCGGGAGCAGCGACAGGGGCTTGCCGCAGGCCTTCGCCATGAGGAAGGTCACGATCGCGAGCTCCGAGCAGTCGAACTCGAGGTTGCGCACCACGCGCTTGAACGCGGTGCTCACGGTTTTCACGTCGGCGAAATCCAGGGCGACGGCGCCCGGCTTCAGCTCGCCCTTCTTCAGCGCCTGGGTGAGCGGATAGTCCCCCAGCAGCATGCGCACGGGGCTAGCCATGCCGGTGTACCCTGTCGCTTTCGCGGGAGAACACGATGAGCGATGCGCGCGAGGTGGTGGTGGTCGACGTCAAGATTCCGTTCTGGTCCATGGTCGTTCTTCTTGTCAAATGGTCGATCGCCGCGATTCCGGCGTTCGTCATCCTGGTGATCCTCGGCACCGTAACTTCGATGGTGCTCGCCTACTTTTTCCACCTGCCCTGGATGGGTCGCGGCATGGTGTGATTGTATAATCAGCGCTTGTTCCTTAGCCAACCGAATATGTCCGCCGAAGAGAGCCTGCTCGCCAACGTGAAGATGGCGCCCCGGGACGCGATCCTGGGCCTGACCGAGACGTTCGTCGCCGACCCCAACCCCAGGAAGGTCAACCTCGGCGTCGGCGTCTACTACGACGACCAGGGCAAGGTCCCGCTGCTCGATTGCGTCAGGAAGGCGGACGAGGCGCTCACCGCCGCCGGCGCCGCGCGCCCCTATCTGGCGATGGACGGGTTTCCGGACTACGTCCGGGCGGTGCAGTCGCTGCTTTTCGGGCCCGATCATCCGGCGGTCGCCGCCGGCCGGGTCACCACGGTGCAGGCGGTCGGCGGGACCGGCGGCCTGAAGGTCGGCGCCGACTTCATCCGGCGCTTCGCCCCGGAGGCCGCGGTCTGGATGTCCGACCCGACCTACGACAACCACAGGCCCCTGTTCGAGGAAGCCGGCTTCAGGATCGAGAGCTACCCCTACTACGACCCGCGCACCCGCGGCATCCGCCACGCCGAGATGCTCGCCGGCATGCGCGCCATCCCCAGGGGCTCGGTGCTGCTGCTGCACGCCTGCTGCCACAACCCCACCGGCGTGGACATCCGCGGCGAGCAGTG
>DATEHQ010000090.1:0-8127 GCA_035279525.1 Candidatus Dormiibacterota bacterium
TTCGGCGTCCCAGGCGCGGTCGGTGACGTCGAGCACTGGGGTGAGGCGGTTGGAGACCGTTTCGTCGGGGCCCATGATCCGGAAGTTGGTCGGGTTGGCCTTGACCACGTCGCGGAGGTACTCGCCCAGCACCCTGGTGGCTTCGCTCGTCTTGGTGCCTGGGCTCGACACCGCCACCGCGTAGTCACGAAAGTCGGGCAGGCGGAGGTCCTTGAGCAGCTCGCCGCCGTTGGCGTGGGGATTCGCGCTCATCCGCCGGCGCCCGCGCGGGGGCAGCTCCGCCAGCCTGGACGCCAGGCGGCCCGAATCGTCGAAGAGCTCGCCGGGGTGATAGCTCCGCATCCAGCCCTCGAGGATCTCGAGGTGCCCCGGCTTGTCGAACTCCGTGATCGGCACCTGGTGCGCCCGGAACGTCCCCTCCACCTGCTTGCCGTCAACCTGCTTCGGACCGGTCCAGCCCTTGGGCGTGCGGAGCACGATCATCGGCCACCGCGGGCGGGACGCCGCGCCTGCTGAACGCGCCTGTTTCTGGATCGCGACGATCTCGTCGAGCGCCCACTCCATGGCGGACGCCATCTGTTGATGCACAACCGCGGGATCGTCGCCGCTGACGAACACCGGCGCGTGTCCGTAGCCCTGGAGCAGCTCGGCGAGGTCGGCCTCAGGGATTCGCGCCAGCACCGTGGGGTTGGCGATCTTGTATCCGTTCAGGTGCAGGATCGGCACCACCGCGCCGTCCTGCTTCGGATTGACGAACTTGTTGGAGTGCCAGCTCGCGGCCAGGGGTCCCGTTTCGGCCTCGCCGTCACCGACGATGCAGAACACCGTGAGGCCGGGGTTGTCGAACGCGGCGCCGTAGGCGTGGACCAGCGCATAACCGAGCTCACCGCCCTCGTGGATCGATCCCGGCGTCTCCGGTGCGTTGTGACTCGGGATCCCGCCCGGGAACGAGAACTGGCGGAACAGCTTGCGCAACCCGGTCTCGTCCTGCGTGATGTCGGGGTAGAGCTCGGTGTACGTCCCCTCGAGGTATGCGTTGGCGACGCCGGCCGGGCCTCCGTGGCCCGGACCCATGATGTAGATCGCGTCCAGGTCGCGCTGCTTGATCAGGCGGTTCGCGTGCGCGTAGATGAAGTTCAAACCTGGAGTGGTTCCCCAATGGCCCAGGAGTCGAGGCTTGATGTCATCGAGCTTCAGCGGCCGCTTCAGGAGCGGGTTGTCGAGGAGGTAGATCTGGCCCACGGAGAGGTAGTTCGCCGCGCGCCAGTAGGCGTGGATCAGCTCGAGATCGGGCGCGCTGAGTGGCTGGGTGTGGGTGACGTCCGGAGCCGTGGCCACGTCACATCCCATCATGACGCGAAGAGGTGATGCGCTACCGGCGAGGTCTTCTGGTGCGCGCCGTCCCGGTCTTCGGTCTCGGTCTGGGCTCCGCCGGCGGTTTCGCTTTGCTGCCCGACTTCGGTTTGGGTTGGGCCGTTTTTACCGCGGGTTTCACCGCTGCCTTGCGCCTGGCGTTCCCGCGCGCGGTGGCCGGCACGGTCGTGTCGAGCGCTGCACGCAGCGACGCCATCCTCGCTTTGGCAAGGTTCGACTTCATGACCCAGGTGATGTCCCTGTCGGTCGAACGGATCCACTTCTCGAGGTATGGCCGCGCGTTTCGCGGCGCGGCCGCCGCGGCGACGCTCCAGCAGTATCCGAGGGCCTGGCGGAGGACCCGGAACGATTCGCCGCGGCGGTCCGTGGCGGTGCCGAGCGATCGCGTGATCCAGTCCAGGATCGCCAGCACTTCGACGGCGTCCGCGTTGGACCGGAGCAGGGCAGGCTCGCAGAGCGCAGCGGCTGCAGCGCGCTGCACGAAGGGATCGCCGTCCGCCCACACCTTCATCTCCGCGATCAATCGCGGCATGCTCTCCCGGCCGTAGCGCTGCAGGCCGATGGCGACCGCCTCGCGCACGCGCCACCTGGGATCGGACGCCAGCTCTCGCAGCCAGGTCAGCACCGTGTCGGGTTCCATCAGCGCGATCCGGCCCAGGCCGGCCGTGCCGCAAAGCGCGAGGAACTCGTCGCTCGAGGCGGACAGTCGCCACAGCCGGTCGGCGTCGCCCTCCTCCACCACCGCGGCGACCAGCTCCAGGTTGGCCCGCGGTCCAGGGAGGCCCGAGTGCTTCTTCAGGTACGGCTCCCAATCCTTGAGCCGGCGGAGCTCCTCGCGGTACTGGTCGGCGCGCGTTGCCATCGGCAGCCGATCGTAAGCGCTCGCGACGCCCGGGATGTCGCCCTCTGGCGGGATAATGGCCCGACAGCCGGCAGCAGGTGAGGGAGCTATGAGCGACACGAGACAGGACGGCAACGTGGACCACCCAAGAAGGGTGCACGACAAGCGACGCGTCATGGTCACGCAGCTGCAGAGGAGCCCGGTCCTGAACCCGGCCGGCACCGAGGTGGGCCGGGTCGAAGACTTCATCGTCAAGCTCGGTGAGCCGGGCACCTATCCGCCCGTGACGGGGCTCAAGGTCCGCGTCGGCGCGCAGGACGTGTTCACCGGCATGAACCTGGTCGGGGCGCTCACCCCTGGTGCGGTGCGCCTCGACACGAACACGATCCGCACCGAGCCTTTCCAGCGCCGCCCCGGCGAGGTGCTGCTCGCGGCCGACGTCCTCGGGCGCCACCTGGTTGACGTCGCCCGCGGCCGCATCGTGCGCGCCTACGATCTCGTCCTCTCGCCCGTCGAGGGCGGTGGCTGGCAGCTGACCGGCATCGACCGCAGCCCGCAGGCGATGCTGCGCAGGCTAGTGCCGCGCCGTGGTCGCCCGGACCTCCGGCGGCACGCGACGCTCGACTGGAAAGACGTGCAGCCGTTCGTCGGCCACGTGCCGACCGCCAGGCTCCTGATGCCGCTCCAGCGCCTGCGCCGGCTCCATCCCGCCCAGATCGCGGACATCGTCGAAGGCGCCTCGCACGAAGAAGGCGAGGAGATCATCCGTGCGGTGCAGAGCGACCCCGCGTTCACGGCCGACGTCTTCGAAGAGATGGACATGGAGCACCAGGTGGAGTTCCTGCGCGGCCGTTCCAACGACGAGGCGGCGCGCTTGCTCGACCGCATGGCGCCGGACGACGCCGCCGACCTGCTCGCCAACATGGAGCAGGAGAAACGCAAGCCCATCTTCGACCTGCTTTCGCCGAGCCAGCAGCACAAGCTTCGCAAGCTTCTCCAGTACCACCCCAACACCGCGGGCGGGATGATGAGTCCTGACTACGTCTGGGTGGAGCGCGGCTCCACCGTCGACATGGCGCTCGAGGCAGTGCGCACCGACGACAAGGCACCGCACCAGCTGCTGACGACGGTCTTCGTCATGGAGCACGACGGCAGGTTCGTGGGCAGCGTCAACGTGGCCGACCTGATGCGCGCGCCGCACGACCGCAACGTGGAGGAGCTGCAGCTCACCGACTGCTCTGTGCAGGCGAACGCCGACTTCTCCGACGTGACCCTGACCATGGCCGACTACAACCTGACCGCGCTGGGGGTGACAGACAGCTCCGGCAACCTGATCGGTGCGATCTCGGCAGACGACGTGATCGAGGCGCTCGTGCCGGAGGATTGGCGCGCGCGGGTCGAAGCGAGCACCGGGGTATAACCTCTCATGGCTGAGCGCGAGCCACCCCAGAAGGACTCGCGCTTGACCCCGACGTCGGCCGTGCTCGACGAGATGCACCTGGGCGACATCCACGGCGCGTTCGGCACCATCCGCGTGAGCGACGTCGCGCCGCGCCGGAGCTGGCGCCGCCGCCTGCTCACGCTGGCCGCGATCGTCGGCCCGGGCCTCATCGTGATGGTCGGCGACAACGACGCCGGCGGCGTGTCGACGTACGCGCAGGCGGGACAGGATTTCGGCTACTCGCTGCTCTGGACGCTCGTGCTGCTGATCCCCGTCCTCATCGTCAACCAGGAGATGGTGGTGAGGCTCGGCGCGGTGACCGGCGTCGGCCACGCGCGCCTGATCAAAGAGAGGTTCGGCCGCTTCTGGGGCTGGTTCTCGGTCGGCGACCTCTTCCTGCTGAACTTCCTGACCATCAGCACCGAGTTCATCGGCGTGAGCCTGGCCGGGCGATACTTCGGATTCAGTCCGTTCCTGGTGGTGCCGGTGGCGGCGGTCCTGCTGATCGCCATCACGGTGTCGGGGAACTTCCGCCGGTGGGAGCGCGCGATGTTCGTGTTCCTCTCGGCGAGCCTGCTCGTGCTGCCGCTGGTCGTCCTCAGCCACCCTGACCCCGGAGCGGCCCTCACCGGCTTCCTCGTGCCGAGCGTCCAGGGCGGCTTCACCTCCAACGCCGCGCTGCTGATCATCGCGATCGTCGGCACCACCGTCGCGCCGTGGCAGCTGTTCTTCCAGCAGTCGAACGTGATCGACAAGCGAATCACGCCGCGCTGGCTCGACTACGAGAAGGCCGACACCGTGATCGGCGCGATCGTGGTCGTGATCGGCGCCTCCGCGATCATGATGGCGACCGCATCAGCCTTCACGGGCACCCATGACTTCGGGCACTTCGACCCGACCCTCGGCGCCCTCGGCACCGCGCTCGGCCTCCAGCAGCACATCGGTTCCGCGGTGGGCGGGATCTTCGCGCTGCTTCTGTTCGACGCGTCGATCGTCGGGGCGTCAGCCGTAACGCTCGCCACCTCGTACGCGTTTGGCGACATATTCGGACTGAGACATTCGCTCCACAGAGGATTCCGCGAAGCCAAGCTGTTCTATGGCTCCTACTCGGCGATGGTCGCGCTCGCCGCGGCAATCGTGCTCATCCCCAATGCGCCCCTTGGTCTCATCACCACGGCGGTGCAGGCGCTGGCCGGAATCCTGCTGCCGAGCGCGACGGTGTTCCTCGTCCTGCTGTGCAACGACCGCGCCGTGCTCGGTCCCTGGGTCAATAAGGCGTGGCTGAACGCGGTCGCCGGTCTCATCGTTTCAGTGCTGCTGCTGCTCTCGCTGGTCCTCGTCGTCACGACGGTCTTTCCCGACGTCGACGTGGGACGGCTGACGATCATCCTCGGCTCTGTCCTTGCGGTGGCCCTGGTGGCCGGCGGGGCATGGCTCTTCTTCACCCGCCGGGAGGTGCCGGCGCCCGCCATGTCGCGTGGGGAAAAGGAGAACTGGCGCATGCCAGGCCTCGCCCTTCTGGAGAGGCCGCCCATGTCACTGGCGCGCCGGATCGCGATGCTCACCCTGAGCGGCTACCTCGTGCTGGCGATCGTGATGCTCGCGATCAAGGCCGGGCAGCTCGCGCTCGGCCATCGCTAGACCGCCAGCGCACCTTCAACTTCATTAACAAGTCGCTTACAAACGGATACCCGCCCACCGCTTACAATGGCCGCCTGTGCCGCTCGGTATGAAACCGGGGCACCGCTCCAGAGCCTCGCGCCTGCGGTTAAGCCCTTTACGCACCACCCTTCTCGCACTGCTGGCCATTGCGCTTTCCGCAGGGTCCGGCGGCCTCGCCTACTTCGTGCCGGCCGCCAACCTCGCTTTGAACGCAGCCGGCCAGACGGTGGACGTTCCGTCACCGTCTCCGAGCGCGCTCTTCACCTCGCCGTCGCCCTCTCCGTCGCCAAGCCCCGCGCAGGTCGGCGCATTCACCATCCTGCTGCTCGGTTCGGACGACGACTCGAAGTTCCAGGGCGACCACGTGTTGACGCAGTCGATGATCCTCGTGCGGGTCATCCCGTCTACTCACCGGGTGATCATGCTTTCGATCCCGCGCGACCTCTACGTGCCTCTCTCGACGGGCGGCCAGGCGAAGATCGACGGCGCGTACTCGTATGGCGGCGCGGGTGCGGCGATCGCCACCGTCGAGCAGAACTTCGGCGTGCACGTCAACGACTACATCTGGGTCGGCCTGCTCGGGCTGGTCAAGCTGATCGACGCGATCGGCGGGATCGACGTCGTGACCAACCACCCGGTGCTCGACGATTACTACCCGGCCGACATCTTCAGCCGCTTCCCTTACGACTACAACCGAGTGGCGGTGCTGGCCGGACCGCAGCACCTCGACGGCATCCACGCGATGCAGTACGTGCGCTCGCGGCACGGCGACCTGCAGAGTGACTTCGGCCGCTCGCAGCGCCAGCAGCAGGTCCTGCTGGCGATCCGGCAGAAGGCGAAGCAGCTGGCGCCCGAAGACATCCCGAGCATCGCCGGCGCGATCGGCGGTGAGCTGAAGACCAGCATCAGCGTGACGCGCGTGACCGAGATGCTGCCCCTCGCGGGGAGCCTCGACGACCCGAACGCGATCACCTCGATCGTCCTGCTGCCGCCCTACACGCACGGTGGTGGACCGGGGGACAGCGTGCTTCCGGTCTGGAGCGCAATCCTTCCGCTGGTGCATCAGTACTTCCCGTGATCTCTCGCATCGTGCTGGGCGCGACCCTGGTGCTCGTGATGCTGGTCGTCGGACCCAGCACATACCTCTACCTGGACAGGCACCAGTCGAAGATCGCGGTCGCGCCGGACAAACCGACGGCCGCGACCCCGCGGCCTGAGGCCTTTTCGCTTCCAGGCACCCTCTACATGGCGCAGTCCGGCGCGATCTACAAGCTCTCCGCCGGACGCTTCCGCCAGCTGACTCCGGAGGAGGGCTGGATGATGCCGGCCCTCATGCCCGACGGCAATCACCTGATCGCGGTGAAGCGCAGCTTCATGTACTCCGACGTCTACGAGCTGAACCTGTACGGCGTCGTGGTCCGCCAGCTCACACACGACTCCGTGGCCAATCCACGCAATGCCGACCCGGCGGGCTACCACTGGGCGTTCTACCCGCGGCTCAGCTCGAGCGGCAAGACGATGTGGGTGGCCTACGACGACCCGAAGTTCGGATACGACGTGGTGCTCTCGATCTGGGCCGTGCCCTTCGGCGCCCCGGTCAAATCGGGCACCCTGTGGACCAACGCCATCGACTGGACCGGCGGTGACACGCAGCCGGTGCCCCTGTCGACCGGCGGGGTCATGTACACGAAGTACTCCTACGGGCCGGACGAGCACCTGATCGGGCAGCTCTACCTCACCAGCAGGGCGTACTCGCCGGGCACGGCGCTGACCGGCCCTTCCGAAGACTGCGGTTCACCCACCCTGTCGCCCGACGGGAAGCAGGTCGCGATGGTCTGCTCCTACGAGAAGCAGGAGTCGTTCCTGACCGTCGCGTCGTGGAACGGTAAGGCCCTCGGCCCGCGGCACTTCGCGGTGACCAAGCAGCTCGTGGCGCAGCCGACCTGGGCGCCGGACGGGTCCGGAATCGCGTACCTCGCGCCGGCCACGCCGGACGGGCCGTTCCAGCTGTGGTTCGTGCCCAAGGCTGCGTTCGCCCCACCACCATCGACTCCGACGCCGCCGCTCACGCCGGGCGGCCCGTACAACGCGACCTCGCCGACGCCTTCAGCCGCGCCGACCCCTTCCGCCGCGCCCGTGCAGCTGACCACCAACCTGGGTCTCGACGCGACCTCCCCGCTGGCCTGGTCGGCATAGTTATGGGAGGAAACCCCGGAGTGGTTTCCTCCCATCGCGCGTGCGGCTGAGCCGCAGGCGCTGCTCTCCTTCCGGTATATCGTCAGATCCTTTCAAGCGCCTTCCACCAGCGGCGTCTGGTTGCCCGATGTCATAGTCGCGGCCAGGCCAAGCCTGGCCGCCATGGCGATGTCGACATAGGTTTATGAGGGGAACCCCCGGAGTGGTTTCCCCCGGCCCCTAGCAGCCCAGCGGGGCTTCTGTGTTCGACACCAGGATCGGTTCCTGGCCCGCGGCAGTGGCCTCGGAGGCCGAGATGTAGTGGTCCGCCAGCAGGCCCGCCAGCACCTCTTTACGCCGGGCCTGCGCGGCGCCCGGGTTGACCGTCGGGTCGTAGATCGACGGCGCCTGCGCAACGCCGGCCAGGAGCGCGTACTGCCCGAGCGTCAGGTTCGAGAGCGGCGCGTGGAAGTAGGCGCAGGCGGCGGCGCTCACGCCGTAGCGGCCGAAACCGGTCGGGATCTCGCTCAGGTAGTCGGCCATGATCTGGTCCTTCCCGATCACCCGCTCGACCTTGAGCGCCAGCGCCATGTCCTCGAGCTTGTGGTAGCCGAGGTCGGTCCCGCCCAGGTAA
>DATEHQ010000091.1:0-19528 GCA_035279525.1 Candidatus Dormiibacterota bacterium
CCGCCTCCGTCGCGCGCGCCATGGTCGCGCGGCTGCGGGCGCTCGGCGGCGACGTCGAGTGCGACCATCGCGTGAGTTCGATTCGCGAGCGCCCGGAACATCGCATGGCTTTGCTTGACCTCGTGCCCAAGGGCATACTCGAGGTCGCGCCGGACCTGCCCGACGGATATCGCCGGCAGCTCGAGCGATACCGGCACGGGCCGGGCGTGTTCAAGCTCGACTGGACGATGGACGGGCCGATCCCATGGAAGGCCGCCGATTGCGCTCGCGCCGCAACCGTGCACCTGGGCGGCACCTTTGGAGAGATCGCGCTGTCGGAAAGTCAGGTCGCCCGCGGAAAGATTCCAGAGCGGCCTTTCGTCATCCTCACCCAGCCCACACTCTTTGATCCGACCCGCGCGCCCGAAGGCAAACACATCGCCTGGGCGTACTGCCACGTCCCCAACCGCTCTCCCATCGACATGACGAAAGCGATCGAAGACCAGGTCGAGCGTTTCGCCCCCGGTTTTCGCGATCTCGTCCGGCAGCGCAGCCCATGGTCGCCGCAGCGCATCGAGACCGAAGAGCCAAACTGCGTTGGCGGCGACGTCATGGGCGGGCGGATGGATTTGCGCGGCCTGTTGGCGCGCCCGGTGCTCAGCCTTAATCCGTACGCGACGCCCGATCCCTCCCTGTTCATCTGCTCCGCGGCGACACCCCCTGGCGGCGGCGTGCACGGCATGTGCGGGATAAACGCCGCGCACGCCGCGATGAGGCGCAGGTAGGTGGAGTAGGTGGACTGGCTGCAGGCTCCCGACTACTGGCTCGCCCGGCTGGTGATCGAGCGCGCCCTCGGCGCGATCTACCTCGTCGCTTTTCTCGTCGCGGTAAACCAGTTTCGGCCACTGCTCGGGGAGAATGGCCTGCTTCCGACGCCGCTGTTCCTCCGCCGCGTCTCCTTTCTTCAGGCGCCGAGCGTGTTCCATCTGCGTTATTCGGACCCGCTGCTCCTCGTGGTGGCGTGGGCCGGCGTCGCGCTCAGCCTCGGCGTGGTGACCGGCGGGGTGGATGCTTTGCCTCCATGGAGCTCGATCCTCGTGTGGTTCGCGCTCTGGGTGCTCTACCAGTCGATCGTCAACGTCGGCCAGATCTTCTACGGGTTCGGTTGGGAGACATTGCTGCTCGAGGCTGGATTCCTCGCGATCTTTCTTGGGGCCGGAGCGACCATTCCGGCGTGGCCGCTGATCCTGTTGCTCCGCTGGCTCGTCTTTCGCGTCGAGTTCGGCGCCGGCCTCATCAAGTGGCGAGGCGACCAATGCTGGCGCGACCTCACCTGCCTGTACTACCACCACGAGACGCAGCCGATGCCCAACCCGCTCAGCTGGTTTTTTCACCATCTGCCGAAGCCGCTGCACCGCGTCGAGGTGGTGGGCAACTTTTTCGCGCAGCTCGTGGTCCCGTTTTTTCTTTTCGCGCCTCAACCGGTCGCGTCCGGCGCCGGCGCGATCATCGTGCTGACGCAGCTCTGGCTCTTCGTCAGCGGCAACTTTTCGTGGCTCAATGTGCTGACGATGACGCTCGCGTTCTCGGCGTTCGACGATCGCACGTTGGGGCTCGTCCTTCACGTACCGGTGCCGCATCTCGCAACGCTGCCGTTGTGGTGGCAGGGCTTGATAGTCGTCGTCACCGTTCTCGTGCTGGTGCTGAGCTACCGGCCGGTGCGCAACCTCATCTCACCGCGCCAGCTGATGAACTTCAGCTTCGATCCCTTCCATCTCGTCAACACTTACGGAGCATTCGGATCGGTGACCAAGGAACGGTACGAGATCGTCGTCGAGGGCAACGCCGACTCGGACGGCGGCGGGAAGGGCTGGCTCGAGTACGGGTTCAAGGGCAAGCCCGGCGATCTCCGCGAGGTGCCACGCCAGTTCGCTCCATACCACCTTCGACTCGATTGGCTCATGTGGTTCGCAGCGATGGAGTCGCCATACCGCCACCAGTGGTTCATCGCGTTCGCGGTGAAGCTTCTCGAGGGCGACCGCGCGACGCTCAAGCTCTTGCGCCACAACCCATTCGAGAAGCAGCCGCCTGCCCTCATCAGGGCCAGCCTCTATCGCTACCGGTTCTCGACCTGGTCGCAATTGCGACGCGAGGGCGAGTGGTGGGTGCGATCGTATGTGGGCGAGTACCTGCCGGCAATCGCCGTGGACGACGAAGGGAGCCCGCGCCGGGTTCGAAGCTAGAGGATCAGCTCTCCTCGCGGTACTGGCGCTGACCCGTGGAAGGATCTTCGTAGACGCGCGTCATCTTTCCGGTCGACGGGTCCTTGAAGACTTCGCCCGTGGCCTGAAACGAGCCCTTTTCCTGGCCGCGGTAGCGTCGGTCCCAAACGAAGTAGCCGACGACCGCAATCACGATGACGGCGGCCAGCATGACGAGCTGAAAGTTCATGACGCGCTGCGCTCGATGATCGCGGCGGTTCCGTAGGCGACGACCTCGGTCATCGTCTGGCCGAGCTCGGACGAATCGAAACGCATCATCACGACGGCGTTGGCGCCCATGGCGCGCGCGTTCTCGATCATGCGGTCGACGGCGTGACGCCGAGTGTCCTCGACGAGTCGCGTGTACTCGACGATCTCGCCGCCGCCGATCGAGCGGAGTCCGGCCATGATGTTGCCGCCGAGCCCGCGGCTGCGGACCACGACGCCGAAGACCTGGCCAAGGGCCTGCTTGACCTCATAGCCGGCCGGCCGCTCGGTCGTGGTCACCAGGACCGACTGCTGCGCCATCAGCCCGCCTCGTGCGGCGGCGCCCAGAACACCAGCACACGCAAATCTTCCTCTATGTCCTGGAAGCGGTGCTCGACGCCGGCCGCCACGAACACGAGGCTGCCCGGCTGGACGGGGCGGCTCTCGCCGGCGACGGAGATCGATCCGCGCCCGCTGATCACGTAGTACACCTCGTCCTCGCGGTGCGGCTTCTGGCGGTCCGTCACGCCCGCCGGCCAGATCGCGAGCCCGACGCTCAACTTCTCCGACGCGAGAAAGTCGACGTAGCCGTGACCGTCGGGCTCACGCGGCTGCGGATCGATCGCCGGCACCTCATACGCTTGCACCGCCGCTTCAGTCTGACAGCGGCTGGTCTCGGCGCAAGGTTCACGCTTGGCGCTCGTCGACTCGATTGTCGGCGGGTTGACGCCTTCCGACTGGCGCCGTGCCCGGCGTTTCTGTTTCCACCACCTGGTCCGACAGTGCGAGAGGAGGGATCACGATGATCGTTCGTCGGCTGGCTTCGCGCCGGCTGGTCAAGACCGGCTCCACCGAGGAGGAGCCGCGAAGGAAGCGCGCCGTGCGATTCCTGGTCCTGATCATCGGCTCCGGCACGTTCGCCGGTGCGGCTGCCGCCATCGGGATCTGGCCTTTCGGCAGCGTCCAGGCGCTTTACGCCGAGGTCTTTCCGACGAGCGGGCCGCCGGCTCTCGCGGCCACGACCATCTTCCCGGCCGTCCAACCGATTCACAAGACCGTCGACGTGTACCAGACCCCCGCGCCCGTTCGCCGCTCGCAGCCCACAGCGGCGCCGACCCAGAGACCTAGTCCCCATCCCACGGCCTCACCGACCCATCCGCCGGACGACTGATGGACGACGGCCAGCGGCGCAGCCGCAACCGCGCGGTATGGCTCGTCCGGCTGGTGACCGCCGGCAGCGTGGGCGCCGTGCTCGGCCTGACCTGGGGCTTCGGCGTTCTCGCCGAGGCATTCTTCTCGGGCAAGCCGCCGGCACCTCCGACGCCGCCCAAGATTCCGGTGGCGGCGGTCCCGGTGCAGAAACCGCGGCCCGTCGTCGTCACGGTCGTTCAGCACCCTGGGCCGCCGCCCGGAACCGTCAGATCCGTCGCCCCGCAGCCACCCGGCGCGCCACCCGCGGCAGCGCCTCCGCCGCCACCTCCTCCGGTGTGCCACTCGACGCCGTCCAAGCCGTGCTGAGCTCGGCGGCGTTCAAGGCGATGGGCGTGTCGAACACCGTCGCTGTCGCCGATCCGAGTGCCCTCGAACCCGCTGTCGGCATCGTGCGGCGGAAGATCGCGGCGATCGACGCGGCCTGCAGCCGGTTTCGCAACGACTCCGAGCTGACCGCGCTCAACCGTGCGGCGGGCACGGGTCCGGTGCATGTGAGTCGCCTGCTCGCCGACGCTCTCGACGCGGCGATGCACGCGGCCGAGATGACGGGCGGCCTGGTGGATCCCACCGTTGGCGCCAACGTCGAGGACACGGGTTACACGGCCACCTTCACGGCGGTGCCGCTCGAAGGGCCGCCTCTCGAGGTCGAGGTCCGTCAGGTGCTCGGTTGGCACTCGGTCGAGCTGGACGTGGCCAACCGCGTCGTCAGCATTCCGGCCGGGGTCGTGATCGACCTGGGCGCGAGCGGCAAGGCGTGGGCTGCCGACCAGTGCGCGCAAGCCGTCGCGGAGCTGCTCGGCGTCTCGGTGCTTGTCGAAAGCGGCGGGGACGTCGCGACGCGCGGCAACGCCGAGTGGCCCGTGCGCGTTGCCCTGGATCAGGACGCCGAGGACTGGCAGGACCTCCTCGTGCGCGACGGGGGGCTGGCAACCTCGGGCACGACCGTTCGTCGCTGGCGGCGCGGCGGGATCGAGATCCACGACATCATCGACCCGCGCACGGGCTCGCCGGCGCGGTCACCGTGGGCGATGGTGACGGTGGCGGCGGCAACGTGCCTCGAGGCGAACGCCGCGGCGACCGCCGCGCTCATCCTCGGCACACAAGCAATCGCGTGGCTGGATGGTTGCAGGCTGCCCGCGAGGCTCGTGGCGCTCGATGGCGCGGTTGAAACAACGGGCGGCTGGGCCGCCTGAGCGTGGTCCCGCCTCTGCTGGCGGCCGCCGCCGGCAATCCGAGCTGGTTCTGGTATGCGACGCGCGGCCTCGGCGCCAGCACCCTGCTCGTTCTGACCGCCACGGTCGTCCTCGGCATCCTCACGGCGACCCGTTGGAGCGGCGAGCGGACTCCAGGTTTCGTCGCGGTGGACCTGCACCGCAACCTGAGCCTCCTCGCCATCTGCCTGCTGATCGCCCACATCGTCACGACGGTCCTCGACCCGTTCGCCCACATCTCGGTGCGCGATGTGTTGATCCCAGTCGGCGCGGCCTACCGGCCCGTGTGGCTCGGCCTAGGCGTTGCTGCCTTCTGGGTCCTGATCGGGGTCGCGGCGACGAGCCTGTTGCGAGATCGTGTCGGCCTGCGCACGTGGCGGATCATCCACTGGGCGGCCTACGCGTCCTGGCCGCTCGCCTTCATCCATGCGCTCGGAACCGGAAGCGACGCGCGCGCACCGTGGCTGGTCGCGCTCGCTTCGGCGTGCGCATCGGCTGTGATCTTCGCCTTGATCGAGCGCCTTCGCAGCGGGCGACTGATCACGCTTCCGATTCGCGGCCTCGCGGCCGTCGCGACGGTCGCGTTCTTCGTCGGCGCGATCGTGTGGGCGGTCGATGGACCGCTCCAGGCCGGATGGGCGGCGAAGGCGGGCACGCCTCCGGTCAAAACGGCCGCCGTGACCGGCCCGGTTCACCCGGGGCCAGATGGTTTCAGCGACCCGCTCGTCGGCATCCTCGCCCGTGATTCGTCGGGGAACATCTCGATCGCGCTTCGCGACACGGTCGACACTGCGCTGACCATCAGCGTGCGGTCGCCCGATCAGAACGAGACGCTGCCGGTGATGACGATCGCGCGGGGCACCAAGACGCTGTGCACAGTGCCCGCCAGCACGCAGACCTACCTCTATGCCGTATGCGGCAAGACGCGGTTGACCGTGACGTTCTACGCGTCCGACGACGTGCTCAAGAACGGCGGGCAGATCACTGGGCGGCTCGAGACTTCGGGACCACTTAATTGAGCGCTGTCGGAACAAGACTTCTGAGCGGTCCGCCTGCGTCGCTGGGCCTCGAGCGACTGGGCGATCACCTCAAGCGCATCGGAGCGAGGCCACGCGGAAGCTCGCAGTTTCTCACCACGCTTCAGCACAGCGGGCTTCGAGGGCGAGGTGGCGCGTGGTTTCCGACGTGGCGCAAATGGTCCGCCGTCGCGGAGAGGTCGATCGGTCATTCCGTCGTCGTCATCAATGGCTCGGAAGGCGAGCCGCTCAGCGCCAAAGACCGCGTTCTGCTCCAGACGCGACCTCACCTCGTATTCGACGGCGCGGCGATTGCGGCGGAATCCCTCGGCGCCGACGACGTCGTCCTCTACCTGTCGCGCAGCTCGAAGGAGACGGAGCGTGTCGTCCAGGAAGCGCTGCACGAGCGCGTCGAGCGAGGCGAGACGCCGATCCGGATCGAACGCACCGCGCACCGCTACGTCGCCGGCGAATCGTCCGCCGTCGTCAGTCGCGTGTCGGGCGGGCAGTCGAAGCCGAGGTTCACGATGCATCGGTCGGCGGACAAGGGTGTCAACGACCAGCCGACCCTCATCCAGAATGCCGAAACCCTCGCGCACGTCGCGCTGATCGCGCGCTACGGCGCGGACTGGTTTCGTAGGCTCGGCACGCCGTCTTCCCCGGGCACAACGCTTATGACTCTCTGCGGAAACCTCAACCACCCCGGCGTCTACGAAGTCGACATGAGTGCGACGGTCGGGGCGGTCGTCCGCGATGTTGGCGGCAGCGCGACGCCAATCGCGGGCGCGCTGCTCGGCGGCTACTTCGGGACGTGGGTGTCGCCGGCCGCCCTCGACTCCCTGCCTCTCGACGTCGACACGCTCCGCGGCACGCACGGCGTTGCACTCGGCTGCGGTGTGCTCGCGGTCTTGCCGAAGGACGGATGCGCGATCGTCGAGTCCACGCGCATCCTGATGTACCTCGCGGCCGAGTCGGCCGGACAATGCGGACCGTGCGTGAACGGCCTGGCCGCGCTGGCCGACGCGATGCAGCGCATCGCCTCCTCGAGCCCCGAGGACGGCGACATCGAGCGAGTGTGGCGCTGGATCGCGATGGTCGACGGCCGCGGCGCCTGCCATCATCCGGATGGTGCTGTGGGCCAGCTGACCAGCGCGTTGAAGGCCTTCGACCACCACCTTTCAGTGCATCTCGCCGGCCATCGCTGTTACGGAGCCACCGCCGCGGGCTTTCCACCGCCGCCAATGCGCGGCACCGGCTGGAAATGAGCGATACGGTGCGGCGCAGGCTGCGCGTCAACCCGACCCTTTGCACCGGTTACGGCTATTGTGCCGAGATCGTGCCCGAGCTCATCACGGTCGACGATTGGGGCTACCCGATCGTGAGCAAGGCGCAGATCGATTCCGACGGCCTGCTCAAGCTGGCGCGCCGGGCCATCGCCACGTGTCCACGCCTCGCGCTGCTCGTCGAGGAATCCAGCGAAGGCGCCTAAGGTTTAAAGGTCCGAACTTCAAACCTGAAGGGGGTAACGGCATGGCGGCGATAAGCAAGGCGGAGGCGACCTGGGAAGGCGACCTCATGAACGGCAAAGGCAAGGTTCATGTCGCGAGCGGAAGTTTTGGCGATCTCCCCGTCACGTGGGCGGCGCGCGCGGAGCGCACCCATGGCGGGACCAGCCCGGAGGAGCTCATCGCCGCCGCGCACGCGGCCTGCTACAACATGGCGTTCTCCAACGGACTGGCCAAGGCGGGACACGCGCCCGAGCGCCTGAACACCACGGCCGAGGTCGAGTTCGTGCCCGGCAGCGGTATCACGGCCATAACCCTCACGGTGAAGGGTCACATCCACCACATCGACGAGGGTGAGTTCAAGAAGCTGGCCGAGGAGGCGAAGAACGGCTGCCCGGTCTCTCAGGCGCTCAAGAACAACGTGAAGATCACACTGAAGGCCGAGTTAGACCCCGTTCACTAGCCCCGAGCGGGTCCCGTCACCGACGGGAAGTTGACCATGCCCTGCATGCGCAGATCGCGCAAACGGCCCGCGACCCAGCGCTTCGGATCCTTGACCTGCTTGCCGCCGTCGAGGCAGTCGAAGCAGCGGCCGCTGACGTCGCGCGCGATCATCATCAGGGGCTGAGGCTGGGCGACCCGTTTCCACGCCTTGACGATGAATGGCAGCGAGATCGGTCGCGCCGGCGCCTTCTCCGGCAGGGTCAGCTCGGTCGCGTAGATCTCGTCGGCGTGCTGGAGGATGATCCCGCAGCCGGCCAGGGTGCCGCCGAGGTTCTCGACCTGCACCTGGATCGACTGGCCCGGCGCCGCGAACTCGGTGAAGGTGATGTGCGGCACAGGCCTGGTGCTCGCCTCCCAGCGTGCGTTGGAGTCGCGGATGGAGCGGCGCGTGGCCCAATCGGCCCGCATAGCGAACACGGCGGCCCAAAGCGAGAACAGCGCGGTCAGCGCGGCGAGGACGACCACGACCTGGGTTGAGCTCACTGCTTCTCCCGCTTGACGCTGGCGGCCGCCGGATCTGGCGCCGCATTGTATTTCCGCGAGTCATACGCCCGGAAGGCGGGAAGCGCAGCCGCGCACAGCGCGCAGCCGATGACGCACAGCACGCCACCCGAAACGATTGACACGCGCACGCTGAAGATCGACGCGACGACGCCCGCCTCGAAATTGCCGAGCGATGGCCCGGAGGCGTAACTCAGCAGCTCGATCGAGGCCATGCGCCCGCGCAACGAATCGGGGATGGTCTGATTCCAGATCGTCTGCCGGTAGACGCCGCTCATGGCATCGGCAGCTCCGGCTGCCGCGAGGAAGAAGAGCGCAGGCCACAGCGAGCCCACGAGGCCGAAGCCGACGATGGCGAAGCCCCACAGAATCGCGGCCACCGCGACGCCCATCCCGTGTCGGTGGATGCGGCTCGTCCATCCGCTTGTGGCGCTGAACACAAACGAGCCGACGGCGGGTGCCGCGTACAGCAGGCCAAGCACCTTCGCGCCGCCGATGCCCTGCGCGATGGCGGGGAAGAGGGCCATCGGCATGCCGAAGAACATCGCGATCATGTCGACGAAGTACGTGCCCAGCAGCTCCTGGCGGCTGCGCGCGTACTTGAGTCCCTCGACCACCCGGCGGATGCTCGGCCGCTCGGCGTCGACCGGCGGAGGGACCGCGCGCATCAGCACCAGGCAGACGAGCCCGACCACGAACGTGCCCACGTCGACCATGTAGGTCAGGGGCAGTCCGATCACCGCGAGAAGGACCCCGCCCAGCGCCGGCCCGGCCGTCATGCCGAGGGTGCCACGGAGCTGGCCCAGGTTGGCCGCGGCGGTGAGCTCGCTCTTGTCGACGAGGCGAGGCAGCATGGCATCGAGTGACGGACGCTGGAGCGCGTCCAGACCGCCGAACGCTGTCGCGATTACAAAGAGCAGCCAGACCTGCGGATGAGCCAGCGCGGCGTTGCCCGCGAGAAGCAGGCTGCAGGCCATCAGCGCCACCTCGCTCAGGAGGACCATCAACCGGCGGTCCTGCGCATCCGCGAGCGCGCCACCGATGAACGCCACCGCCAGGATCGCGGCGAACTCGACGACCCCCAACACCCCGACCAGGAAGACGCTGTGGGTCAGCTGGTAGACCTGGTAGGGAAATGCGACTGACGTGATCATCGATCCGAAGAACGACACGAAGCGACCGATGAACAGCAGGCGAAAGTCGCGGTGCCGCCTCAGCGGCCTGGTGTCAACGGTCGCCACGTGCCACCACCGCGTCGTCGGCCGGCCCGTTACGGAAGCGTCATCTTCGGGAATCATGATTGGGCAGGTTTATCTTGGAGGGTCAAATGGAGAAGGCAACTTTCGCGGGCGGCTGCTTCTGGGGCGTGGAGCATCTCTTCAACGAGGTGCCAGGTGTGATCGACGCGGTTTCGGGCTACGAAGGCGGCAACGTCGACAACCCGACCTACGAGCAGGTCTGCACCGGTCGCACGGGGCACGCGGAGGCGGTCGAGGTGACCTACGACCCGACAAAGGTCACCTACGAGGAGCTGCTGAACCAGTTCTGGAACATGCACGATCCGACGACCCTGAACCGCCAGGGCCCGGACGTCGGTTTCCAGTACCGGTCGGCGATCTTCTACAACAGCCCGGAGCAGCAGAAGGCCGCCCTCAAGTCGAAGGAAGAGGCGCAGAAGTATTTCAAGCGGCCGATCGTGACTG
The DNA here is from genome assembly GCA_035279525.1 of Candidatus Dormiibacterota bacterium. GTDB lineage: Bacteria > Chloroflexota > Dormibacteria > Dormibacterales > Dormibacteraceae > DATEHQ01. Next base: position 10,100 of record DATEHQ010000091.1, read on the forward strand.
AGATCGTTCCGTCTACGCATTTCTGGCGCGCGGAGGAATATCACCAGCGCTACTTCGACAAGCACCAGGGGCACTACTCATGCCACTTCATCCGGGGCTGGGTTCCGGCTCCGTCGGAGGAAGCCAAGCCGGCCTAACCACCCGGGCGGTCGCATAGACTGTCCGGCCGATGCGGTGCGACCATTGCGCCAACGACGTTCCCGACGGTGTGTTCTGCACGCGCTGCGGAGCGCACCAGGGAACGACGGGCCAGGTCGACGATGCGAAGAAGCGCAGGCATCGCTACGCCGCGCATCCGTCGGAGCACGTGCTGCACCCGGCTGTCTTCACCACGATCTTTCCGCACCTTGGACACGCGAAGGTCCATGAGTTTCGCTGGGCATTCGTCGTCGGCGCTGCCGCGATCGTCCTCCTCTACGCCACGGGCCTTGTCAGCGCCGCGATCCTCGTCGCGATCTTTCTGGTCCCGGTCCTCTACCTGATCTATCTCTACGAGACACAGGTCTATCGCGACGAGCCGGCGCTGGTCCTTGGGTTCATCCTCGGCGGGGGCGCGGTGCTCGGCCTCGTCCTCTCACTGATCGAGCGCGCCCTCTACAACCCATACGCGAATTTCGGCAATCCCCTGCATGGCGGAGCCGTGAGCGTGGGCGCGCTGCTGTTTCTCGGTCTCGTCGTACCCCTGGTGCAGGAGGCCGTGAAGCCGCTGCCCGCCTTGTTTCTGCCCAACCGCCGCGACTTCCCGGAGACCGTAGACGGACTCGTCCTGGGCATTGCCGCCGGCCTTGGATTCAGCGTGGCCGAATCACTGGTCGCGTTCTCGGGCGTGATCACGAGCCTTCCCATGCACACCTTCTCGGGCAACTGGATCTACGAACTGGCGACAATCGCGGTCCTCCAGCCGCTCCTGCAGGGCAGCGCCGCGGGCATGATCGTCGCGGCCATCTGGCGGTACAGGCGCGGCCGCTTCTCATCGCGCGAGCTCGGTGGAGTCGGCATGGCGGTCATCGCGCACATCGCGTTCTCCCTCGGCACGCAGGTCTGGAAGGCAGCGCTCCTCAGCCCACTGTTCGTGCTCGCGTGGCAATCAGTCGTCGTCGGCGCGGTGCTGATCTACGTGCGCTTTCTGCTCCACCACTCGCTGCTCGAAGAGGCTGCCCACATGGGCTATGCGGAGACCGTGTGCCCCAACTGCCACACGCACATCGTCGCCTCGGGCTTCTGCCCCAACTGCGGCGTGGCTCTCACCGCTGCGCCCGCCGTGGTCAAGCGCTCGCGCAAACCGCGCGCCGAGGTCAAGGCCTGATGGCGCTGGCGTGCCCTCGCTGCGCGACTCAGAACCCCGAGGGCAATGCCTTCTGTCAGGCGTGTGGCACACCTCTTTCGGCGCCGGTCGCAGTCACCGCCGCGGGTTTTGCCGGTTCGCCTGCAGGTGGAATGGCTCCGCCGCCGCCTCCCCCCGGCTACCAGACCCCCTACTACGCACCTACAGGCGCGCCGGTGGCGGTCCACCGAACGACGTGGGTGCTGATCATCGCCGTCGTCCTCGTGGCCACCGTGATCACGGCCGGGATCGGCACCGCACTCGCCTTCCTCGGCAATCGCGCCGCGCAGACCGCGACGACCACCAGCATCGCCGACATCCCGGGCCCAAGTCAGGGTGGCACCCCGAGCCCCGTCGCCTCGCCGACGTCCACGGCGCAGACCGGTCTCGAATCGAACGATGCCTTCTCGTTGAACGTTCCGAGCGGTTGGGCGATCGACAGCAAGGACAACGAGTCGATGGTCCTATCCGACCCCAACGGCGAGGGTTCGGTGACGGTTTCCAGCGGCGAGTCGTTCCCCACCCAGAGTGCGCAGAACAACAAAGACACGGTCGACAGCACGCTCAAGGCCAAGTACCCGGACACCCGCGAATGCCCGAACACGAGCCCGGCGAACGGAACCTTGAACGGGGTGGCGGGGATCTCGTGGACCTTGTGCTTCACCCTTACCGGCGCCGCCAACTCGGCGCCCGCGGCCGCGACAGTCTTTGCGGGCGCCAACAGCAGCGGGACGGTCTACTACCTCGTGATGGTGCTGACGACCGAGAGCAATCTGAACGCTTACGTGAACGCATCGAAACCGGTGCTGTCGAGCGTGCGCTGGAAGCTCTCCTAGAGGGAGAGTGGTGTAGGGGGCGCTAGGGTCGCCCCCTACGCTTTGGGGGAAGGGCCCGAGGTGGTTCGGGTGACTCTCACGATGACGGCCGGCCCTCAGAGCGCCCTCAGACGAACCTTGGAGATCGCTGTGAGTGCCTGCCTGCTCGCCGCGCGCTCGGGCGCGCGAAGCACTAGTGGCGCCACCGCCAGAACCGTGCTTAGATGCTTGCGCTTTTCCGCCGCTTGCTCTGGAGGTGAGCCATGAGGCTGCGTGCCCTTGCTTTTCTTTCGGCCGCCGCGCTTTTCATGCTCGGCGCGATACCCGCTCAGGCCGGCAAAGAAGACCGTCCCTACCTCGCCATAGGCGATTCCGTGGCTTTTGGGTTCAGCCCGCTGCTCAATCTGAACAACGCCTCCAACTTCATCGGCTACCCCGAGATCGTCGCGAAGCGCCTCGACCTGAGAGATGTCAACGCGGCGTGTTCCGGTGAGGCAACCGGCGGATTCATCAGCCCGACGGGGCTCGACAACTCATGCCGAGCCTATCGGGCGGCGTTTCCGCTCCACGTGAGCTACAGCGGAACGCAGCTTGCCTTCGCCGTGAATTTCCTCAAGCATCACCGCAATACCAGGCTGGTGACGCTGGGCCTCGACGCGAACGATTTCTTCCGGCTTTCGACCGGGCCCGGGACTCCGTGGCCGCCCTCGACGTGCTTCGTGCCCGCCCCCGCAAACACGGCCGGCCTCGTCACGTACTTTTCGACCTGCGCGGTGCAGAACCTCACGACCATCCTGTCGGCAGTCAGGGGCAGCGCGCACTATCGGGGCGACCTCGTGATCGTGCTCTACTACGCGCTCAACTACTCGGACCCGGCAAGCCTGTTCGTGACTCGCGATCTGCTGAACAAGGCAATGATCACCGCGGCCACCCCCTTCAAGGTTCGATTCGCGTCCGGTTTCGACGCCTTCCAGGCCGCCGCGGCGCCGTTCGGTGGCGACTCCTGCAAGGCTGGTCTGCTGATCGTGGTCAAGGCCTCACCGCTCACGTGTGACGTCCATCCGACGCCGGCCGGGCGTGATTTGCTCGCCGGAGCGGTGGTGAAAGCCGTGGGCGACGACGACTAGCTCGAGGCGGGGGCCAGCGGCAGCTCCACCTCGAAGGTGGCACCGCCGCCGCTGGTCTCCTTCACCGTCACTTGGCCGCCGTGCGCGACCACGACAGCGTTGACGATTGAAAGCCCAAGGCCCGCACCTCCTGAATCGCGGCTGCGACTCGGGTCGGCGCGATAGAAGGGCTCGAAGATCCTCTCGAGCTGATCGGCCGGCAGGCCGGGCCCGTGGTCGGTGACCGACATCCGCGCGACGCTGTCCTCGGTCTTCACCGCGACCTCGATCGGCGTCGTCGGTGGAGTGTGGACGAGCGCGTTGCGCATGAGGTTGCCGACGACCTGGCGCAGTCGGGTGTCGTCGCCGCTGACGACGATCGGCTGGTCCGCGTCCAGCGTGATCTCCCGCTGCGGAGCGACCGCACGCGCGTCGTCGACGGCATCGCGCGCGATCGCCTGCAGGTTTGTCGGCCTGGTCTCGAGTGGCCGTCCCTGGTCGAGTCGCGCTATCAGCAGCATGTCGTCCACCAGCGTCGACATCCGCACGGACTCTTCCTCGATGCGCCGGCGCGCGAGGTCGGCGTCCGTCGGTGACTCGGATGCGCCGCGACGGAGCATCTCCGAGTAACCGCGAATCGATGTGAGCGGTGTGCGCAGCTCGTGGGAGGCATCGGCGATGAATCGCCGCAGACGTTGCTCCGACGCCTTGCTCTGACCGAATGCGGCCTCGATCTGGCTCAGCATCGCGTTGAGGGCGAGCCCGAGGCGGCCGATCTCGGTTCGTGACGTCGCGGGCTCGACGCGCCTGCTCAGGTCCCCGGCCGCGATCTGTCCGGCGGTAGCGCCCATCCGCCGCAGCGGCCGAAGGCCGATGGCGATGATGGCCCAGGCGAGCAGAGCGGTCGCCGCCACGACTGCGAGGCTGATGAAGAGCTCGAGCTGCAGAAGCTGGCCCAGGGTTACCGCCACGTCGTCGATCGGGATTGCGAGCACGACGGTCTGGCCGTTGAACGAGTTCTCGGACCATGCCGTCAAGCGGAACTTGTGAACCTCCCCGGTACCCTCGACTGTCATCGGGCTGAGAGGCTGGTCGCTGCCCGTCGGATGGAGGTCCTTCGGCAGCACTGGCGCGGCGTTCGGAGTGCTGCCGAACACGCCGACGATACACGGCAGCTGCACCGTGCCGTTCGACGCGAGGAGCTCCGCAACGGTATTGACTGGAAATGCCACGGCGCCACCGGGTCCGACACGGCAGTTGCGGCTGATGACGCTGGTCGCGGCTTCCACATCCGTGCGGGATGTGAGCTCGTTGTCGACTCGACCCAGCAGCGAGTTCTGGAAGAGCGCGTAAGTCGCGACGTCGGACACGACGAGGCCGAGCACGACGAGCGAGATGACTCCGATCAGCAGCCGCCCGCGAAGCGACAAGGTCACTTTCTCGGCGTTCGGAGGACGTACCCCACGCCGCGCACGGTCTGGATCAGCGGCGGGTCGTACTTGTCGACCTTGCGCCGGAGGTAGCTGATGTAAGTCTCGAGCACGCTCGCGTCGCCGCCGAAGTCGTAGTGCCACACGTGGTCGAGGATCTGGCTGCGTGTGAGGACGCGGCCGGAGTTGATGAGCAGGTAACGCAGCAGCCGGTACTCGGTGTTCGTGAGATCGACGACGTGTCCGTGACGGCGGACCTCGTGCGCCTCGTCGTCGAGCTCGAGGTCCGCCAGGCCGAGCTTGCCGGTGTCCGTCTCATTGCCGTGGCGTCGCAGGACGACGCGCACGCGCGCCATGAGCTCCTCGATGCTGAAGGGCTTGGTGACGTAATCGTCGCCGCCGATCGTGAGGCCGTGCACCTTGTCCTCAGTGGCGTCCTTGGCGGTGAGGAAGATGATCGGGATCTTGTTGCCGGCCGAGTTGAGGCGCTTGAGCACCTCGAGGCCGTCGATATCCGGCAGCATCACGTCGAGGATCACGAGCGAAGGGGAGAACTGGGTCACCGCGGTCAGGGCGCCGCGTCCGGTCGCCGCGGTCTTGACGGTGAAGCCCTCGTAGCGCAGCGCCATCGCCACGAGCTCGGTGATGTTTGGCTCGTCGTCGACCACCAGCACCCGTGCTCCGTTGCCGTTGCTCACGGCGCCAACTGTGATCGAGTTTCCTGGGAGATTGCTCAGAAAATGGTAGGGGCCGGCTTCGAATTGGCTGGTTGCGGCCACGATCTCGTGGCTGCAATCGCCCCGTCCCGACCGACCAGGCGCGCCGCCAGCCCGAGCTTCTCGAGCCAGGCGAGGGCACGGTCGCCCATCACGATCGCCGCGGTCGAAGCGATGTTGGCGTCCACGCACGTGGCGGCCGCCACGGTGGCCGTGCGCCACGGTCCATCTGTCGGACGGCCCGTGGCCGGGTCGATGATGTGATGCAGCTCAACACCCCCGCGCGTCCAGCGCCGAACGGTGGTGCTCGAGGTCGCGATTCCTCCGTCGACGATGGTGACGGTCTCCTCGCGGCGGTCGAGGGCGGCACCGCTGTCCTCGCTCACCTGGACCGCCCAGCCGCCCGCGGGCGGCCGACCCGCCACGGCGATGTCGCCGCCGAGGCCCACGAGGACTCCGCCGCCATCGATGGCCGCCGCGGCGGCTCGGGCCGCAAGGTCAGAGGCCAGCGCCTTGGCCGTCGCCCCGAGGTCGATCTCGACCCCGCTCGGCATCGAAACCCGTCGCGTGGCCGGATCGAATCGAATCGCCTGCCATCCCGGCACGCGTTGCGTGCGGACGTGAAGCGGGCCGCCGTCCTTCAGGACCCGCACGAAATCGGCGTCGTAACCGATGAGCCTGATGGCGGCGCCCACCGTTGGATCCACGGCCCCATCAGTGATGCGAGCCCCGCGGAGTCCGGCGGCGATCGCCTGCGCCAGCAGCGGGCTGACGATGACTTCGCGGTCGGGTGAGGCGTTGAGACGGCTCAGCTCGCTGTCCTCGCGGAACCGGCTCGCCGCGCGGTCGATCGCCGCCACCACACCGTCGACGGCGGCCTTGGCCGCGGGCAAGGAGCGAGGCTCGGAGACGACGACCCTCAGCGATCCCCCGAGCGCCTGGCCGTCGGCGGTGGCTGTCACGCCTTGCGGGCGGTGCGGCGGAGGGCGATGGCGAGCACCGGGCAGTCATCGACTACGCGCTGAGCGAGGGGCAGCAGGTGCTCGGGCACTTCGCCCGGCGCAAGGATCGGATAGCCCCAGTCGTCCGGGCGGATCAGCTCGGGCAGCAGCTCCGCGCACAGTCCGCGGCCGTCGCACCTGATCCTGTCGATCACGAGGTGCTGGTCGGTGCTCATGCGCTCAACCGGACCGGCTCGGGGCGCGGATGAGCGCGGTGTGACGCGAACTCGCCGGCGAAAACATCCAGCGCGGAGGAGAGGAACATCGCCGCGCCGTCCGGGTGCTTGCAGGCTCCCCGCCCGCGCACCTCGGTGGCCCATCGCCTGAGCCGCCCGAGGATCTGCGGCTCGGATCCTTTGTCGGCGACCCGCGTGCACGCGTCCGCCAGCGCGCGGAGGCCGAAAAAGCACGGGCCGCACTGTGCCGAGCTCTCGGCCGCCAGGTAGCGCATGATCGCCGCTACCTCGCACACGGGACAGCGACTCGCCGGCAGCACACCGATCACGCCGCAGCCGAGCCTCGACGCGGCAGGGTCGAAGATCAGTCCCCGCGCCGCCTCGGGCTGCATCCAGCTGCCGAAGTAGCCGCCGACGAGCACCGCGCGCGCCGGCCCGGTGAGGCCGCCCGACTGGTTGATCGCATCCGTGATGGTCATGTGTGAATCGACCTCGAGCACTCCCTGCTGCGTCACCCCGCCGACCAGCGTCATCAGCATTGTGTTTGGCGCCTCGCCCGTCCGCGCGAGCGCCGCGATGTGCGCGAGTGTTTCGACGTTCTGGACGAGCGTCGGAGCTCCGTCCACCCCGCGCTCAAAGGGATAAGGCGGGATGTTCACAGGCGTGGCGACGCCGTTGTTGATGAAATGCATCGCGGCCGCTTCGGCGCCGGCCACGTAGCGCGATGGCGCAGAAGCCAACGTCACGAGGTTTCGCTCTGGTTCGGCCCGCCGGCTCAGCGCGCGGAGCATCGCGTCGCGCGCTGCGGTGTGGCGCTCGCCGACATAGAGGACGACGCGGGCGGCGCGCAGGACTCGCGCGGCGACGAAAGCCCCGTCCAAAACGAGGTTCGGCCGCGTGGTCATGAGAAGGCGGTCCTTCTTGCTCTGCGGCTCGCCCTCGGCGCCGTTGACGACGACCACCGCGCGGCCGTGCGAGCGCTCGGCGACCGCGCGCCATTTGGTCGCGACCGGGAAGCTCGCGCCGCCGCGACCAACCAGGCGAGCCCGGTCGATCGCCTCGATGAGGCTGCGCCCAACCTTCGGAAGAGGAGCGACGACGTCGGGTTGATCGAGCAACCGCGTCATCGCGTCTCGCGCCGGTCGACGGCAGCTCGAAACGTGGAGCGAGCATCTGCGAGGGGATCTCTCGAGCCGGAAGTGAGACGCATCGCGACCGCCATGCCCACTGCGGCGACGCAGGTGGCGGTGATCGCCAGCATCCACGCGGACCAGGTGTCGGTGCCCGTGCCGAGGCCGTGGATGACGCCGATCGGCCATGCCGCGTAGGTGAGCCAGTGGATGGCCCTCCACGCACCGTGCCCGAGAGCTCCGCGGACCAGGCTCGTGGCCACGATCGCGAGCAGGAGCTCGAACGAGATCACGCCCAGGCCAAGCCAGAACGTGCGGTAGTAGGACGAGAAGGGGATGAGCGCCGACGCCCAGCCGAGGTTGGTGAACGGATCGACCACCGCCGTGACGATGTGCAGCGCAAGAAACACCAGCGTCATAAGCGCCAGGTTGCGGTGCAGGCCGGTAGTCAGGAACCGAGGCCAGCTCTCGCTCTGGACGCGAAGCGCCGACAGGATGCCGAGCACGACGACCGCCGTGAGAAGGATCAGGGTCACGGCGCCGGCGCCTCGCGTCGTGTACCAGAGGACGCTATTGCTCAAAGGCTCAGCGCGAGCCGCCGGTGACGGCAACTCCCGTGCTGGAAGACGAGCTCACGCCGCTGTTCGACTGAAGGGTGTTGCTGGATGATGCCGACGTGCTCGAAGAGGTATCGGTCGTGCCGCTGGTCGATGCGGAAGAGGTCGCGGAGCTTGCGTTGCTCGAACTGGCCGAGGCGGCTGTTCCCGGAATCGTCGCGGCGCTGACCGCGGCGAAGATGCCCACTCCCGCGACCGCGGCGATGGACGCGCCCACGGTGACGCTCCGCAGCCGCTGCAGGGCCTGATCGCGGGTGCGTGATCTGGCTTGGGTGACGTGCGTGGGTTCCATGGTCGACAGCATGGGGTGGCCCGCCGAGCCGTGCCTGAGACCAGGCTGTGAGGTTCCTGAGAGGCCGTCAGAGGGTCGTGGGCACACTCTGGTTCAATTCAACGGAGCCGCGGTCGCGAAGGTCACGCCGCCGTCCCGCCGCCTTAGTCCGGACTATCACACGGTTTGGCCAGCCGAGATGCGGCGTTAGTCCGGACCATGGCAAGATCGCCCGGTGGCGCCGGACGCGCGCAGGGCGCACTAAATCAGAATTCAGATCCAGTTCTGCCCCCGTAGCTCAGTGGCGCCGGGCGCGCGCAGGGCGCACTAAATCAGAATTCAGATCCAGTTCTGCCCCCGTAGCTCAGTGGATAGAGCAGGACGGTCCTAACGTCAAGGTCGGGGGTTCGATTCCCTCCGCGGGCACCATTGTCATGTGTAGGTTCGGCTGAAGCACGACAAAAGCGTCCCGGCTGATGCTTGTCGGTGTTTCGGGTGATGCACGACAGGTGTCCCGGTTGACACCTGACACTCCCGCGCATGAGGGAGTTGAGCGTGACTGAGCAAAGGTACAAAGCGGTTCTCGGAGTCCTCGCTGACGGCCGGACGATTACGCAGGTAGCACGCGACTGGGATGTGGCCAGACAAACGTTGCATGTCTGGCTGGAACGCTACGAAGCGGACGGACTTGAAGGTCTGGCCAATCGTTCGCACCGGCCGGCGCACTGCCCGCACCAGATGCCGGCTGCGGTGGAGGCGCAGCTGCTCGAGATGCGCCGAGCCAAGCCCTACTGGGGAGCCAGGCGCTTGGCGCTCGAGCTGGCTCGCAAGGGCGTCCGGCCA
>DATEHQ010000092.1:0-1811 GCA_035279525.1 Candidatus Dormiibacterota bacterium
GCCAGACTTACATCACCGGTGGCGCGGTCAAGGCTGCATGCGAGGCGGTGCGTGAGCGAGTGCTTGCGCTCGCGGAGTCGGAGTTGGCCGAGCTGGGCCGCGCCGGTGCCGGCGATTCGGCCGCCATGCGTCTCGACGGGGACGCGATCGTCGCCGCCAATGGCGACGTCATCTTGCCGCTCGCCACGCTGCTCGGCGAAGAGGTGATCCACGAGACGCGCGAGTTCCGGCCGCGTAGCACGTCGCGCCTCGACCCGGAGACGGGTCAGGCCAACGCGCACATGCAGTTCGCGTTCGCGGCCCACCGAGCGGTGGTCGATGTCGACACCGAGCTCGGGCTGATCAAGGTCGTCGAGCTGGCGACGGCGCAGGACGTTGGCAAGGCGATCAACCCGCAGGCGGTTGAGGGTCAGCTGGAGGGCGGGGCCGCCCAGGGCCTCGGCCTTGCGGTGATGGAGGAGATCCAGGTCAAGGATGGCGTCATCCGCAACGCCTCGTTCACCGACTACCTGCTTCCGACCATCCTCGACATGCCGCCCGTCCGGATGGACGTTCTCGAGCTGGGCGACCCCAACGCGCCTTACGGGCTCAAGGGTGTTGGGGAGCCGCCCACGATCTCTTCCGGCCCGGCAATCCTGGCCGCCATCCGGGCCGCGACAGGACGCCCGCTCCATCGCGTGCCAGTCCGTCCGCAAGACATCGCTCTGTAGTGGCCTCGCTGCTCCTCCGGGCGGGATGGCTGGTCAGCGGTGCCGGCCCCGTCCTGGAGGGAGGATGGGTGCTGGTCGAGGATGGCTTCATCAAGGACGTCGGGTCTGGACCACCCCCAACCGCGGACCAGGCCATCGACGAGCCAAACTGCGTCGCGACGCCCGGCCTCGTCAATGCCCACGACCACATGTACCAGTGGGCGACGCGCGGCTACGTGCCGGATGGGACGTTGTTCGAATGGCTGCGAGCGCTGTATCCGACCTGGGCGCGGCTCGACGCGGAAAGCGTGCGCGTCGCGGCGCGGGCTGCGATGGCGCGTCTGCTCCTCAGCGGATGCACGCTGACAGCGGACCACCACTACCTCTTCCCGGCCGGGCGAGACGGGATCTTCGAAGCTCTCGTGGAAGGCGCGAAAGAGCTCGGCCTGCGATTCCACCCGTGCCGCGGATCGATGTCGCTCGGCGAGTCGAAGGGTGGCCTGCCGCCGGACAGCGTCGTCGAGGAGCACGACGCGATCCTCGCCCACACCGAGGCGATGATCTCCGCCTACCACGACCCGGCTCCCGGCTCGATGTGTCGCGTGGCGGTCGCGCCATGCTCGCCGTTCTCGGTCACGCCGGAGCTCATGCGCGACTCGGCGGCGCTGGCGCGCAGACACGGCGTGCGCCTCCATACGCATCTCGCTGAAACGCTCGACGAGGAGCGCTTCTGCGTCGGCAAGTTCGGCCGCCGCCCGGTCGAGCTGATGGAAGACCTCGGCTGGAGCGGGGACGACGTGTGGTACGCCCACGGCGTCCATCTCGCCGATGCGGAGGTCGAGAGGATCGCCGTTGTCAGGACCGGCATCGCGCACTGCCCGTCGAGCAACATGAGGCTCGGCGCTGGGGCTTGCCGGGTCGAGGACCTTCTCCGCGCGGGGGCCACGGTGGGCCTGGGTGTCGATGGCTCGGCCAGCAACGAGGAGGCTAACCTGGCGGCGGAGGCTCACCAGGCGCTGCTGCTGGCTCGCCTGCGCGCGGCGATCGCCGGTCGCGACGACGCCCCCCGCGCGCTCGACGCGCGTGCCGCATGGCGGCTGGCGACCCGGGGCGGAGCGGAGT
>DATEHQ010000093.1:0-30312 GCA_035279525.1 Candidatus Dormiibacterota bacterium
CGGCGCGCCGCCCGCGAGGGCGGCTTCGGGGCGCCGGGCTCGCGCTTCGGCGCCTTCCCGATCAACCGCTCCAGCCGGGCGACCGTGACACCCGGCGTGTGCTCCACGACGAGCGAGCGCGCCCCAGGATTGAATCGGTGGCGGATGACCCCGCGCTCCGCCGCCAGCGCCGCGGCGATGCCGGAGCGCCGCCGCGGTTCGAGCATGCGGTACGGCAGCTCGAAACGGACACGGCCGGTGATGCGGTGGGCAACCAGCGGACGGTCAGCCAATGAGCCGCCCGTGCGATCCGGCGCTTTCGGTCACCGTCCTCTCTTCGTGCAGCTTGAAGAAGCTGTCGAACGCCCAGTACAGCAGCTGGTACCACGGTGCGTCGCCGAGGCGAGCGCGCTGGCGCATGAACGCCCGCACCGCAAAGATCGTGTAGACCGCGGGGACCGCCAGGCGAAGGTCGGCGTTCCCGCGGGTCATCGAATGCAGCCGCTGGTTCGCGCGACTCATCACGTGCTTGACCACCGCGGCCCCCGTGCTCTGCGTGCGGACCCTTCCAGGCTGCGGCCGGAACGCGGCGACAACCTCCAGGCCCAGGCGGCGCAGGTCTTCGACGATCAGGTCGATCGGGTCGCCCGGATCGAAGCTCACGAGCAGGCTGCCGGTGGTGTGATTGGCGTCGACGTCTCGCACGCGCTTGCCGCGGCTCACCCGGCGGGCAACGCGGCCGACCTGTGGCGGGGTCCTCGGTTTGGGGACGCGAAGCCGGGCGCGGCCGGGCATGTAGTGCTCGAGGTAGAGCGTCTCTCTGGCTCGCGCAGCCACGACGTCAGGTGGTCTGGGTCGACGCGGACTCCGAACCTGATGCTCGCCGCGCCGGCCTGCGCCGGGCGCCGTGGCCGTTGGAGCGCGCGCTCTTCGACCTGCGACGAGGAGGCGGCACGACGTGCAATCGCCCGCGGTCTGCCTCCCTCTGCGCCTCGTGAACGAGCTGCTCGTACTCCAGGCGCGCCTCGGCGACGACGTCCTGTCCTTTCTCCAGCGCCTCCGCGCCGACTCCGCTCAGCCAGTCCGCGGCGCGAAAGCCGGTGAGCATCGCCTTTTTGGCGGCCTGGCGTGTCTCGCGCGGGAATGCCGCACCGATCAGCGCTCCGAGCCCGATGAATATGCCCCACGGCACGGCCCTCTCGACCAGCTCGTCGATCACTTCAGGAAGCCCTCTTCATGACGCGAGTCGAACGGGTGGGCCGGGCTGAGCGGGTCGGCGTGGACCGGCGGCTCGTGCCTGGAGCCCATCGGATCGTGCCCTCGGCGTCACCACCGACCGGCGTCGCGGCACCGTCGACCACGTGGCCGATGAAGCGCTGCGGCCTGGTGGCGTTCGGGCGGTTGAAGAGCTTGAGGAATGGGACGCCGGCGATGAAGATCCCGATCGGAAGAGGGACCAGGTCCAGCGCGATGGCGGCGCCGATGCCGCCAAAGAATCCCAGCGACCGCGGCCAGTCGACCTCGATGTTGTCGACGGTTCCGGTCAGTCCGCGCGAATCACGCGGCGGAGGAGATTTTCGGCGGGCCATATCGATATAACCGTCCCTGGCCCTTCGATACCTTGACTCTCAACTTTCGACGCAGCAGCGACAGCACCGCGGCCTCGTCGCTGCGCACGCGTGAAGCCGCTCGGGCGATCGTCACGCCGAGGGCGCTGTCGAGGCCGCCCTCCATGTAAGTCTCGATCACCGCGGGATGCACGTAAGAGCGCCGGCAGATCGCGCGCGTGTGGCCCAGCTTGCTTGCGACCTCGTCTATCGCAGTCACGACGTTGCGCTTTGCCTCCGTCTCGTTCTCGAAGCGCGCGACGTCGCGCAGCGTGCATGCGGCAAGCACCGTCGCCGCCCAAGTCCGGAAGTCCTTGGCGGTGAAATCCTCTCCGCTCGCATCACGGAGGTATGCGTTCACGTCGTCGGAGGTGACGGCGCGACGCTCCCCCGACTCGTCGAGATACTGGAACAGCATCTGTCCCGGCAGCTCTTCACATCGCTTGACCGCACGGGCCACACGCCGGTCCGTGACCTCCGCCGCGACCTCGCGTCCGCTCTTGCCCTTGAAGAGGAAGCGCACCGTCGAGCCGTCGACCTTGACGTGTCGGTTGCGGAGGGTGGTCAGGCCGTAGGAGCCGTTCTGCTGGGCGTACTCCTCGTTGCCGATGCGCGCGAACGTGGTCTCCAGCAGCCTGACGATGGTGGCGATCACCTTTTCGCGTGTCAGCCCGGGTCGCCCGAGGTCGCGGGCGACGCGGCGGCGGATCTTCGGCAGGGCCTTTGCGAAACCGGCCAGGCGCGCGAACTTGTCGGCATCCCTCGTCTCACGCCACCTGTCGTGGTAGCGATGCTGCTTGCGCCCGCGCGCGTCCCTGCCCGTGGCCTGCAGGTGGCCTCTTGGGTGCGTGCTGATCCAGACGTGCTTCCATGCCGGCGGGATGACGAGGGAGCGAATGCGCTCGAGGGTGGCGGGGTCGCGCACCCGCCTGCCGTCCGGACCCTGATAGACGAAGCCCGTGCCGTGGCGGACGCGCCGAATCCCGGGCTCGAGGTCCGACGTGTACCGGAGCCCGGCGCCGGCCGCGGCTTCCGCGGCGTCGGGGGTGGGCTTCAGGCCGCGGTCGGCGGCGTGGCCCCTGGACCGCCCCACAGGGGAACCAGTGAGGTCTCTAGCGAGCGCTTGCGCGCCCACAGCTGCGCGACGAGGAATTCCCGCGGTGTCAGCTCGTTGCACGGCACGCCGAGCTGCCACAGGTTGGTCTGGACCTCGGTCGGGATCAGCGCGTCGCAGTTATAGGGTCGCGCGATCAACGCCAGCAGCTGGCTGACCCGGTGCAGCAGCCTTTCTCTCTCCCTCATCTTTCTATCCCGAAAACGCGCGTGGGCGCCCCGCTACCGGTCGCCCTCCGGGTCAGCTTCGGGAAAGTTCCTCGCGCGTCTCGACGAACGCGCGGAGGGCGCGCTCGAGGTCGTCCCGGGTGTGCGCCGCGGACACCTGCGTGCGGATCCGCGCCTTGCCCTGGGGTACGACCGGGTAGGAGAAGCCGACCACGTACACGCCTTTCTCGAGCATGCGGGCGGCCATGCGTCCGGCGAGCGCCGCGTCGCCGACCATGACCGGGACGATGGGGTGCTCGCCCGGCAGGATGTCGAATCCCTCCGTGGTCATGCGCGCGCGGAAGAACTTCGTGTTGTCCGCCAGCCGCCGCCTCAGTTCGCCGGCGGAGCCGATGAGCTCGAGCACCTTGAGGCTGGCCGCCGCGATCGGCGGCGCGACCGAGTTGGAGAACAGATAAGGACGCGAGCGCTGCCGCAGCATCGCGACGAGCTCCAGCCGCCCGGACACGTAGCCGCCGCTGGCGCCCCCGAGAGCCTTGCCGAGCGTCCCGGTCAAAGCATCGATCCTTCCCATCACGCGATGGTGCTCGTGCGTGCCGCGCCCGTGCTCGCCCATGAAACCGACAGCGTGGGAGTCGTCGACCATCACCATCGCGTCGTGGCGCTCGGCGAGCTCGCAGATCTCGGGAAGCGGGGCGAGGTAACCGTCCATCGAGAAAACGCCATCGGTCACGACCAGCCGGAACCGCGCACCCGCGCTCTCCTTCAGCTGGCGTTCCAGGTCGTCCATGTCGCGGTTCGCATAGCGCAGGCGGCGCGCCTTGCACAGCCTGATGCCGTCGATGATGCTCGCGTGGTTGAGGGCGTCCGAGATGATCGCGTCGTGCTCGTCGAGCAAGGCCTCGAAGATGCCTCCGTTGGCGTCGAAGCAGGACGAATAGAGGATGGTGTCCTCCGTCCCAAGGAACTCCGTCAGCGCCGCCTCCAGCTCCTTGTGCACCTCCTGCGTGCCGCAGATGAAGCGAACCGAGGCCGTGCCGTAGCCCCAGCGATCGAGCGCTTCTTTAGCGGCGGCGACTATCGCGGGGTGGTCTGCCAGGCCGAGGTAGTTGTTGGCGCAGAGGTTCAGCACCTCCCGGTCGACGACCGCCACCTGGGCGCCCTGCGGTGACATGATCACGCGCTCGGGCTTTTCGAGCCCGGCGTCGCGGATCTCTTTCAGCTGCCCGGTGAGGTGCGCCTTCATGCTCTCGTACATCTAGGAGCTCCAGTCCAGAACGACCTTGCCGCAGCGTCCCGAGTGGGCCACGGCGAAGGCTTCTTCGAAGCGGTGATAGGGGAAGCGGTGGGTGATCACGGGGGAGATGTCGAGCCCTGTCTGTACGAACACCGACATCTGGTACCACGTCTCGAAGATCTGACGGCCGTAGACGCCCTTCACCGTCAGCATCTTGAACACGACCTGGGTCCAGTCGACGGCGAAGTCATGGTCGGGCAGGCCCAGGATCGCCACGCGGCCGCCGTGGGCCATGCTGCCGATCATGTCGCGCAGCGCGCTCGGCTGCCCCGACATCTCGAAAGCGACGTCGAAGCCCTCTTTCATGCCCAGCTCCTCCTGCACCTGGGCGAGCGTGGTGGACCGGACGTCCACCGCACAGGTCACGCCGGCCTTGCGCGCGAGGTCGAGCCGGTACTCGCTCACGTCGGTGATCACGACGAAGCGCGCTCCGTTGTGTCGCGCGACCATCGCGGCCATGATCCCGATCGGACCTGCGCCGGTGATGAGCACGTCCTCCGCGACGACGCGAAACTGCGTCGCAGTGTGCACCGCGTTTCCAAACGGGTCGAAGATGGAGGCGACGTCGAGGTCGATCTTGCCGAGGTGTGGCCACAGGTTGCCGGCCGGCATGACGATGAGCTCGGCGAAGGCGCCATCGCGTTGCACGCCGATGCCGACGGTCTTCGCGCACAGCGCGCGCCGCCCGGCGAGGCAGTTGCGGCAGCGGCCGCACACGATGTGGCCTTCCGCGCCGACGATCTCGCCCGGGTAGACGGACGCGACGCCCTCGCCGAGCTCGAGCACCTCCCCGACGAACTCGTGGCCGACGACCAGCGGTGGGTGGATCGTCCGCTGCGCCCACTCGTTCCAGCTCTCGATGTGGAGGTCGGTCCCGCAAATGCCGGTGCGGAGGACGCGGATGAGAACCTCTCCTGGTCCGGGTCGAGGGTCGGGGACGTCCTGGAGCCACAATCCCGGTTCCGGCCTCACTTTGACCAGCGCCCTCACAGCACAGACACGATAGCGGCTGACCTGTCTCACCTCTGGCGGGCGTGGCCTGGCCGGAGAGGCCGGACTATCCAAGGTGCGGGCCGGCTCCCCTGCCGGAGAGGCCGGACTATCCGGGGTGCGGGCCGGCTCCCCGGCCCATCCGAGGTAAATTCGCGGAATGCGGTGGAGGGTTGGAGCAGGGCTCCTGGCGATCCTGGTCGCGCTTGCCGTGTGGAACTACCTCCGGCCGATCCCGGCCGTGACGGCGAGCGCGGCCCTGCCATCCACGTACACCGTGCCCGGGACCGCGCCGAGCCTGCCCTGGCCCACGATTGGATCGGCCGCGGTGGGCGTGTCCGGGATCGGCTTCATCGCGACCTCGGGCAACGAGAAGTCCTTGCCGGCCGCCAGCGTGACGAAGGTCATGACCGCCCTCATCGTCCTCGAGGACAAGCCGCTGAAGCGAGGCGAGCCCGGCCCGGTGCTCACGATGACCGACACCGACGTGCAGGGGTACCAGAGCGACTTCGCGCAGAAGCAATCCGTGGTCGAGGTCCGCGCCGGAGAACAGCTCACGGAGTACCAGGTCCTCCAGGGCATGCTCATTCCGTCGGCCAACAACCTGGCCGAGACCATCGCCCGCTGGGACGCCGGCTCGATCCAGGCTTTCGTCTCGAAGATGAACGATCGCGCGACCAGGATGCACCTGACGCACACGAAGTTCGCCGACACGAGCGGCGCCGACCCCGGCAGCGTGAGCACCCCGACCGACCTGGTCACGCTGGGCATGGCCGCGATGCGGCAGGAGGTGTTCGCCGAGATCGTCGGCCTGGGATCCGCGGACCTGCCGGTCGCCGGCACCGTCTACAACGTCGACGCCGCCCTGGGCCACGACGGCGTCGTCGGGATCAAGACCGGGTCGGGCTTCGACCTCGGCGCCAACTTTCTCTTCGCCGCCAACGTGACCGTCGACGGACGCCCGATCGTGATCTACGGATGTGTGATGGGCGAGCCGACCCTCGCGCTGGCCTTTTCGAGGGCCAGGACGCTGATCACCGCCATGCAGCCCCTCCTGCACGTACGCCGCGTGATCTCACGCAACGAGACGATCGCCACCTACTCGACGCCGTGGGGTCCTCAGAGCGACCTCATATCCACCGTCGACGTGGACCTGGCGGAGTGGCCGGGGATGGTGCTGCGCCAGAGCCTCAGCGCCAACGCGCTGGTGGTCGACCACCCGATCAACTCGAGCACCCAGGAGGGCGTCGAGCATGTCGTCCTCGGCGATTACTCCGTCGACGCGCCGCTGGTGACGGCCGATCCGCTCTACCCGCCCGGGCGCTTCTGGAGGCTGACCCGGGTCAGCTTCTAGCCGCCGCCATGTAGGCCGGGACCACTCCACGCCAGCCCCCGCGGTTGACCTCGCGCCAGCGCTGTCCGAGCTCTCCGAGCCGATCCCATCCTCCGTGCTCGATCTCGACTCGCGTGCGATCGCCGCTCACGGGGTTGAAGACTATCTCCACGTCGGTCGCGTTCTGCAGCTCGGTTGCGATGTGCCATCGATAACGCAGCCTGCGCGGCGGCTCCCATTCGACGATCTCGCCCCAGTCGATCTCGTCGCCGTCCAGCGTCCGCTCGTAGATGCGGCCCCCGGCTCGCGGCTCGAAGACGATCTTCGCCCCAGGCTGATGGGAGGCCGTGTGCTCTTTCGGCCACCAGGCCGTCGCCTTGCCGGTCCAGGTTTCGAACGCGTGCTCCGGGGAGCAGGCCACGTCGAACGAGAGCTTGAGCGGCGGCGTCATCTCCTTCGCGGCTTCGTGTTCTCGGCAAAGATGCGGAAGCGTGCGTTGGCGGCGCCCCACACGCCCGCGATGTAGCGGCGCGCGGCCTCGGCTCCCGGCTCGTCGAGCCGGTAGAGCCGGCGCGCACCGACCTGCTCGTCGGTCACCAGGCCGGCCTGGCTCAGCAGGCGCAGGTGGCGGGAAACGGCCGGCCGGCTGATCGGAAGGCGGTCGGCGATCTGCTGCACCGACCTTGGCCTGCCCGCCAGCAGCTCCACGATGGCACGCCTGTGAGGGTTGCCGAGCGCGTCGAACGGATCACGGCTTTGCACGGCCGCCTTCATTGAGCTATCGTAACCAAACTTTTACGGTAACCAAATTGTGACGAACGGAGAGTGGATCATGCCGGCAAAGGGAAAGGTCAGGGGATCCGGGACCAGGCAGTCACCGTGGGAGCTGACGACGCCAAGCGGCTCGTCCGAATACCAGATGTTCAAGGACGAGTCCGCCAGCCCGCCCGCCATCGTTTGCATGGTGGGCAAGACCGAGCTGCGCTATCACCTGCGGGCGATCGAAGACCTGCACGCGATGCTCAAGAAGCACGGCGAATGGATGCCGCTCGGAAGCGCCGACGAGCAGAAGCCGGCCGCCGAGGGAACGGTCGAGGCCTGGGGCCGGTCGTCGAAGAACCCTGTGGGCGGTTGGTACGGGCTCAAGAAGGGTCTGCGGGGCAGGTTTGGCATGTACATGCCGCCCCTGCTGGAGGCGCTCGGCCTGGCCGAGGTCGAGCACAACCCGAAGCACAACCGGATGCGGGCGATCTAGAGAGAGGGCGGAAGAGCCGAGCCCTGTAACAAATTCGCGCGAGGCGACACTGGACCTTGATGTCCATTTGCGCCGCGCCTGTTGGATAAACCCCACCGCTACTCTTGGCCGGCGGTGGGTCGGGGAGGCCAGGACGGCGGGCTCGAGGCGCTCAAGCGCGGCGACGAAGCCGCCTTCCAGGAGCTCATCCAGCGGTATCACGGCCCGATGCTCAGGCTGGCCATGGCCTACGTCCACGATCGCGGCGTGGCCGAGGATGTGGTCCAGGAGTCCTGGATCACGTGCCTGCGGCGTCTCGACGACTTCGAGGGCCGGTCCTCGCTCAAGACGTGGATCCTCGGCATCGTGATGAACATCGCGCGCGCCCGGCGGCGCAAGGAGTCTCGCATCCTGCCGTTTGCGGCGCTCTGGCGACGGGACGACTCCGACAGCCGCCGGCCGACCGTCGATTCGTCCCGCTTTGGCGGTGACGGCATGTGGCGGACCGGCCCGCAGACGTGGGACAACCTTCCAGAGTCGAGGCTCCTCGGTCAGGAAACCTTGCAGCACGTCAGAGCGGCGATCGAGCAGCTGCCACCCAAGCAGCGCGAGATCATCGTGCTGCGCGACGTCGCCGGACTCGACGCGGACGAGGTGAGCGGCCTGCTGGAGCTCACCCCGGCGAACCAGAGGGTGCGCCTGCACCGCGCACGGGCCGCGGTCCGCAAGTCGCTCGAGGAGTACCTGAGGTGAACTGCCGCCAGGTCGTGGAGCTCATGACCGATTACCTCGAGGGCGCGCTTTCCTCGGAGGATCGAGCGCGTTTCGAGGAGCACATCGCGGGCTGCGACGGCTGCCGCGCTTACCTGGCGCAGCTGCGCACCACGCGCCGGCTGGTGGGGACGCTGGCGGACGAGCCGCTCCCCATGTCGATCCAGTCCGAGCTGCTCGAAGCCTTCCGCGACTGGCGCTTGCACCGCGCGTAGCACCTCGCTGTAACAAGGCCGGCCGAGGGCGGCACTCACGACCGATGGGCCGCGTGGGCGGCCCGGCGTCTCGAGGAGGACCCATTGGCACGATTTCCACTTCGCATCGCGGCGGCCGCCGGCCTGGCGGCCATCGGCGCCGGAATGTCGCTGAGCGTCGCGTCGGCGTCCGGCGCGACGGGGCACGTCTACGTCGACGACAACACCGCCGGCGTCAACACCATCGCGGGTTTCGACCGGCACGCGGACGGCAGCCTGACCCCGATCCCCGGCTCGCCCTTCAAGGCCGGTGGCGCGGGCACGGGCACGATCGTCGGATCGCAGGGAGCGCTGCAGCAGGGTGACGGCGGCCGCTATCTGTTCGCGGTCGACGCCGGCAGCAACCAGATCTCGGTCCTGCGCGTGCGCCACGATGGGACGCTGGCACAGGTCGAAGGCAGCCCGGTCTGGTCGGGAGGCATCGAGCCGGTCAGCCTCGCGGTCCACGGAGACCTCGTCTACGTGGCCAACGAGGGCAACGGAACCACCGGCAGCAACTACACAGGGTTCAGGTTCGACGACGGGCGCTTGAGACCCATCGAAGGCTCGACCGTCGCCCTTCCGAGCACCGCCAACCCGGGCGACATCCTTTTCAACTCGACAGGAACTCATCTCGTCGGCATCGAGGTCGGCACCACGGCGGCCAGCACGTTCCGCATCGACAGCTTCCTCGTCGACCGCAGCGGCAGGCTGGACGGCGCGCCCGGCTCTCCGTTTCCAGCTCAGGCCGCCGGGCCTTTCGGCAGTGAGTTCTCTCCCACCAGCCCGTCGCACCTGTACGTGTCGAACGCGCACGGTGGCGCGGGCGCCGGATCGGTGTCGGCATTCCGAGTGGCGCGAAACGGCGCCTTGAGCTCGATCGGTGCATCGCCTTACGCCGACGACCAGACCGCGCCCTGCTGGGTCGAGATCTCTCACGACGGCAGGTACCTGTTCACCGTCAACACCGCGAGCACCACGATCTCGAGCTACGGCATCCGATCGGACGGTTCGCTGTCCCTGATCGGCTCGACGCCGTTCTCGAGCGGCCCGGGCATCCGGCCGTTCGACGCTCGGCTCGACCCGTCCGGCGGCCACCTCTACGTCGTCGACGCAACGCTCGGCGCCGTCAGCGCATTCGCGGTCTCGGGCGGCAGCCTTTCCGAGCTGTCCAGCTCTCCGTTCACGCTCCCCGCCGGCGCGACCCCGTTCGGCATCGTCGCCGACTAGAGCTTTCCGATGAATGGTGTGGCGGCCTCGTGCGCCGCCGCACCATACTTCGTTCGAGGTGGCCTGATGGGATTCGTCTCTCGCGGTTTTCGCGGCAGGCGCCGCGACAACTTGCCGAGCTCGCGGGTGCCGCCGGGGCAGCACGTGGTCGATGACTTTCCCGTCCTTTCCGCCGGACCGACGCCGCGCGTCTCACTCGAGAGCTGGACGTTCACCATCCGCGGTGAGATCGACGAGCCAAAACAGTGGACGTGGAAGCAGCTCAGCGCTTTTCCGACCGAGAGCATCACCGTCGACATCCACTGCGTCACGAAGTGGTCGAAGCTCGACACGGCGTGGAAGGGCGTGTCGGTGGACACACTGATGGAGGGGGTGGACACCGCGGCGGAGTTCGCCACCGTCTTCTCCGACGGCGGATACACGACCAACCTTCCGCTCGACGATCTGAGCGGCCGCAAGGCGTGGATCGTGTTCGAATACGACGGGCAGCCGCTCGACCCAGAGCACGGAGGGCCGGTGCGGCTCCTCGTGCCACACCTTTATCTGTGGAAGAGCGCCAAATGGGTGCGCGGCATCACGCTCCAGAACGAGGAGCAACCAGGGTTCTGGGAGTCCAACGGATACAACCTGCACGGCGACCCGTGGCGCGAGCAACGGTACTGGGGCGACTGACGTGGACCCTCGGCCGCGTGGCCGAGGTCGTGCGCGAGACGCCGCGCGTGGCGAGCCTGCTGCTCGACGTGCCCGGCTGGTCGCATCACCTGGCCGGGC
The DNA here is from genome assembly GCA_035279525.1 of Candidatus Dormiibacterota bacterium. Taxonomy (GTDB): domain Bacteria; phylum Chloroflexota; class Dormibacteria; order Dormibacterales; family Dormibacteraceae; genus DATEHQ01. Next base: position 10,727 of record DATEHQ010000093.1, read on the forward strand.
AGCACATCGACGTGCGGCTGACCGCCGAGGACGGATACCAGGCGCAGCGCAGCTATTCCATAGCTTCTGCGCCCGAGGACGCGCGCCTCGCCATCACCGTCGAGCGTCTCGAGGACGGGGAGGTGTCGCCTTACCTGGTCGGCGAGCTGCGCGCTGGCGATCAGCTCGAGCTGCGCGGGCCGATCGGCGGCTACTTCGTGTGGCGCGCCGATGAGCCACGACCCCTGCTCCTGATCGCCGGCGGATCCGGCGTCGTGCCGTTGATGGCGATGCTGCGGCACCGTGCGCACGCCGCCTCCAGGCCACCGGCAAGGCTGCTGTACTCGTCTCGCGCGCATGACGACATCATCTACAGGGCCGAGCTCGACCGTCTCGCGTCGTCGGGCGACGGCCTGACCGTTTCGCACACGCTTACGCGCGGCCACCCGGCGGGATGGCATGGTTACACCCGGCGGCTCGACAGGTCGATGATCGATGAGGTCGCGTGGCCGAAGTCCGAGGCGGCATCGGTGTTCATATGCGGTCCGACCTCGTTCGTCGAGTCGGCCGCGGAACTGCTCGTCGACAGCGGCTACGACGCGGGCTGGATCAAGACCGAGAGATTCGGAGCGACTGGAGGATGACTGTGAAACAGGCTGAGCTGAAGCTCGACGGCAACGCGATCGGCGGCACGCTGGGCGAGATCTTCGCCCTCGAGATGACGACGGCCGAGACGACGTGCGCCGGTTGCGGAAAGGTGAACGTGATGGGGCGCGTCGCCGTCTATCTGAACGCACCCGGCGTGGTCCTGCGCTGCCCTGACTGCGAGAACGTCCTGATCAAGGTGGTCCGCGGCAAGGGCCGCTGCTGGATGGAGCTCGCCGGGGTGCGCCGCCTGGAGTTCGACGCGCCGGAGGGGTAGCCCCTTCCCCCAGCGAGCGGGCTACAAAAGGTTGCCTGCCGGTGGATCCGAGGGCGACCCGATGCCGTGGCCCGGTCGTTGTGCAATCTGGGCGTTCCAACCGGAGAACGCGGGCAAACCGAACCGTGGAGTACGGAGGCAAGCCAAATGCCAACGGCGGGACGGCATCAGGGCGAGTTCAGGGGCTGGCTCGACGCGGTGGTCGCGCTCGGCCTGAAGGTCAGGGACCGGCAGGCCCGGGCGCACAACCTGCGGGTGGCCCGGCTCTGCGTGCACATCGGGCGTCATCTGTCGATGAGCGCGGCCGAGCTGAGGCTGCTCGCCCGCGCGGGCTTGATGCACGACATAGGCAAGCTCGCGATCCCAGAGGCGGTGCTCAGCAAGCACGACGCGCTCGATGAGGCCGAGTGGTCTCTCATGCGCACCCACCCCGAGATGGGCCTGGCTCTGCTCGACAGGACGGGACAGTCGAGCCGAGAGGTGCTCGCCGTGCTGTATCACCACGAAAGGCTGGACGGCAGCGGCTATCCATACGGGCTCAGCGGTGAATCGATCCCGCTCGAGGCGCGAATCGTGGCGGTCGCCGACACGTACGACGCCTTGACGTCGGACCGTCCATACCGGACCGCGTGCAGCCACCTCGACGCGAGAAGCGTGCTCGAGGCGGAAGCCGGCGTGCGGCTCGACCCGCGCGCGGTCGCTGCGCTCCTGGCATCGATCGCACCGAGAAGGACCGCAGCCGATCGCCGGTCGAGGTTCGTGCCCGCGTTCTGAGTCGCGTCGTCGTTATCGGTCAACATTGGTCTCGTGAAATTCGGCGTCGCCATCTTTCCGACCGATTACGCAATCTCGATGGACGAGCTGGCTCCCGCGGCCGAGGAGCTCGGCTTCGAGTCGCTGTGGGTCGCCGAGCACTCGCACATACCGGTCAGTCGCGAGACGCGATGGCCCGGCGGCGATCAGCTCCCAAAGCACTACTGGCACTGCCTCGATCCATTCGTCGCGCTCACGCTCGCGGCGACCGCGAGCAAGAGGTTGCTCCTCGCGACTGGGATCTGCCTCGTCATCCAGCGCGATCCCATCCACACCGCGAAAGAGGTCGCCAGCGTCGATCACGTCTCGAACGGACGGTTCCTCTTCGGCGTCGGCGGCGGATGGAACCGCGAGGAGATGGCCGATCACGGGACCGAATTCAGCCAGAGGTGGAAGCTGCTGCGCGAGAGGGTCGAAGCGATGAAGGCCATCTGGACTCAGGATGCGGCGGAGTTCCACGGCGAGGCGGTCGACTTCGGCCCCATGTGGTCGTGGCCCAAGCCGGTGCAGAAGCCTCACCCCCCGGTGATCCTCGGCGGGAGCGGACCGAAGATCGTCGACCGCGTGGTGCGGTACGCCGACGGCTGGATGCCGAACCGCGGCGACGTGATCGAGCGCATCCCTGAGCTGCGCGAGAAGGCGCTGGCCGCGGGACGGGGGCACATCCCGGTGTCGTACTACCCGAGGCCGGGCGCCGCGGAGATCGAGCGCCTCGCGGAAGCCGGCGTCGAGCGGTGCATCTACTACGTGCCCCCCGACGGGCGCGACGCCGCGCTGCGCAAGCTCGAAGAGCTGGGCCGGATGGCGAGGCCCTACGTCTCGGCCTGACGGTTCTCCAGGAGCGTGGCCGGAATCGACCCCCACGTGCCGCCCCGGCGCTTGAACGCGACGCCGGAGAGGAGCTCCAGCACGACGCGGTTCGCGAGGAAGGCCGTGATGTCGGCCGAGTCGTAGGCCGGCGCGACCTCGACCACGTCGACTCCGACGACGGGCAGCTCGATTCCGATCCTGCGCACCGCGTCGAGCAGCTGGCGTCCCGTGATGCCGCCGGGCTCGGGTGTTCCCGTGCCGGGGGCCATGCCCGGATCGACCACGTCGAGGTCGACCGAGACGAAGACGCCGTCGCAGTCGTCGAGGGCTATGCGGAAGGCTTCAGCCAGCACGTCGTCGAGGCCCCGCGTCACCACCTCGCGCATCTCGAAGGAGCGCATCCTCTGCTCAGCCATCCAGCGCAGCGTCGGCGGCTCGGGCCAGTAGCCGCGGAGGCCGATCTGGACGAAGCGGTCGCCTCGGCACGCGCCCGACTCGATGAGCCTCCGCATCGGAAGGCCGTGCCCGACGAGGCTCCCGAACTGGACGTCGCCGGTGTCCGCGTGGGCGTCGAAATGGATGACCGACACGCGTCCCCAGCCGCGTGCTCGGGCGACGCCTGTGACGTCGGGCCAGGTGATCGTGTGGTCGCCACCGAGGACGAGCGGCACGGCTCCCGCATCGGCCACCTGCCGGACCGCCCGCTCCAGCACGTCGAGGGCCGCCTTCCCTTCCACGCCGGCCATCTCGAGGTCCCCCGCGTCGACCACGCGCATCTCCATCAGCGGATCGACGCGCAGGGCCAGGTGGGGACGCGACCCGTCGTGCGGAAGGTAGTCGGTGGTTCGGATGGCGTGTGGTCCAAATCGCGCGCCCGCGCGGTACGACGTTCCGGCGTCATACGGCGCACCGATGATGACCACGTCGGCGCCGGTGAACGTCGCCGGGTCGCCGAGGTCGCAGCGTGGGACGCCGAGGAATGTGACGTCCGGGCCGTACATGCCGCCGAGTCTCGGCACTAAAGGGGTTTCAAGCCGCCCAGGCGGGGCACGCTGCTTCGCTTACTTCCGGAGGTCTTTTGCCATCTCGGCGAAGTTGTCGACGTACCGCTGGACGTCCTCCACCGAGTGCTGTACCGACAGCGTCCAGTTCTCCTCCGCACCGGGCGCCATGATCACGCCCCGGTTGCACTGGTAGAGCCAGCTCAGGTACGCGAAGCTCTTGTCGATCTCGAGGTAATCGCGGTAGTTGCGCACGCGCTCGGAGCGGTAGGTGATGCCGCCCCTGGCGGCCAGCGTGATGACGTGGAAGGGCAGATCTCGCTCCGCGATCACGGAATCGAGGCCTCCCTGCAGGGTCTCGGCCAGAGCGTCGAAGTGCGCATAGGCCCTCGCGTCGAGGATCTCGAGCAGCGTGACCCTGGCCGCGGCCATGGTCAGCGGGTTGCCGTTGAAGGTGCCCATCTGCGCGACGCGCTTCTCCTCGATCACGGCCATCACGTCGTCGCGGCCGCCCACCGCGCCGCACGGAAGGCCGCCACCTATCGCCTTGGCCAGCGCGACGAGGTCAGGCGTCACGCCAAACCGCTCTGTGGCGCCTCCGCCGGCGATGGTCACTCCAGTCTTCACCTCGTCGAAGATGAGGAGCGCTCCGCTGCGGTGTGCCACGTCTCTGACCGCCCGCAGGTAGCCCTTGTCGGGCAGGACGATGCCGACGTTCATCATGGCCGGCTCGACGATCACTGCCGCGACTTCGTCGGGGTGTCGCGCGAAGGCCTTCTCCAGCGCCGGCACGTCGTTGAAGGGGACCACGGTCGTCAGCTCCACGATGGCCCTGGGGATGCCCTCGCTCTGCGGGAACGACGAGGGGGCGTCCGCGGGACCCATGTTCTCGGGCGGCGGCTCGACCGAAACCATGAGCGCGTCGTGGTGACCGTGGTAGGAGGCCTCGATCTTGATGATCCGCTCGCGGCCGGTGAAGCCGCGAGCCACCCTGACCGCGTCCAGGGTCGACTCCGTGCCGGAGTTGGTGAAGCGCCACTTCGGCTGCTTGAAGCGCCGCGCGAGCTCGGTCGCGACGGGGATCGCGTCCTCGACCGGCTGCGCGAAATGCGAGCCGCGCGCGACCTGGCGGCTCACCGCTTCGACGATCTTGGGGTGGGCGTGGCCGACCACCATGACGCCAAAGCCGTTGTGAAAGTCCACGTACTCGTTGCCGTCGACGTCCCACACCCGGCTTCCCTTTCCGTGGTCGATGAACACCGGCTGCGGGGCGGCGTCCTGGAAGGACGACGGGACGCCGCGGGGCATGACCTGGCGCGCCCTCGACCAGAGCTCGTGCGATCGCGCCCGGCTGCGCCGGAAGCGGTCCTCCTCGGCGCCGATCAGCTCGCCGACCCGTCCGGCAGGCACTTCGCGAGTGCTCGTCGTGGCCAATCCTTGACCTCCCCTAACGTCCAACCTTGACAGCGCCCGTTCGCGGGCCTCTAATTGTCGCGATTTTCAGCCACCTGTAAGTCAGTGCAACTGGGGAGGCACGTTTTATGGGGGAACAAGCAGCCGTCGCGGAGCTCGTGGCGGAAAAGCGAAAGCTCAAGAAGTCGCTTTTCCGCTTCGACATGATCTTCTTCACCGTGTGCGCGATCGTGGCGCTCGACACGATCGGGCAGTCGTCGTCTTATGGAGCGCAGGCCATCTTCTGGCTCGTGATCTCCGGCATCACCTTCCTCATCCCGTACGGCCTAATCACGGCCGAGCTCGGGGCCGCATTCCCGACCGAGGGGGCGACCTATGACTGGGTGCGCCTGGCTTACGGCCACTTCGCCGGCGCGGTCGTCGGCGTCCTCTACTGGCTGAGCAACCCGATCTGGCTCGGTGGCACGCTGACCGCGACCGCGATCGCCGCCCTCGACGCGCTTTGGGGCAGCAGCTTCACGGGCAACCAGCTGCCCGAGACGATCATCGGCTTCCTGTTCATCTGGGTCGCCGTGACCATGAACATCCTGTCGCTTCGATACATGAAGTGGGTACCCAACCTCGGCGCCATGACTCGTATCGGCCTGCTTGCCTTCTTCGCCATCCTGGTCGTCGTCGCCGGTTTCAAGGGTGGCTTCCACGGCGGGCTCGGTGGCTTTTTCCCAGCGAACACCACAGTTCTGATCGGCGTCATCGGCGTGCTCGTCTTCCAGTGGATCGGTTTCGAGCTGCAGACGAACGCCAGCGAGGAGATGGAGAATCCGCAGCGCGACATCCCACGTGCCGTGTACGCATCGGGATTGATCTCGTTCCTGGGCTACGCGATCCCCATCGTCGGCGTCATCCTCATCCTGTCATCGGGGCAGCTGAGCAACGTCTCGGGGTTCGTGTCCGCCTACCAGTTCGGATCCAGCACCGTTTTCGGAGGCGCCGCGCCGTTCTTCAACCACATCGCGGCCATCGCGATGGTGTTCGTGCTTCTCTCCAGCGGGACCACCTGGCTGATGGGCTCCGACCGCCTGATGGCGATCGGCGCGCTGGCCGGGTCCGGGCCCCGGCAGCTGGGTTACTTTTCGTCCAGCTTCGGCACGCCCATCGTCGTCAACGTGCTCAGCGGGGTGATCGCGACCATCTTCATGGCGATCACCTTCTTTGTGACCGGAGGGGGACTCCACGGCTACTTCGCCGCGGTCCTCGGCCTGGTGATCTCGACCACCACCTTCTCCTACATCCTGATCTTCCCGGCGCTGATCACCCTGCGCCGGAAATACCCGAACGTGAAGCGGCCGTTCGTCGTGCCCGGCGGCGCGGCGGGGGCCTGGATCTGCGTGATCCTGACCATGTTCTGGGTCGTCGCGGCAACCGTGTTTGCATTGTGGCCGGGTCTCCTCACGTCGGCGTGGGGTGCCGACACGGCGGGGGTCAGCCGCACCACCTTCGAGGTTTACACGTTCATCACCGTCGCGATCCTGATCGTGGTGGCCGTGGTTTTCTGGGCCGTCGGGCGCGGGCACGCGATCAACACGCAGCCCGGCGACACGGCCATGGGCGCGACGGCCCTGCCGGCGGGAGCCCCCGGCCAGTAACCAACCTGAAAGGGCCGAGCATTGCTCGGCCCTTTCACCCTTCGAAGACGACCCGCCCGCCGGCGATCGTCGCGTGCACCGCCGGCTTCTGGAAATCGACGACCGCGATGTCCGCGAGCATCCCGGGCTTGAGCTCGCCCTTGTCGCTCTCGGCATGCTCGGCGTACGCGCCGCCGGACGTCCACGCGTCAACGGCCTGTCGGAGGTCGAGGCGCTGGGCCGCGTGCGTGCCGGTTGCGACCCGCAGGCTGCTGAACGGATCGAGCGGCACCACCGGCCAGTCCGTCCCAAAGGCCACGCGTGCCCCTGACTCCAACAGCGTCCGCCACGGCCAGCCTCGCCCCGCCCGCTCCGAGCCGACGTTGCGCCGCCACACGTCGGTCAGGTCCGGGTCGGCGTGCTGCGGCTGCATGCTGGCGACCACGCCGAGGCGTGCGAACCGCACCAGGTCGGCGGCGGCGGGAGCTTCGACGTGCTCGACCCGGTGCCGGCGCCCGGCGGTCGTCTTCTCGAACGCGTCGAGGGCCTGCCTGATCGCCGCGTCGCCGATCGCGTGCACCTGGACCTGCCAGCCGCGCGCGTCGGCGACTCGGACCGCCTCGCCGAGCTCGCCCTTCTCCCACAGGGGCCGGCCGCGCTCATCAGAGCCCTCGTACGGCTCGAGCATGGCCGCGGTACGCGACTCGACCACCCTGTCCGCGAACGCCTTCAAGATGCCTGGCGAACGCCAAGCGTCCGAGCGGGCGCGCGCCTGTTCGTAGAGGTCGAGGCGGCGACCCCAGTCGGCCGTCGAAAGCCCGGGTGTCATGTCGAAAGCGAGCCGCACGCGCAGCGTGAGCTCGCCCCTCTGGCGAAGCTCGTCCCACAGCGCCACCTGGTCGAGGCCGTCGCCGGCCTCCTGCACCGAGGCGATCCCGCGCGACGCGGCCAGGCGCATCCCCTCGCGCAGCGCCTCGAGGTCCTGCTCTGGCGTGGGCCGAGCGAGGTGCCGCGTCACGGCCGTGGTCGCTTCCTCCTTGAGCACATCCAGCGTCTGGACCCCTGCCAGGGAAAGGGCTCGGGAATTGGCCCACCCTGTGTGCGCGTCGTAGGACTCGAGGTAAGCCGGCCGGTCCGGCACGAGCTCGTCGAGCAGCCGCACCGAGGGCATGCCTCCGGAAAACGCTGAATATAACCACCCGCGGCCCACGATCCAGGGCCCGGCATGCCGGCCGGCGTAGTCCGCCACCCGGCGCCTGACCTCATCCTCGGTCGCCGCACCGAACAGGTCGAGCTCGCCGAGGGAGCGCGACGCCATGAGGAAGTGGACGTGCGCGTCGTTGAAGGCCGGGATGATCCATTGGCCGCCCGCGTCGATGACGCCTGCACGCGCGCCGGCGCGCTCGCGAACCGCATCATCGTCAGCCACGGCGGCGACGCGGTCTCCCGCGACCGCCACCGCGGTGGCGCCCGAACCCGGGGGCCACACCTTTCCGTTCACGATCGCCAGCCCTCTCAATGCGCGGCATTTGTAGCGCACGCCGCGCGACAATGTCGGCAGAGATGAAGCTCGAGACGAACCCCGAGGTGGCGCGAGCATTCACGCTTCCGTCCTCTCACTACCTCGATCCGGCGATGCTCGAGCGCGAGAAGGACAGGATCTTCGCCCGGACCTGGCAGCTCGTCGCCCACCAGGGCGAGCTCGCGCGCCCTGGCGATTTCAAGCCCGCGACCATCCTCGACGAGCCGATCCTGCTGACCCACTCGCAGGACGGCAAGCTGGGTGGCTTTTACAACGTGTGCCGGCATCGCGCGGCGCAGGTGGTCACCACGCGGGGCAACCGCAAGTCGCTTCAGTGCGGCTACCACGGGTGGGTGTACGGCCTCGACGGCAGGCTGCAGGCAGCACGCGAGATGGAGGGCACGGAGGATTTCGACAAGTCCGACTTCGGGCTCGTTCCCATCCGCGTCGACACGCTCGGGCCGTTCGTCTTCGCGAACCTCGATCCTGGCGCCGCGCCGCTCGCGGACTGGATCGGCGCCATCCCGTCGGAGATCGAGCGGGCGGGTTACGACCTGTCGGGGATGCGGAAGGTCGAACGCCGCGATTACGAGATCGCGTGCAACTGGAAGGTGTACGTCGACAACTACCTCGAGGGCTATCACCTACCGATCGCTCACCCGGGCCTGTTCAAGGAGCTCGAGTACGACCAGTATCGGGTCGAGACCTTCCGCTATTACTCCAAGCAGCACGCGCCCATCCGCGAGCTGAAGCCCGGAGAGATTCCAGGACGCGACCGGCGGTACATCCGGATGCCGGGCGCGGAGGACGACGCGCTCTATTACTGGATCTTCCCGAACACGATGCTCAACATCTATCAGGACAACATCAGCACCAACGTGATCCTGCCGCTGAGCTCCGACCGCACGCTGACGATCTTCGAGTGGTTCTACGCCGAGCCCGGCACGGGCGCGGGCTGGGAGTCGATGCAGCAGACGATCGCCTTCTCGGACGAGATCCAGCAGGAGGACATCGCCGTCTGCGAGCAGGTGCAGCGCGGACTCCGCTCGCGGTCCTACGACCGCGGCCGCTTCTCAGCGCTGCGCGAAAACGGGGTCTTTCACTTCCAGTCGCTGGTCAGGGAGTTCCTCGACCGGGACGAGCCGATCGGCCGCTAGGTCTCGCGCCTGGCGCGCTGGAGGTCGACATACAGCTGGCGCGTGCGCAGGAGGTTGCGCACACGCAGAACGACCTCCTCACGGTCGAGCGGCTTGGTGAGGAACTCATCGGCGCCGAGGATCAGGGCGCTGTTGCGCGCGACGTGCCCGGTGTCCGCTGTGAGCACGATGACGGGCAGGAAGCCCAGGCTTGCCCTGGCTCCGCGGAGCCGGCGAAGCACCTCGAGGCCGTCGGGCTCCGGCATGTGAAGGTCGAGGAGCACGATGTCGGGGGCGAACTCCTCGAAGGCACGCTCGGCAAGACGCGAGTCGGTGAGGCCGCGCACCTTTTCCACCGATCCCGCGAGAAAAGCGGTCAGCATCTCGACATTGGCTTGATCGTCGTCTACGATCAGGACCTTCGACTTCAATCGGGGACTTGCTGGCTCACCGGGACGGTGAAGTGGAAGTCAGAACCCTTGCCCAGCTCGCTGTCGACCCAGATCTTTCCGCCATGCATCTCGATGATCTGGCGGGTGATGGCGAGCCCGAGGCCCGTGCCCAGGATCCGCGCGGACGTCTTCTCGTAGCGCTCATACCGGTTGAAGAGACGCTTGACGAACTCGGGGGCGATGCCGAGCCCGTGGTCCCGGACACCCACGTCGACGTGGGTCGTTCCCGCGCGGCTGGTGACGCTGACCTCGCCACCCGAAGGCGAGTACTTCATCGCGTTGCTGAGCAGGTTGGCGACGACCTGAGCCAGGCGATCGGCATCCGCGGCGACGATCGGATCGCTCGGGTCGAGGTCGGAGACGATCGAATGCTTCGTGGTCGACGCCCGCGCACGGTCGATGGCCTGCTCGAGCACGCCGTTGATGCGCACCGCGCCGATGTGCATCGTCAGCCGTCCGGCCTCGATCCGATCGAGGTCGAGCATGTCGTTGATCATCCGGTTCAGCCGCTCGGCATCGCTGTTGATGTCGGCGGCGTAGCCCTTTGCCTCGGCGACCGAGACGTCCTCGTCTCGGATCATCTCGCTGAAGCCCTGGATGCCGACCAGCGCGGTGCGGAACTCGTGACTCACCAGCGACACGAACTCGCTTTTCAGCTCGTTGAGGCGCTCGAGGCCCGCCAGATGCGCCGCCGCCGCCTCGTTGGCCGCGTGCTCGGCATCTGTGTCCTCGTACATGGCGAGGAAGTACTCGATCCGGCCGACGGAGTTGCGCACGCCGGTTGCGCTCCAGTGCAACCAGGCTGCCGTGCCGTCGGAGCGGATGACGTGGCTGTCCGACTCGATGGTGTCGGCCGTGCCCTTCCAGAGCGGCTGGAAGATGGAGAAGACCCGGCTGAACTCCTCTGAGCCGATGAACCTTGAGACCGGGCTGCCGACGACGTCGTTCGCGTCCGCGTGCAGCAGCGACGCCATACGCGGGTTGACGTCGATGATGCGCATGTCAGTCCCCACGCGCGCGATGCCCAGGGGTGCGTGCGTGATGATCTGGTCGAGCAGCTGATTGCGACGCGCGAGCTGCCTCTCCACGGCATGGCTCTTGACCAGCAGCGAGAGGGAGTCACGGTGCGAGAGCACCTGGTTGCCCACCATGAGGATGCCTACGGCGGCAGCCAGCACGGTGGAGAAGCGGTCGAGGTTGCGGTCGAGCAGCGCAAGCCTGAAGGCCATGAGCGCGGCAAACGCGACCGCGGCCCAGGGCAGGGCCAGCTGCCACAGCCCGATCGGTCCCTCGCGACGCGCCGTCTCCTCATGGGCGGCCGGCCACAGGGGTGCGAGGGCGATCAGCAGGTAGCCGACCACCCAACCCGCGTCGAGCACGCTGCCGATCGCGCCATAGGTCCCGTTGGCGTTGAGATAGGCGAAGGCGCTGTCGGCGAGGGCGGCTGAGGCGACCCCGCCGAGAAGCAGGACCATCCGTCCCAGCTCCGTCCGGCGCGCGCGCCGCAGCGCCAGCACCAGGATGGTGACGGTGACGATGTCCGAGACCGGATACAGGAGCCCGATCAGCTGGGCGCCGAGTGTCTCGCCCGAGGTGGCGTACACCTGCCCCAGGCCGAGCGCCCAGGCGACGAAGAGCAGCGAAAGTGCAACTATGGCGCTCGCGAGCAGCGCCTCTCCTCTGGACGTGAGGCGGGTCGGCGACGAAGTGAAGGCGAAGATGCCGGCGATCGCGAACGGGATGGCGATCACGAACCCGATGTCGGCGATCGACGGGGACGGTACGGCCTGGCCCAGGCCGACCTCGATCACCGACCAGGCGGTTTCCCCCAGACCCCAGCTCAGCGCCGAGATCGCGAACAGCGACCACGCGAGCCGTGTCCGTTCGGATGTGCGGAACGCCGCATAGCCGCAGCTGCCGGCGGCGATCAAGGCGGCCACCGCCTCACCGATGTCGTCGACCGCGATGGTGGCGGTGTCGCCGCCGATCCGCAACGTGGTCCACACGATGAACGCGATCGAGAGGACGGCCGCAGCCGCGGCCGCGATCGTGAAGGGGCGCCATTCCTCGATTCCGAGGCCGGCCACCGGGGCCGGCGACGTCGCGATGTCGATGGTGGGGACCGACCCCGCCGGCTGGGAGGAGCGCGGCGGGGGTCGGTAGGTGGGAGAAGAAGACTTCAACACTTCTCCGCCCTCATGTTAATTCAAGCACGCGTCAGTTAACATTGCTGGCGGCAGAAAACCTGAGACGCGGCCGCGAGGGTGTGCAGCACGGCAGGAGGGAGGACTGCAAGAGAACGTGAATGCTGTTTGCGGCTGTACGCGGCTGATCCATCGTCCTGAGCTGGAAGCCGCCGGCATGGGCACGCGAAGGACCCCGCCATTCCCGCGCCGGTGCCTGGCGGCGGACTCCCGATGACGCCCACCGGGGCGAGATCGGGCGAACTCTCCGGCGTGGCGGGACGGCATCTCCTGGTGGCGGGGGCCGTCCGTTCCGCGGTGCGGACATTGAAGCTCCTGGCCGTAGCGCTGGAAGGTGCCGAGCGCGGGTCGAACGAACACCCGGCCAGAGTAACCAACGTCACAGCTGAATAACCCCTCGATAGCCACATTCGTTGCCCTGGCGCCGCGTGGTCTGCGCGGAAAAGGAGGTGAGTTGAAAATGCGGAAGTTCCTGTTCGCGGCCCTTTTGGCCATGAGCTTTGTCGTCACGACGGCGATCGCCGTCGGAGCCGACACGGTTGGTCAGTGCTGCCACTAAAAGCCTTTGTCAAGTGACGTGCATCTCCGTTAAGCTGACGGTATGTCAGCGGTGCCGGCACACCCGTCCGACCCTGGCGGCGCGAAGCGGCAAGGGAAGGCAGCTTCGGGTCGTCGGGGGCGGCGGCACGGCGTCGAGATCAAGCCGGGCACTGTCAAACAGGCCCGCGCGGAGGCAGGGCTGAGCCTCGGGCAGGTGGCCCAGGGCGACATCAGCCGGACCGCGATCTACTTCGTCGAGACCGGGAAGGCCAAGCCGTCGATCGAGACCCTCGCCTTGATCGCCGAGCGCACAGGCAAATCGGTCGACTTCTTCTTGGCTGAGCCGGCCGGCGAGCGGACCAGCCACGCGGCGACCGTGGCGCAGGTCGAGCGCCTGCTGTCCACCGGCGACCACGCCGGTGTCATCGCTGCCGCCAGGCCTGCGCTCGCCCGGCGGCCCGACCCTGAGACCGCAGCCAGGATCAGATCCACGCTCGCCATGGCGTACCTGCGCTCGGCCCAGGTGCCGGAGGGAAGACGTGAGGCGTCGCTGGCCCGCGCGCACTACGAGCGGACCGGCGACCTGCTGATGACCGCCGAATGCCTGGGCACGGAGGCCCAGGCCGCGTCCCTTCAGCTCGACCCAGGCGCGCTCGGCCTGGCCGAGGCCGGGCTCGCCGCGTGCCGAGCCATGAAGCCCGTTCCATCCCACACCGAAGCCCGGCTCCTCGCCATCGTCGGCGCCGTCAACGTGGCCAACCGCGATTGGGACAGGGCGATCGAGTCCTACGAGCAGGCGGTCGCGGTCGGCAACGTGGTGCAGGACTTGAGGAGCCTCTCGATGATGTACGGGAACCTGAGCGTGGCCTATCAGGAGACAGGCCGCCTCAACGAAGCGGTGCGCTACGCCGACCGAGCGTTGGCCGTGTACGAGACGCTGAACGACCGCCTCGCGCTGGCCCGCTACGAGAACAACCTGGCCCTGCTGATCTTCGGGCAGGGCCACCTCCCGGACGCTCTCCGCCACGCGCAGCGCTCACTGGCGATCTTCGAGGACATGGGCGTCGAGGCCGGCAAGGCGCACATCCTGATGACCCTCAGCGAGCTCAGCTTCGCGGAGTCGGATCTCGCCGAAGCAGAGCGATACGCGCGGGAGGCGCGCGAGGCCGCGGATCGTACCGGCGAGGATTCGAACGTGGGTGAGGCCACACTGTGGCTGGCCAGGATCGCCGAGGCGAACGGGAACCGCGCCGGCTCCGACGCGGCCTTCGCTGCTGCGCTCGAGATGCTGGCGCAGGCCGGCCCCGCCGAGCGAATCGGCCGGGCGCACGCCATCTACGCGGACGTGCTCGAGGCGCGGGGCGACCTCCTCGCCGCCAACGCGCACCTGAGGCGTGCGCTCATGTCCACGCAGGGACGCAGGGCCTCGACCGAAGCGCGCGCCGTCTCGGCCTGAAGAGCCTTTACAGACCTTTCCAGGCCGCGCGCTTAGATGGGGCTCACCACCCATCACTTAACACTACAATCCTTGTTCGCCGTGCTTGAATTAACAGGGGAAACTGGGGGGCGTTGAGACCATGCCTGTCGTCCTGGTCGTCGACGACGGTGCAGCCAACCGGGAGCTGATCCAGGCCTACCTCGCGGGCATCGATTGCGACGTGCGGCTCGCCGATAACGGCCTCGCGGCGCTCGACATGATCGAGACCGAAACGCCCGACCTGGTGCTGCTCGACGTCCAGATGCCCGGCATCGACGGCTATGAGGTGTGCCGCCGGATCAAGGCGATGCCACGCGGGCGCCTGCTGCCCGTGGTCATGATCACGGCGCTCAACCAGACCACCGACCGGATCGCAGCTCTCGAGTCGGGTGCGGACGACTTCATGACCAAGCCGGTGGAGCGCGCCGAGCTGGTGGCCCGTGTCCGTTCGGCGCTGCGGCTCAAGAGTCTCTACAACAGCCTCGACAGCGCCGAGCAGGTGATCTTCGCGCTGGCCGCCGCGGTGGAGGCCAAGGACGCCTTCACCGAACGGCACACGCAGCGCGTCGGAGAGTCGGCGCGGCACCTGGGTCGTCGACTGGGTCTTCCTGGGTATGCGCTCGACACCCTGTACCGGGGCGGGATCATCCACGACATCGGAAAGATCGGCGTGCCCGACTCCATCCTGATGAAGCCCGGGCCGCTGGACGAGGTCGAAACCGCCCGCATGCAGGCTCATGTGACGATCGGCGAGAGCATCGTGCGCCCGCTGCACTCGGGATCGAGCCTGCTTCCCATCATTCGCAGCCACCACGAGCGCTACGACGGGCGCGGCTACCCGGACGGGCTGCGAGCCCGCGAGATCCCTCGCCTGGCCCGCATCGTCGCGGTGTGCGACGCCTTCGACGCCATGGTCAACGACCGGCCCTATCGCGCGCGCCGCACCACCGACGAGGCGACCGCGGCGCTGCTGTCCGGCGCGGGAAGCCAGTGGGACCCCGAGGTCGTGGAGCTTTTCGCGGGGGAGATCCCCGCGCTGCAGCGCCTGGGCGCGGCCTGAGCTCCGGGTGGGCAACCTGGCCAAGTACCTCGCCGACGCAGGCTCCATCGCATTCTTGCTGCTCGGCGTCGCCACCGCGGCGGGCTGGCTGAAGCGGCGCGACCGCTCGACCGGCTGGCTCGCGCTGGCGATCGTGGCGTTCTCTCTCGTCTCGGTGGTCGGCAGCGTGTCGGCGCTGATCGGAAAGCCGTCGGCGATCGCCACCGGCGCCACCGTGCTCAGCCTCGTGGTCTCGGCGTACGCGCTGCTGCGATATCGCGGTTCGCTCATCCCGCTGCCCCGCGCATGGCACGCGGGGGCGGTCGCGGCGATGGTCGTCGGGACGGTTGCCTACGCCGCTTCCCAGGTGGTGATGGTCGACGCCGCGACGGCACGCGCTCTCGGGACGGCGTCGGCGGTTCTGCTGCTGCTCATCTGGTGCGCTGTGGTGGCCGAGCCGACGGTCAGGTTCTGGCTCGCCGCCCGAACGCTGCCGGCGGTGCAGGCGTGGCGGCTGCGGTCTCTCAGCCTCGGTTTCGCCGCGGTGGTCGCCCTTCTCGTTTTCGCCATCGTCGCGGGTTCGGTGATCTCCAACCCCGTCGTGCAGATCCTCGTGCAGCTGCTGGTGATCGCGGTCGTGCCTCTCCTGTACGTCAGCTTCTCGCCACCGGCCTGGCTGCGCCGCGAGTGGCGGGCTTCGGAAGAGGAAGGGCTGCGGAGGTTCATGGAAGAGCTGCTGATGAGCGAAGACAGGGACGGACTGGGTCCCCGCGCCCTCGACTGGGCCGTGCGCCTGGTGGGCGGCGTCGCCGCTGTGAGCTTCGACAGCTCAGGCCACCTGATCGCATCCAGCAACGTGACCCCAGAGCAGATCGAGCAGGTCAAGGCGCAGGTCTCAGAGCTGCAGGAGCACGTCGGTCGCATCACGCTCAGCGGCGCATCGCGGACGGTCCTGAACCTGTCGATCGCTGGGCTCTCGGGCGCCGGAAGGCTGGTGATCTTCGCCGGCCCTTTCACGCCCGCCTTCGGAAGCGACGAGGTCAACCGGGTCCAGCAGTTCATGAGCGCCTTCGTCACCGCGCTCGACCGCAGGCACCTGATCGAGCAGCTCAAGGAGACGAACCTCCAGCTGAGCCTCGCCGACAAGCACAAGACGGTCTTCCTGGCGAGCATGAGCCACGAGCTGCGCACGCCCTTGAACGCGATCCTCGGCTTCTCCGAGCTGCTCATGGATTCGAACAATGGGCAATTCTCACCCGCGACGCGCAAGCGGTTTCTCGAGCAGATCCACTCGAGCGGCAAGCACCTCCTCGGCCTGATCAACGACATCCTCGACCTCTCCAAGATCGAGGCGGGACAGATGGAGCTGCGCCTGCAGCCCGTGGTCATCGCCGACGTCGTCAGCCAGGTCGTCAGCACCGTCGAACCTCTGGCTGCACCGAAGAACATCTCCGTCGTCGCGTCCGAGCGCGACGCGGGCGTCATCAGCGCGGATCCCGGCAAGGTCAAGCAGATGCTGCTCAACCTGGTCGCCAACGCCGTCAAGTTCACGCCCGAAGGCGGCACCGTCAGCGTGCGCGCCCACAGGCTCGAAAAGACGGTGGAGCTCTCGGTCACCGACAACGGCATCGGCATCCCCCTCCAGGACCAGGAGCGCATCTTCCACGAGTTCCAGCAGGTCGACTCGGGGATCGGTCGCACGCAGCAGGGCACCGGGCTCGGACTCACCCTGACACGGCGGTTCGCCGGCCTTCACGGCGGCGAAGTGCGGCTCAAGAGCGAGCTCGGCCAGGGGAGCGAGTTCACCATCTCGCTGCCTTTCGAACCGCCCCACGTCGTGAGCCCGATCCCCCCTTCAGTCGCCACGTCGTCTGCACCGCACGACAGCCGGCCGATGGTGCTGGTGGTCGAGGACGACCCACCCGCGGCGGAGCTGCTGTGCCGGCAGGTGGAGCGCGCCGGCTTCCGGACGGAGGTCGCGCGAACGGGTGGCGACGCGCTCGCGAAAGCCCGCGCGCAGGTGCCCGCCGCGATCACTCTCGACATTCTGCTTCCAGACCTCGACGGCTGGGAGGTGCTGACCCGTCTGAAGCGCGACGAGGCGACGAGCCAAATCCCCGTCGTCATCGTCAGCGTGGTCGACAACCCGCAGCTCGGCGTCGCGCTGGGTGCGCTGGACTACTTCGTCAAGCCGGTCCCGGCCCGCGAGCTGATGGAGCGGCTGGCGAAGTTCAACTTCGCTCACAGGGAAGGCGATCACGCCAGGGTGCTGGTCGTCGACGACGAGGAGGCAAACCGCGAGTGGCTCCGGCGGGTGCTCGAGCCGGCCGGCTTCGCGGTCGTGCTGGCCTCGGGGGGCACTGAAGCGATCGACCTCGCGCGCTCCGACCGGCCTGACCTCGTCCTGCTCGACCTGATGATGCCTGAGGTCACGGGCTTCGATGTGGTCGAGGCGCTTCGCGCCGACGAGGCGACGAGGACCATCCCGATCATGGTGTTGACCGCGAAATCGCTGACCGAGGCCGACATCCGCCAGCTGAACGGCCACGTGTCCACGATCCTTCGTCGCGGATCGACGGGCGCCTCCGATCTGCTCGACCTGCTGCGCCAGGTGGTCGCGCCGGTGGGCCTGAAGGCGGTGAGATGAAGCACCGGGTGCTGGTCGTCGAAGACAACGAGGCCAACCAGCTCCTGGCAGCGTCGCTGCTCGAGCGCGAGGGCTACGACGTGGACATCGCCTCCACCTCGGTCGAGGCCGTCGCCAGCATCGGCCGGCGCACACCCGACCTGATCCTGATGGACGTTCAGCTGCCGGGTGAGGACGGGCTGAGCTTCACGCGGCGGCTGCGCTCGGACCACGCGACATCCGGCATCCGGATCGTCGCCCTGACCGCCCTCGCCATGGCGGGCGACCGTGAGCGCACCCTCGAGGCGGGATGCGACGGCTACATCTCCAAGCCCATCGACACCCGGACTTTTGCGCAAGACATAAGCAAGTACCTGCCGAATCAGGCATAACTACGCTGGCATGGCCGCCAGGCAGCTCATCCTGATCGTCGAAGACGACCCCGCGAGCCGTCTGCTCGCGACCGCGACCCTCGAGGACGACGGTTACGAGGTGCTGGACGCCGGTTCGGCGGAAGAGGCCATCCCCATGATCGAACGCCGCGCCCCGGACCTGATCCTCATGGACATCCAGCTGCCGGGCATGGACGGGTTGGAGCTCACCCGAAAGCTCAAGTCGGAAGCCGCCACGGCGACCATCCCGGTCGTGGCGCTGACCGCGCACACGATGCCGCTGCATGAACGCGCGGCCGTCGCCGCGGGGTGCGCCGCGTTCCTGGCCAAGCCGGTCAGCCCAGCCATCCTGAGCGCCGAGGTCCGGGCGCGCCTGGAGAACCCGGAGGCGAGCCGGTGAAAGAGGACGAGGCGAGCCACGGAAACGGGTCCGTGATCGAGTCGCGTCTCGAGCTGCTGCAGGGCATCTCGATCTTCTACACGCTGTCCGACCACGAGCTCCGCAGGCTTGCCCGCAAGGCAGAGTCGCGACGCGTCGCCGCGGGCACGGTCGTGCAAAAGCAGGGCGAGACCATCGATCGCATCGTGATCGTCGAGTCCGGCCGCTGCGAGGTGCGCGCGCGGTGGGCGCCCGGCCACAGCGTCACCGTCGCGCTCCTGTCGCCCGGCGATTTTTTCGGCATCAGCTCGGTGGTCGCTGGGGACACTCCGGACGCCACCGTCACCGCGACCGAGGCAACCGACCTGCTCGAGATCCACCACGAGGCGATCGACGCCGTGCTCACCGCGGGCTCGGCGGCGCGCAAGGAGCTCCTCCGCCTGGCCGAGCAGCGGCGGTCGACGATCGCCGACCTCATCGTGCGAGCCCAGACTGTCGCGCCGGAGCAGCACGGAATGGTGGTCGCGATCTATTCGGTCAAGGGCGGCTCGGGCAAGACGAGCCTCGCCGTCAACCTGGCCGCGGCTCTGGGGTCCAGGCATCGCGGCGAGGTGGTGCTGCTGGACCTGGGCCTGCCCTACAACCACGCGGCGCTGGTCGCCAACCTGGTGCCGACCGGCTGCCTCGCCCTGGCCGAGAAGCTGGGCGAGGAGAGGTTCGAGGAGGCGGTGCTCAGCTCGTGCCTGCACCATCCCCTCGGCATGATGGTGCTGCCCAGCGCCCTCAGGGTCGAGCAGTCGGAGCTGATTACTCCACACCTCGTCATGCGCGCGATCGACGTGCTCGAGCGCACCTTCTCGTTCATCGTGGTCGACCTCAGCATCGCCATCACCGAGATGACGCTCGGCGTGCTCGAGCGTGCCGGCCGGATCATGCTGGTCGTCACACCGGAGCTCCCATCGCTCAAGGACACCGCCGAGCTGCTCGACATCTTCGCGGACGTGCTCAAGATCCCCACGGGAAACGTTACCCTCGTGCTGAACCAGCCGCGGCCGCGAACCATGGTGGGCCGTTCGGACGCCGAGCGTGTGATCGGGCGCAAGACCGACGTCGAGATCCCCAACGACGGGCCGCGCTTCGACCGGGCGGCGGTCACCGGACAGCTCCTGATCGCCGGCGCGCCGTCGAGCCCGCCGGCGAAGGCGATCCAGCGGCTCGCCGAGCTGGTCGCCCGCGACCGGCTGGCGCACGCAAGG
>DATEHQ010000094.1:0-17227 GCA_035279525.1 Candidatus Dormiibacterota bacterium
CGGCGTTCTGCGCGACCTGGTCAAGGCGGGCAAGACGATCATCTTCATCAGCCACAAGCTGAAAGAGGTGCTCGAGATCTCGGACCGCATCACCGTGATGCGAAGGGGCAACGTGGTCGGCCACCTGGTCACCAGGGACACCAACGAGGAGGAGATCGCCACCCTGATGGTGGGGCGCGAGGTCCTGCTGCGCGTCGACAAGCAGCCGGCCCGGCCCGGCGCGGTCACGTTCAAGGTGGAGAACCTCACGGCGAACTCGGACCGCGGGCAGCCGGCGCTCAACGGCGTCTCATTCGAGCTGCACGAGGGCGAGATCCTCGGCATCGCGGGAGTCGAGGGCAACGGACAGAGCGAGCTGATGGAGGTCCTGGCGGGCACGCGTCGTGCAACAGGTGGACGCGTCCTGCTGGGCAACAAGGACGTCACCACCTTCGACGCCAAGACCGAACGTGATGCGGGCATCGCCTTCATCCCTGAGGACCGCCGCGGCACCGGCCTGGTGCTCAGCTTCTCGATCGCCGAGAACTCGATCCTCGGCCGCGAGCGCGCGCCCAGCTTTTCGTGGCACGAGTTCGTCCTGAAGCTCGTCCCCATACGCGATTGGGCCAAGCGCCTGGTCAAGGAGTTCGACATCCGCACTCCGAGCATCGACGTGGCGGCGCGCAACCTCTCAGGCGGCAATCAGCAGAAGGTCATCGTCGCCCGCGAGATGGGCTCGCGGCCGAAGGTCCTGCTCGCGGCCCAGCCGACGCGTGGTGTGGACATCGGGGCCATCGAGTTCATACACCGCCGGATCGTCAAGGAGCGCGACGACGGCGCGGCCGTCCTGCTGGTCTCTGCGGAGCTGGACGAGGTTCGTTCCCTCTCAGACCGGATCGCAGTCATGTACGAAGGCCGGATCGTGAGCATCGAGTCGCCGGAAACGCCTGAGGAGCGGCTGGGCCTGCTCATGACGGGTGGCGGCACGGCACGCACCGCCGCCGGGTAGGCCGGACCAACCGGGCTTCGCGTCACCCAGCTGACCGGACAGGCCGGACTATCCGAGTGAGGCCAGCACCTCGGGCAGCTCGGCGATGCCGCCGGCGCGGCGCCAGCGATCGCCGTTGATCGACTCTTCCGGGATCTGCTCATGCCGCCACGTCACGTGGTAAGGGATGTGCACCGCGCGGCCTCCAAGCTCGACGACCGGTGCCACGTCGGAGCGCAGCGAGTTGCCGACCATCACGAACTCTTCGGGTTTGACAGCGCGTCTTTTGAACAAGCCGCGATAGGCTTTCGCGTCCTTCTCGCTCAGGATCTCCACGCCGAAGAACAGGTCGGCCAGGCCGGAGCGTGCGAGCTTGCCCTCCTGGTCGAACAGGTCGCCCTTGGTGATGAGCAGCAGGTCGAAGCCCTTCGACAGCCCGCGCAGCGTGCGCTCGACTCCTTCCAGCAGCTCGGTCGGCTGGGTGAGCATCCGCTTGCCCCAGCCGAGGATCACCTCGAGGTCGGCGGCGGGGATGCGGCCCTCGGTGAGCTGGATCGCCGTCTCGAGCATCGAGAGCGTGAAGGACTTCACGCCGTAGCCATAGACGCCCAGGTTCTTCATCTCTGTCTCGGCCAGCCGTTTGTCCGATTCGGCGTCGGGAACGTGCCGGCGAAGAAGCTCGCGAAACTCCGTCTGTGTCACCGCGAAATGTGCCTCGCTGTGCCACAGCGTGTCGTCGCCGTCGAACCCCACCACCCGGACAGTCACGCCTCCGATTATCCGGGCGCCGCGACCCCCGGCGTGCTCACCGACGCCCACCGCGCTCCGCCGTCGGTCGTGCGCTGGATGCCGCCCCGGACGGTGGCGTAGCCGGTGACCGGATCCCCGAACACGATCTGAGGCGCCACACCCGCTGCCTGCTGGTAATCCGAAGTGAATGAATGCCATGTCCGGCCGGCGTCATCGCTCTCGAGCGACGGGCTACCAGGAAAGATCGACAAAAATCGGGACGCAGTGACAAGCGCCACGGCGCGCGAGGCGGTGTCAGGCAGCCGCCCTGAATACACCCACCTTCGACCGCCATCGGTGGATTGGAAGAAGTAGAACCGGTCCAGCGTGTCGCCGTCCTGCCGCCCCGACGCCGTGAGCACGATGGTGGCCCCGAATCCCTGGATCGCATCGACACGCAGCTCGAAGCCACCGGCCTGGCCGACGAAGCCGGGTGGATCAGGCAGGATGGAGCTCAGCCAGGTCACGCCGCCGTCCGCGGTGCGCCATATGGTGGGGCGCCGGTTCGGGTCTGATGCCGTCACCAAGCCATGGGTTGCGTCGACGAAGTCGACGTGGTCCTTGCACTGGGTGTACCCGAGGGCAGGCGCTTGGTTTGGGCCGGTCACCTGAGCGACCAGCGTCCAGGTCAGCGCACCGTCGGTGGTGCGCCACACCTGCGCACCCGCGCCATTGCATTGGGTCTCGGGCACGCCGGGAAACAGCATCCAGCCGTTGCGCTGGTCGACAAAGGAGATCTCCGGCATGCCGCCGCCTCCCTGGTAAGGCGGAGCGCGGCGCTCCTGCCAGGTTGACCCGGCGTCGACCGACCGGAAGATCCTCGCGTCGATCAGCGCCCACACGACGTTTCCTGGCGCGGCGCTCAGCTGGAGCGTTGTGGGTAAGGAGATCGGAGGCGAGCTTGGGTTCGAGGCCGGTGGCGTCTCCACAGGTGTTGCCGTCGGGGACGGCAGTCGCGTCGAGCTCGCTTGGCCGGGGCCATGACTCACCCGATTCAGGTTGCGCGCCATGACCAGCACGCCAACTGTGCCGGCCGTCAACGCGATGGCGGCGACGAGCGCGACCGCGGGCATCACGTTCGGCCTGGCACGCCGTGCCTGGTCCAGCGAAGCGCCAAGACGGGCCGCGAACTCAGGTGACGGAGGCGCGCTGCGTGCATCGAGCGCGCGGCGGAGCTCGCGCTCTTCCGGCGTCACGAGTTTCCCTCCGCGGCCATGCCGGGGCGCAGCGCGACCAGGGCGCGGTGGATGCGCTGGCGCGCGGCGCCCGAAGAGCAACCGAGCACGCGCCCGACCTCATCGATCGGCAGGTCGAGGTGGTAGTAGAGCACCAGCGGAAGCAGGTGACGCGGCGGCAGCCGGTCGAGCGCGGTGTCGAGGTCCATCAGCTCGGCCGAGGCCTCGCTCGCTGCCCGCGCCGGCCAGACCTCGGGCACACGGATGACGCTCCACCACCGGGTGCGCCGTGCGCTGCGGCACTCGTTGGCGACGATGGACAGGAACCAGGGCCGGAGCTCCGCCCCACGGCGGAAGTGGCCGAATCCGCGCCAGGCCTTCAGCGCCGCTTCCTGCACCGCATCCTCAGCCGCGCTCCTGTCGTTCAGCATCGTGATCGCCAGCCGGAAAGCCGGGTCGAGGATCGGCGTGAGCAGGTCGCCGAAGCCTCGGCCGTCCACCGGCATCAACGGCCCAGCGCCCGCGTGATCCTCGTCCAAGCTCCGTAGCGGTACTACGCGCGAAACGAACGGTCTGTTACGGGTTCGGAACAAACCCTGTTCGAGCCGGCGTTGGAATGTCTGGAATGAGACCACTGAACGGAATCCACCACATCAGCGCGATCACCGCCGACGCCACCCAGAACGTCCTCTTCTACACGGGCGTGATGGGGCTGCGCCTGGTCAAGAAGACCGTCAACCAGGACAACCCGGCGGTTTACCACCTCTTCTACGCGGACGAGGACGGCAGCCCCGGCGCCGACCTGACCTTCTTCGAATATCCCGGCCTGACCCGCGGCCGCGCCGGCGCGGGCATGATCCATCGCATCGCCTTCCGCGTTGCTTCGGCGGAGGCGCTCGACTTCTGGGCGAAGCGGCTCGCGCGACACGGCATCGAGTCGAGGCTAGAGGACAACCGGCTGTGCTTCGACGATCCCGAGGGCCTCGGCCTCGAGCTGATCGCCGAGCCGACGGGCGACCCTCCGCTCGTGGCCGGCCAGCCGGACATCCCGCGGGACCTCGCGCTGCAAGGCTTCGCCGGGGTGCGCGCGTTCTCGCGGCGACCGGAGCAAAGCCAGGACTTCCTGACCCAGACGCTCGGCTTCAGGTCCGAGGACCCGACAGTTTTCGAGTCGCGTGGAGACTCACGCGGTTCGTTCTACATCTATGACGACGCGCCCGAGCGGCGCGGCCTCCAGGGCGCGGGTACCGTGCACCACGTCGCGTGGTCATCCACGCCGGCCGACCATGAGGAGTGGCGGCTGCGGGTGCAGTCCGGCGGCGGCGACCCGACTCCCGTGATCGACCGGTTCTACTTCCGCTCGATCTACTTCCGCGAGCCGAGCGGCGTGCTGTTCGAGATCGCGACCATCGGTCCCGGGTTCACCGCCGATGAGCCGAAGGAGCACCTCGGCGAGCGACTTTCTCTGCCGCCGGCGTTCGAGCACCTGAGGGCCCAGGTCGAGGCGAACCTCAAACCGCTACCGAACACGCGAAGCAAGGCCGCCGTCTAGGCGGCGAGGCCGACGTCCTCGAGAGGGAGCGGCTGTGTGCTGCATCCGCGCAGCGCATCGGTGGCGTCCTCGAGGTCGACCTGGCGGCGCCTGAAGTTGCGCAGCGCAAACCTGTCGCACGCCGTCTCGGCCATCGCTCGGCGGACCAGCACCTCCCGCAGGTACCAGTGCAGCCATTCGTGCAGGTAGACGAACCGCAGCACGTCGCGGCGCGTGCGGAAGCTCACTTTGTCCGAGACCCATTTGAAGCGCATGCCGTCACCCGGCCGCCGGCGGGCGCTGTGGTAGACGAGCTCGTCGAAGGGGTGAAAGGGCTCCGGCACGCGGAGGATGATCCGGTGCAGGTCGAACTCGCACAGGCCTGAAAGGTGGGGCTTGGTGCGGTAGCGGAGCGGTTCGACCAGGACTCGGTAGTCGCCTGGCACGGGCAGTCGTGCCAGGGCCCTGCGGACGTCGGAGACGGTGAATCCGGGCAGGTTGCTCCTGAGCGCCAGCCGCCCCGAACCCTGCCTCGAGCGCCGGTCGATCTCGGCGATCGCGCGGCGCACGTCACGCGATTCGAAGTGCGGTTCCTCGGGGAGGACCAGCGGCCGGCGGCCGATCACCGGCCGGCGTGGGGCGGGGATCAGCAGGCTCATGCAACTGCTTAAGCGCGGATGCGCTTCCGTCTACCCGAGGATTCAAAGACACGCGTAGAAGGCACGACCAGGGCTGATTTTCAAGGGCTGGGCCGGGTCTGGGCGTTCCCAGGACAGGTGCGCGTCAATGCGCCTGTCAAGAAACGGGAGGGAGCGATGCCCGGCAAGAAGCCTGGACCGTCTGTCAAAAAGCCCAAAACCTACGAGGCGTTGAAGAAGAAGGGCGTGAGCAAGTCGCGGGCCGCGCGGATCAGCAACGCGCAGGCGAGCAAGGGCTCTTAGCCGAACACCTCTGGAGCGGCGGGCCTCTGGGCGATGATTGACGCCATGGCCACGCCGCGCGTCAAGCTCGAGGCGGTTCGCCGGAAGTCCGGCGGCCGGATCCACCTGACGCCGCGCGTGCCCAGATCGGGACCCGTCGAAACCCTCTGCGGGCAGACGCTCGGCGAAGGTTCGTACACGGCGGTCGACGCCGATGCCGACTGCGCCAACTGCATCCGGAGGTCGAAAGACCAGGGCCGGATCTCGGGCGCCTTTTTCGCGCAGGACGAGGGTTCTGAGCTGCTCCGGCTGTCGCTCGAGCAGGCGAGGGCGCGACCGAAGGCCCCTTCCGCTTCGACTCAGCCCCCGGCCAAAGGCGGCGCCGAGAAGGTCGTGTGGCCGGCGCCCAAGGCGCCGGTCGAGCTCGTGCCGGACGAACTGGGCGAGCTGGTCACACGCGGCTTCAAACCCTCTGGCGAGGGCGTGTGGCGCAGCCCGGCGGGGGTGATCGTGCGGATGCGCAAGCACGGCAAGGAGTGGCGCTTCGCCGAGCTCGTCTTCGAGGGCGAGGTGGTCGCGACCCGGGTGGAGGGCGGCCTGCGCCTGCGAGCCGGGGACGTCGAGGTCAACCCGGCGGGCGACGGCCTGGAGATCCAGGTCAAGAGGAAGTAGACCGTCAGCGCATGTGGGGCAGAAGGCCCGCGGCGCCGGCCACGACCAGGCCCAGGACCAGGAGCACGTCGGCGAGCATGAACAGCCCGAAAAGCTCCCAGTCGACGCGCCGCGAGAACCTCATCCAGCGGGGAGCGTCGGGCGCACCCGCGGGCGTCCAGCCGCAGATCGGGCAGCGGCCCTGCGTGTAACGAGGGTCGAAGCGCCAGCGATCGAGCTCGCAGTATGCGGCCGGGCTCGGACTCGGCGTGAGTCGAGACCGCCTTGCCCAGATCATGGTGACAACACCTCGTCCGGGACGCTGTCGCTCGGCGCGCTGCGAGCCCAGACCCAGGCTGCCGCCGAAGCGAGCAGCAGGGCCTCGAGGGTCAGGAAAAGGAACGCGAGCGGCACGCGGTTCGCCGCCAGCGCGCTCTCGACGGTGGCGCCGAGCGCTCCACCGGCCGGCGCTGCTCCGGCGCCGCCCCCGCCCTGGTTGAAGCCACCGCCACCAAACCCGCCGAACCCGCCACCGAATCCGAACCCGGCCAGGCTTCCGCTGTTGCCCGCGTTGACGTCCGCGAAGCCCTCGCCGAGCACATACTCGGTGCTCTGCTGGGGGACGCCAGGGCCTGGCGTCGGGTGGGTGACGAGGATGTGCAGGCCGGTCGCCCAGATCGTGACGTGGCTGCCGTCGACCGTCTTGGTCGGCGCGACGGTCCAGATCTTGATGTAGGTCAGGTCGGCCGTGGGAACGCAGCCGCTCGACTTGCCGGGGGTGGTCGTTCCCGCTGACGAACCACCCGACGAGCCACCGCCGACCGGCAGCGAGCCGGGCAGGCCCGGCGCCGCGGGAGGCGAGGGGACAGGCACGGGGGGCGGCTTGGGCAGCGACGAGCACGGGACCGGCTGCTTGTCCTGCACCGTGAAGCCCTGGTCGTTGACGCTGACCGGCTGGCCGTTGACAGTCACCTGGCCGCCGGTGATGTGGGCATCGCCGGATCCGGTGGAGAGGTTGCTGACGGCGGTGACGTCGACCACCAGCTTGCCGACACGCACGACGCCGATGGCGAAGCTGTCGACCTCCGAGTGGGTGACCACCGTCAGGTTGCCGCCGGAATCCACGATCGTTCGCGTCGTGCCCGCGGCGCCGGTGAACGGCTGCGCCCCGCCACCGGCGTACAGCGCCGATGAATCGGCCGAGAGCTGCGCCGCGTCGGCGTCCGCCCGCGCTCCAGGGCACGGGCTCTGGCCCTTGCACGAGTCGACGTGTGCGCGCGGAGGTCCGCCCGGCGAGGTGGCGGTCGCATAGGGGACCTGGTTGTTTGGGTTCTGGCAGAGCTGCGGCGGAGGTGCCTGGTTGGGGTTGCTGGTGCTGCAGCTCTGGTTGTACTGCGAGCCCCCGGTGGCGGCGAGCGGCCCGCTGTCAACGTAGGTGGCGATGCCTTCTGACGATGGGCTGCTGTCCTGCTGGACCTGCGCCAGCGGATAGTGGTTGTTGATCGCGCCGTTGCTGAAGTTCGGGAACGCGCTCGTCCCGGTGATGCTGTGCACGCCGCTCGCGTAGCCGTAGCTCGTGTAGCTCGACGGCACGTCGGCCAGCGCAAAAGCCGGCACGAGCACGATGCAGGCCAGGGCCATCAGCGCGCAGTTGAGGAGGATGAACAGGCGTCTCACTTGCGCTTCACCTCGTCCAGGAGATCCAGCACGACCGCGCCGGCCGGACGCCCCTCGCCCTCGGCTCGCTCCTCGATCGCCCGTTTGAGCGAGGCGGGCACCCTGATCGACACCGTCTCCATCAGCGCGGCGTCGGGGCGGTGGCCGTTTCCGTTTCCGTTTCCGTCGACCGCTCTCGCAGTGCCGAGCTCGACCGCGGTGCCGAGGTACGAGCCGGAGATGAGCTTGCGGTCCGCGCGCAGCTCGGCCGCCGTGCCTCCGTGCGCGATGGTTCCGTGCTCGAAGACGTAGGCTCGGTCCGAGACTTCGAGCGCCGACTCGACGAACTGCTCGACGAGCAGCACCGCTATGCCCCTCTCCCGAAACACGCGGAGGATGTCGAAAAGCTGCCGCACCACTGTGGGGGCAAGGCCCTGCGACATCTCGTCCACCATCACCAGCCGCGGATTGGCGAGCACGGTGCGCGCCATCGCCACCATCTGCTGCTCACCGCCGGACAGCGTGCCGACGAGCTGCCGCCGGCGTTCACGAAGGCGTGGAAAGGCTTCGTACGCGGCGGAGAGATCCACGCTCCCGCCGGCGGTGGCGGAGACCAGCTTCAGGGTGTCCTCGACCGACAGGCGCGGGAACAGCCCGCGACCTTCCGGGATGTGGGCCAGGCCGAGCCGGGCGATCCGCTCCGGCGAGCTGCCGGTGACATCACGGCCCGCGAACTTCACGCGGCCCGCACGCGGCCGGATCATGCCCGAGATCGCGCGGAGAGTCGTCGTCTTGCCCGCGCCGTTCGCGCCGATGCACGCGACGACCTCGCCGGGCCGCACCGACAGGTCGATGTTGCGGATCACCTCGAGGCCGCCATAACCCGCAGCCAGCTGCCGGACCTCGAGCAGCGGTTCATGCTGGCGCCCGGCAGCCGGCACGACGACCTCCGATGTGGCGGCCAGCTGCTTCGACTCCTCGCCCAGGTAGGCCGCGATCACCTTCTTGTCATTCCGGATCGCGGCGGGCGAGCCCTTGACGAGGACCTTGCCGAAGTCGAGCACGTAGACGTAGTCACACACGCGCATGACCAGGCTCATGTCGTGGTCGACGAGCAGCATGGAGACGTGGAACCTCTCGCGGATGGTGCGCAGCAGGTCGCCGAGGTGTGCCGTCTCGCGCGCGTCGAGGCCGGCCGCCGGCTCGTCGAGGAGCAAGAGGCTGGGCCGCACGGCCAGGGCGCGCGCGATCTCGACCCTGCGCTGGATGCCGGCCGGCAGGTCGCCCGCCCGTGAGCGCCCATAACGGTCGAGGTCGAGCACATGCAGGATGGCCCGCGCGCGTTCAGCGGACGCTCGTTCCGCATAAGCGGAGAAGGGAAGGTGCAGGGCGTCGCTGAACGTGTTGCGGCCACCGAGCGCGTCCATGGGCACGACCAGGTTCTCGAGCACCGTCATCGAGCCCCACAGCTGGAGGCTCTGAAACGTGCGCGCGATCCCAAGCCTGGCGCGAACGTGAGGCGGCGCGTGCATCAGCGAGCGACCGTTGAAGGACATCGACCCTCGGTCTGGCGCGATCACGCCGGATATGCAGTTGAAGAGCGTCGTCTTGCCCGCGCCGTTTGGGCCGATGAGACCGAGGATCTCTCCACGGTTGAGGTCCAGCGAAACGCCGTCGAGGGCGATGACGCCGCCGAAGCGCACCGACACATCGCGCAGGCGCAGCATCGTCATGCCACGCTCACCTGCTTGGTCCTGCCGCCACGGAACAGCGAGACGATGTGCGCGGCCCGAGAGCGCAGGTCGCCCCACACGCCGTCGGGCAAGAGGATCAGCTGGACGATGAGCAGCACGCCGACTGCGATCTGAAACCAGTCGTAGGAGATGTCGTACGCGATGCGGTTGAACAGGGTCCCGTGCCCGAAACGCGTGAGTATGTCGGGCACGAACGCCATGAAGGCGCCACCGAGCGCGGCCGCCGGCACGTAGCGGACGCCCATCAACACGGCGATCGCCGCGAACTGCAGTGAGGTGAAGACCCAGAACGGCTGCGGGCTCACGGAGCCCGCGGCCAGGGGGTAGAAGGATCCACCAAGGCCCGCGATCGCGGCCGACAGGCCGAACGCGAGCAGCTTGAAACGAGTGAGGCCGACACCCATCGTGGCCGCGGCCAGCTCGGAGTCGCGGATGGCGCGGAACCGCCTGCCCGCGCCCGAGTCGTGGAGGTTGAGCATGAGGAAGGCCACGGCGCAGAACAGCGCGAGGGCCACCACGTAGACAGCCATCAGATGCGTGGACGAGTCCATCTTCAGGCCGAACATCTCCGCGCCGTCGACGCGCCAACCGCCGCTGCCGCCGGTGAACCACTCGAAGATGTGGTCCTGGAAGACGTAGCGGTCGAAGACCAGCGCGATGCCGAGCGTGACGATGGCGAGCGTGATGCCGTGCAGCCTCAGGGCCGGCAGGCCGACGATCACGCCGAGCGCGAAAGCCGCCCCGACGCTGATCGCGACCGCGGCGAGGTAGGGGAGATGAAACGTCGATACGGTCATGCCGGCGGCGTATGCGCCGACGCCCGCGAACGTCGCCTGGCACAGCGACACCTGTCCGACGAACCCGGTGAGCAGGACCAGGCTGAGCAGACCAAAGCCCCAGATCACAGCCAGCGCCGCGTCGAACTGAAATCCCACGTCGAAGCCCACGGGAATCCGCGCGAGGACGGCGAACACGACCAGCACGAAGAAGAAGCGCAGCGCGAGCTTCGAGGTGGTCATGTGACTTTGGCCATCGTCAGCGCCCGGGGGTTGCGCACGATGAGCACAACCAGGATCACCACGAGCGCCACGAGCCTTGGGAACCCGAGCGACTGGATCCAGATCGTGGGGTAGGTTTCGAGGAGGCCGAGGACGAAGCCGCCGAGCACGGTCAGAGGCAGGGAGACCATGCCGCCGATCAACGCCGCGGCGAGGGCGTCGAGGATGAGCAGCGTCAAGCTCGTGGTGTCGAAGTTGATGAAGGGCGTGATCAGGATCCCGGCCACCGCGGCGATCACGCTGCCGAGCATCCAGCTCACCGCGGCGACCCGACCCACGGGCACGCCCCACAGCGAGGCCGAGGTCGGGCTGTCGGAAACAGCGCGCATCTCGCGGCCGAGGCTCGTGTAGCGCAGGAACGCGGCCAGGCCGAAGGCGAGGCCGAGGGCCGTGACGATGATCACGATGTTGTTGGCTCCGACCGGAACGTCCGCGACGCTCAGCGTCCACTGCTGCGGCGCGATGTAGATAGGTAGGTGATACTGGTTGTTCTTCCAGATCAGCGACGCCATCGACTGCAGCGCGAGGAGCACGCCGACCGTGATCACCGCCTTGGTCACTGGCGGCCGGGTCCTCACCCAGCGAAAGACGCCGAGCTCGAGGCACAGGCCGAGCAGGGCGGCGAACACGAGGGCCGCGACCACCGAGACGACGGTGGACAGCCATTCGGGCCAGCCCGGTTGAGACAGGCCGTAGAACACCTGCCACGCAACGAAAGTCGAGAACATGCCCATCGCGCCATGCGCGAAGTTCAGGACGCCCGTCGTCCGGTAGATGAGGACGATGCCGAGAGCGGCCAGCGAAAAGATGCCGCCGAGGCTCAGGCCGATGATCGTGTACGCGGCGAAGGCCACCATCAGCGCGCTCTCACCTCATGAACAGATCCAGCCCGACGTCGTGTGCCAGCCCCCACCGCTGTCTGCCGTGTACGTGAAGCAGTGATTCGGGTCGTGGGCGCCGGCCCCGTACGACAGCGGCACCGACCATCCGGTCTGGAATGCCTGCAGCGAGTCGAGCGCCTGGACGAGGGTCTGGGGCGTCAGGTTCTGGCCAGCCTTTTTCGCCGCGGCGGCGAAGACCATCGCGGCCGTCCAGGCGTGCTGCGTGTAGATGTCGAGGGACTGAAACTGGCCGGGGTAGAAGTGCGACACGGTCCCGAGGTATTGACGCACCGTCGCGTTGCCCTGGTGGTCGTACGGAGAAAGGAATGGGACCAGCGAGTGCGCGTGACGCAGCTCTCCGTCGTACGACTTCTGAACGTTGAACTTGTCGAGGCCGGCGCCGAGGACGCCGGGGTACCAGCCCGCCGCCTCCATGGCGTCGAACAGCCGGTGATAGCTGAACGGGTCGAGCGCGGCGATGACGTAATCCGGACACGATCGATCGGTCACCGGGCACGTGTAGCCCGGCGCCGCGCCGCCGCCGCTTGGGCCGTGATGCGAGTGCTGAAGGTTGAAGACGGTCGCCGTGTAGCTCGCCTGCGTCGCGGACACCTCTTCGACGTCCGTGTAAGCGATGCCGTCGGCCCTCAGACGGTTGAGCAGGTTGGCCTCGACCGGGTGTACCCACGGCACGTCTCCCAGGACGACCACCGCCGGGTGCTTGGCTCCGATCGCCTTCGCCTCGTCGGCGATGGCCGCGCCGTAGCGGTAGAAGTTCGCTGAGACGGGAAATGAGAGCGGGTCCGTGTACTCATGTGGTGTGCCGAGGCCGCCGATCACAGGGATCCCGGCCGAGGTCAGGGTGCCGATCTCGTTGTCCTCACCGAGCGGTGCGGTCAGCCCGACCACCGCTAGAACGTGCTGCGAGATGAGGTACTGCGCGCACTGGTGGGCCGAGCTGGCGTCGTACTTGGAGTCACACCAGACGTACGTGACCTTGCGGCCGTTGATGCCACCAGCCTGGTTGATCGCCTGCATGTACGAGCGGACGGCGTCGCGCTCGACCGACGAGTCGATCGGGCCCGTGATGTCGAAGAAGCCGCCGATCGTGATCTGCCCGCCGTAGACGCCTCCGGAGCTCGCCGCCTGCGCGCCGGAGACACCGGTCGATCCGCCGGCCGATGTCGTGGCGGTCTGCGCACCGCTCTGCGAACCCGTGACGTCGCCCTGCGAGGCCACGGCGCTCGACGCCGGCTGCGTCATGTAGCGCAGCGTCATCACGCCGAGGACCATGGCCAGCAGGACGGCGCCGGCCAGGAAGGAGACCGCTACCTTTTCCCGGAAGCCCCTGGAGATCAAAAGACGCTCCTTTTCGCGGCTCGGCGGGCAACAAACGTCGCCCTTTGAGGTGAATACGCCCCGGTACGCGAAAGTACCTGAATTGGGTGTTTGTCGGGTCAGAACCCACTAAACACCAATTAACCTGCGTTGTCAAGGCGTGGCCGCCTTGTCGGACTCAGGTCGTCGTGGCGCTTCTGTGTCCCCGCCTCCGGACCGGCGCAGCCGGGCGCAGCTCGACGATCTCGCCGCGGTTGGCCTTGAAGTCGTACAGATCGGCATCGGCCCGGGCGAACAGCGAGACCACGTCGTCGGAGCGGCGCAATTCCGCGACGCCGGCGCAGAAACGGATGCCCTTCCTGGCGGCCTCGGTCTGGATCGAGCTGAGCTTGGCGCGCGCCGCCTTGAGCTCGGTCTCGGGAAGCACGCAGACGAACTCGTCGCCTCCATAACGGAATACGACGTCCTCCTTCCGGAGTCCGCCTTTCAAGGCCGACGCGAGGTCGCGCAGCAGCCGGTCGCCGGCCTGGTGGCCCTGCGAGTCGTTCGCCTCTTTCAGGCCGTCGACGTCGACGAAAGCGACGGCCATCGGCGTGCGATGCCGGCGCGCGCGAGAGATCTCACGATCCGCGGCCGAGACGCCCGCGGCGCGGCGCATCGCTCCTGTCAGCTCGTCGAACGTTGCCTTCTCGCGCAGCTCGAACAGGGTCCTGGCGCTCATCCCGACGAGCTCGCGCGGCTTCACGCCGAGATCAGCGGCGAGGGCCAGCTTCAGCTGCGCTTCGCGGGCGTGACGCGCCTCCGTCAGGGCTCGGCCGAAGAGGAGGAGCCAGATGCCGAACAGCAGAGGCAGCGTGACGAGCGCCCCGATCAGCGCGACGTCGAGCGGCGACGGGATGACGATGGAGGTGAACGGGACCGGCAGCCCGCCCTGGGGGGCGCCATGCGCCGGCGCGGCAGACCCACCCTGCTGCTGATGAGCGGGGGCCGCGCTGCCGCGAGGCAGCGAGGTCGCCACGGGCGTGGGGCTGGCCGTGATGCCGATGAGGGCGGGAGGGCTCACCTCGACCGAGACCGGGACGCCCGGCGTCGGCAGCACGCCGTGCACGACCGACGACACGACTTGCTGGATCGCGGGCAAGCCAGGGACCGGTGGGGGACCGGGCACGATGATGAAGCCCGAAAGGACCAACGGCGCGACCCCGGCCGCGCGCTTGCCCAGCCGGATCAACCCCGAACGCAAAGCCGTCAAACCATCAAACCCCCGATGCCCGGACGCCGGGCGCCAGCATCCATTGTGAACGGATCGGGCCGGAAACTCTTGCCAGCGCGCCGACAAACCCGACAAACCCCCAGCGCCGTATGCTGACGTGGATGGGCTCGGACATGGACCGAGCGTTGGGGGCGCTTCGAGACCTCACGCGGCGAGACATCCTCCTTCGCTTCTATGCCGACCGCAAGCCGCGCAGCGTCGACGACGTCGCGCGCGACGCGGGCATTCATCGATCTGTGGCCTTCGAGCATCTGGAACGCCTGGCGTCCCTCGGCTACCTTGAGGTCGCTCAGCGGCGCGGGCTCCCAGGCAAGCCGGCCAAGATCTACAAGCTCACGGGCGGCCCGGTACTGATCAGCCACCCCATGCGCCGCTACGACGTCGTCGCCGAATCGCTCGCTCGCGCGTTCGAAGGACTTGGCGACGTGGGCAGCCACGCCGTGCGCCGCGCGGGCCGCACCTTCGGTCTCGAGCTGGCATCGAGCGGAGCCACCTCGGTGGAGTCGGCGCTCGAGCCGGTGATCGAGATGGGGGCGGAGTACGAGGTCCGCAAGGGCGGAATCGTCGAGTGCACCAACTGCCTCTTCGCCGAGGTCTGCCGGCGGGCGCCGGTGATCTGCCGCTTCCATGCCGGGTTGATCGAAGGCCTGCTCGAGCCGACCGCCGTCAAGACCACCATCTCGGCGCTCGGATTTCGCGATCCCTACGGCTGCGCCTTCGCGCTGCACGAGGTCGACCTCTCGCAGGAGCTCGCGGAAGCCCGCTAGGCGGCCGGCCTACCGCTGGAGGCGGAACATCTCCGCGAGCACCGGCTCGCCCGCCCCACGAGCGGTCATCGTCACGGTGCTCTCCCGGATGTCGTAATCGATCCACGCACAGCATTCGCGCTCGAGCTCCGCCAGCTCGGCGAGGGCCTTGGCGGCGCCGGGTTCGGCGATGAACATGAGCCCGCCCGGGATTCGCTCGCGGCGAACCAATCCGCTCTGCAGCACCTTCTCCCACGCCTTGCCGCGGTCCGCCAGGTCCGACGCGTCAAGGGTGCAGACGATGGGTCTTTCCATGCGAAGCGACAAGACGCGCCGAGCGGCGGTTATTCCCCGCCTTAAGGTTTCGGCGTTGAAGCTGATCGCCGACTCCTTCGTGTGGCCCTTTCGCGGGACGTGGCGGGCGAGCTGGGCGATCGGGCTCGTGGTGGTGCTGCTCTCACCACTGCTCTTCATCCCGCTCCTCGGTTACGCGGTCGCCGCCACGCGGGCGGCGGAGGTCGATCCGTCAGCGGGGCCTCCGCCCTGGCGGCTCGGCGACGGGTTGTTCTGGGAAGGGGCATCGATGTTCGCCGCCATCGCTCTCAGCCTCTTGCCCTACCTGCTGGCCTTCTGGCCGCTCGGGGACGCGCTCCTGGCGGCCCGGGTGTGGCCGGCATCGGATCCTGCGCTCGCGAGCTTCGACGCGCACGTGCTGGCCGGGCTCATCCTCCTTTTGCCCTGGGGTCTGGTCGCCCTCGTGTTGCTGCCGCACGCCACGGCGACTTTCGCCGCGACAGGACGGCGCCGCGACCTGTTCGACCTCGGCGCCGCGATTCGCGGCGTGCGCACCGACTTCGCGACATGGAACGTCGCCGTCGCGGCCATCGTCACCGGATGGGCGATCGGCATCGCGTGCGTGGGGCTGCTCTGCGTCGGCCTCGTCCCAGGTGTCTTCTACGCCATCCTTGTCAGCGCACATGCCAGCGCGGCCCTCGAGCGTAAGAAGCCGGATCCGCATCCATCCCCTGGGTGACACCGCTCTCCTGGCGGAGCTCGGCACGCGGCTCGACACCGCCGTCAACACGCGCGCGATCGCCCTTGCGGCGGCACTCAAGAAGCGGCGAGACGTCCGTCACGCCTTCGCCGGATCGGCGAGTGTGACCGTTCACTTCGACCCCGACGTGACGACTCACGAGCTGCTCGGCGCGGCGGTCAAACGGCTCGCCGCGAAACGCCCGCCGATGGAGGTGCCGGGACGCCTGCACCGCATCCCGATCGCGTACGACGGCATCGACATCGAGGCCGTGGCGGAACGCCTCGGGCTCACCCGCGAGCGAGTCGTCGAGCTCCACACCCGGCCGATCTATCGCGTGTTCGTGCTCGGCTTCGTTCCGGGATGGGCCTACCTCGGCCCGCTGCCGGAGGAGCTCGAGCTGCCCCGCCTGGACGTGCCCCGGACGAGGGTGCCCGCCGGGTCGGTGGCGATCGCCGGTCGCCAGACCGGCATCTATCCGTTCGACGTGCCCGGCGGCTGGCACTTGATCGGCCACACGACGGTGAGGCTCTTCCTGCCCGACGCCGACCCGCCGAGCCTGTTTCGCGCCGGCGACCGGGTCAAGTTCTTCCCCGCGTGAGCGACGTCCTCCGGGTCGTGGAGCCCGGGCTTCTGACCACGATCCAGGACCTCGGCCGCCCGCACGCGATGGGCTCAGGCGTCTCGGCAGGAGGCGCGATGGACCATTTCGCGTACAGGGCGGCCAACCTTCTCGTGGGCAATGCGCCGGGCGCCGCCACCCTCGAGTGCACGCTGAAAGGACCCCGACTCAGCGCGGAAGCCGACTGCGTCGTCGCGGTCGCCGGCGCGGACCTGGATCCCCGTGTGAACGGTGAGCCGGTCGAGACGTGGACGTCATTCCTCCTGCGAACCGGCGATGAGCTGTCGCTTGGCGTGCGTCGCAGCGGGGCACGCGCCTACGTCGCCGTCGCGGGCGGGATCGTCGCCGACCGCTGGCTCGGATCGATGTCGACCAACCTGCTCGCGGGCCGCGGAGGAATGCACGGCCGGCGCCTCGAAGCGGGCGACGCCATCAGCGCCGAAGTGGCGAGCTTCGCGACCGCCGGGCGCAGCCTGGAGCTGCGAATCCGGCCTGACTACACCAAGCATGAGCTGCTCGCCATCCCCGGGCCGCATTTCGCAAGGCTCGGCGCCGAGGGCAAGGCCGGGCTCTTCGAAATGACCTTCACGGTGAGCCATCGCTCGGACCGGATGGGCTACCGCCTCGACGGACCGCGGCTCGACTCGGATGGCGAGGAGGTGCTGTCTTTCGGCCTCGTCCCAGGCGCCCTACAGCTGCCACCCGGCGGGCGGCCCATCCTTTTGATGGCCGATCACCAGACGGCCGGCGGCTACCCGGTCGTGGTGACCGTCGCCAGCGCGTCCGTTCCCATCGCGGCCCAGCTGGCGCCGGGGGACGAGCTCAGGTTCTCC
>DATEHQ010000095.1:0-3001 GCA_035279525.1 Candidatus Dormiibacterota bacterium
TCAAGCCGCGCCACTCGGCGCGCTTGCTCAATGTGAGGATGTTGCCGCGATCCCCGTAGATGTTCATCAGGTCGGCATAGAGCCACCCGATGGTGAATGTGTTTGCGCCGCTCATGTTTCCCAGTATGGCTTTGCCCATCCGCGCCGCACGAGCTCGGCCCGGATGTCGAGCATCGCGGTGTAAGTGCAGAGGACATAAGCGGTGTCGCCCTCGGAGGTCGACCTGACAAGCGCGTCGAGGGCGGCGCCCGGATCGCTTTGCGGCTCCTCGGCCTTGACCCCCGCGTACTTCAACCTCACGGCGAGGTCGTCGGCCCTGACCCCGGCGGGGATGACCGTCTTCGCGTGCTCCTGCAGCTGCTCGAAGTCGACGTCCCAGATCCAGCTGACGTCGGTGCCGTCGGCCTTGCGATCGTTGAGACCGATGACGAAGTTCTCGCCCTTCGCAAGCTCGACCGCGGTCCGCACCGTTTCGTTGAACCCGGCCGGGTTCTTGGAGAGGACCAGGATCAGGTTGCGGCCGCGAAACTCGATCCTCTCCTGCCTGCCGAACGCGGCCTTGAAAGTCTTCAGTCGTTCCGAGATGTACTGAGCATCCAGCCCCACGCTGCAGGCGGCCGCGAACGCGGCGAGCACGTTGTAGCAGTTGTAGAGGCCACCCAGCGGCATCGCGATGCGCGTGCCCGCGACGGTCATCGCCAGGCTGTCGAATCCGTGGAGCTCGATGTCGGTGGCTTTCAGCTCGGGCTCTGGACGCGCGAAATCGTGGTTCGGGCATCGATAGACGCCGTCGTGTCCGACGTAGACCGCGTCGAAGATTAGGCTTGCGCCGCACCTCGGGCACGTCCTGGCGTCCGCGGCGTGGGGCAGCGATCTGCTCGCGACCGTCGGGTCGTCGAGCCCGTACCACAACGGCTTTGCCTCGGCAGCGAGGTTGAGCCCGATCTCCGCGACGCGCGGGTCGTCGGCGTTGAGCACCGTCGTCGCATTCGCCGGCTGTGACCTCAGTGCTTGCTCGATCTTCTTCGCTATCGACTCGAGCTCGCCGTAGCGGTCCAGCTGGTCGCGGAAGAGATTCATCACCAGCGTGGTCTTCGGCCGGATCTCGTCGACCGCGCGGGGAAGGCTCGCCTCGTCGATCTCGAACACGCCCCAGTCGGCGCGCAGCCTTCCGCCCGCATCCGCCCGGTCGAGCGCCGCGGCGGTGATGCCGAATATCAGGTTGGCCCCCGCGCGGTTGGACACGACGCGGTGGCCCGCTCCCTCGAGCAGCCACGTGAGCAGCCGCGCCGTCGTGGTCTTGCCGTTGGTGCCCGTGATCACGATCGAGCCCTGCGTCAGGTCCTGCGTAAGCTCGGTCAGGATCCGCGGATCGAGGACCCGCGCGACGTCGCCAGGCAGCGTGGTCCCGCCGCCGCGCCGGGTCATGCGGCTGAGCGCGCCGGTGGCCTTGCCGGCCCAGACTGCTGCCCTTTTTCTCATTCCTGGCTCATGCCCACCGCGGCACCGATGCCGTCACCGCCGTCCAGCATTCGAGGCTGCTCACCGCGGCCTCGGCCTCTTCTTTGCTCGCCATCGGCTTGAAGAACGCGGACCCGCTGCCCGTCATCTGCCATCCCGGGCCAAGATCCCTGGCGAACTGTTCCAGCCGCGGCTCGACCTTCGCCGCCGCCCGCTCGAGCTCGTTCGGACCTTCTCCGCCGACCTCGTCCCACGCCGCGTAGACGCTGGCCGTGCTCAGCTCGAACCCCGGCCACGCGATGGCGAACCACGCCGGACCGCTGTCCAGCGCGATCAGCTTCTCGCCGCGTCCTTCCGCCCGGGCGCGACCGCCGTGGAGGAAGAACGGGACGTCCGAGCCGAGCCGCTCCGCCAGCTGCCGCGTGTCCATCTCCAGCTTGAACAACGCTGAGAGGCCCTTCAGCGTCGCGGCCGCGTCGGAGCTCGCCCCGCCCATGCCCGATCCCGGCGGGATGCGCTTGTGCAGCCGGATCCTTACAGGCAACGTCTTGCCGGCCATCTCCTCGACCGCACGATGGGCGGACAGCAGTGAGTTGTCCCTGGCGTCGATCTCGAACCCCTCCGCCTCGAATGCCGTGCCGGCGGCCGGCTCGAGGTCGACGAGGTCGTGCAGCTCGATCGCCTGAAATGTCGTGTGCAGTTCGTGGAACCCGTCCGCGCGGCGGCCGAGAACACGCAGGTCCAGGTTGAGCTTGGCGCGCGCGGGCACCACGAGGGTCAACGCGATGGGATCGGCCTGAGCTCCGCCCGATACCTCACGGCCCGCTCCTGGTAGTGGCGCGCGGAGGACTCGACCCAGCTGTCGGACGCACCGCCGAGCGGCTTCTTGACCTCCGCGGGGATGCCCGCCGCCAGATGGCCGGGCGGGACGTGGTCGCCCTCGCGGAGAACCGCGCCGGCCGCGAGCATCGAGCCTTTGCCAAGCCTGCTGCGCTGGAGCATCGTCGCCCCCATCCCCACGAGCGCGCCCTGCTCGACGACGCAGCCTTCCAGCTGCGCCGAGTGGCCGACGGTCGCGTTTTTCTCGAGGATCGTGGGCAGGTTCTCGGCGCAGTGGATGACCGCGTTGTCCTGGACGTTGGCCCCTTCGCCGACCCTGATCTGCGCCTCGTCGGCGCGCAAAACCGCGCCGAACCACACGCTCGCGCCCTTCTCGACCTCGACGTCTCCGATGAGGACCGCGGTGGGGGCGATGTAGGCGTCGGGATGCACACGCGGTCTTCGGCCGCCAAGGTCGAACTCCACTGGCCCCTATAATCGCTGTTTCGTGGCTAAGCGAACTGCATCGGCGAAGAAGCAGGCGCGCGCGGGGGCGAGACGCACGGTCCGCAATCGCGCCGCGCGATCGGAGGTCAAGACGCTGATCGTCAAGGCGCGTCGCGCGCTGGGCGATCGGGATTCCGCGGACCGCTCGACCGATACGGTCGAGGCGCTGCGCGCGCTGGATCGCGCCGCGGCCAAGGGCGTCCTGCACCGCAAC
>DATEHQ010000096.1:0-9454 GCA_035279525.1 Candidatus Dormiibacterota bacterium
GGCGGTGGATCGGATCATCCAGGTCCTCGCCCAGGCGAAGGTCGTGTAGGTGGCGAAGATCCTCGTCTACGCCGAGCTCAACCAGGGCAAGCTCACGCCAACCGCGCTCGAGCTGATGGCCAAGGCGCGCGCACTGGGCGAGGTCGAGGCAGTCGCGCTCGGCGCCGGCGCCAGGGACGCCGCCGCGGCGCTCGGCAAGCACGGGGCGAAGGTCGTGCACGTCAACGAGGACAAGGCTTTCGACGATTACATCGCCGAGCCCGCGACCGACGCCGTGGCGGCGCTGCAGTCGAAGCTTTCCGCCGACCTGATCCTGTTCGGCTTCACGACCGACTCGCGCGAGGTGGCCGGGAGGCTGGCGGCGCGCCTCGGCTCGGGTCTCATCTCCAACGCCGGCGACATCGTCGCCGAGGGCGGCTCGTTCATGGCCAGGGTGCCGTATTTCGGCGGCTCGAAGCTGGCCTCGATGAAGGCCAACGGCAAGCCGGCGATCGTGCTCCTGCGCCCCAAGTCGGTCGAAGCCTCGGAGTCCGGTGGGGCGGCGGAGGTCAAGGCGCTCGAGGTGGCCATCGCCGACACCTCGAGACGCGCTCACGTCACCGACCGGGTGGTCGAGGCTTCGGAGAAGGTCAAGCTCGAGGAGGCGAAGGTCGTGATCAGCGGGGGCCGGGGCCTCGGCGGCCCCCAGAACTTCCCGATGCTGGAGGAGCTCGCGAACGCGCTCGGGGGCGCGCTGGGCGCGAGTCGTGCCGTGGTCGACGCGGGCTGGGTGCCGTATTCGATGCAGGTGGGACAGACCGGCAAGTCGGTGCGTCCTGGCGTCTACATCGCGGTTGGCATCTCGGGCGCGATGCAGCACACGGTCGGCATGAAAGCTTCGAAGGTGATCATCGCCATCAACAAGGACGCCGAGGCGCCGATCATGAAGATGGCCGACCTCGGCGTGGTCGGCGATGCGATGAAGATCGTGCCGGCCCTGACGGCCGCGGTCAAAGCCAGGAAGGGCTGACCTACACCGCGTTCGCGGCGCCGGCGTAGCGCCGGGCCAGCTTCGCCATGTGTTCCACGAGCTCCGGCGGTTCCCCGATCGTGAAGTCCGCATCGAGCAGGCCGAGGTAGAGCGCGAGCATCTCGACTGAGTTGGACCGTGCCAGCACGGCACATGTGTGGTCGTCGACCGGTTCGACGACGAGGTCGCGCGGAACGCGCTCCGCAATCGCGGCGGCCGGCGCGTGCACCGTCACCCTGCACACGAACTTCATGGGTGCGGACCGCACACTGCGCATCACGTAGGCCGCGATGTCCGGCGCGGGCAGCTCTCGGGGTGTGAAGTGAGGGCCGGTCGGAGTCCTCAGCTTCATCCGGTCGACGCGAAACGTGCGCCACGCCAGCCGGTCGCGGTCCCAGGCCACGAGGTACCAGCGGCGGCCGAAGTTGACGAGCCGGTACGGCTCGAGCGAGCGCGTCGATTCCGTGCCGTCGTGCTTGCGGTAATCGATGCTCACCAGCTCACAGTCGCGGCAGGCAGCCGCGATGGTGGCGATGGAGTGCGCCTCGACGGTGGGGCCCGTGCTCGGCGCCGAGACGGTGAAGGCGTGCAGCGCGTTGACGCGCCGCCGCAGCCGAGACGGGAGGACCTGCTCGAGCTTGACGAGCGCGCTGACAGAGGTCTGCTCGATGCCCGCGATGCCGCCCCCGGCGGAGGACCTCAATGCCACGGCTACCGCCACAGCCTCGTCGTCCTCGAGCAGCAGGGGAGGCATGGCGGCGCCTGAACCCAGGCGGTAGCCTCCCGCCACGCCTGGGGTGGCCTCCACCGGGTAGCCCAGCGCGCGCAGCCTGGTGATGTCGTTGCGAACCGTCCTGGAGCTCACCTCCAGGCGCTGGGCCAGGTCGTGGCCGGGCCACTCGCGGCGCGATTCGAGCAGCGTCAGCAGGCGGAGCAATCGGGCCGAGGTGTTGAGCATGTTTTTCTCAACACTCAATCCTATTGCGGAACGTTTCTTGCCGCAATGCCCAATAGCCTTCGGCGTGAAGCTTGCAGGTGGAAAGAAGGAGGTTCGCCATGTCCCAGGTCTCGTCCCGGAGCCAGGTCGTGCTCGCCACGCTGGGCGTCGCGCTGGCCCTTCTCCTGTCCGCGCTCGACCAGACGGTGGTCGGGGTCGCGATGCCCCGGATCGTGTCGGAGCTGCACGGTCTCAGCTACTACGCATGGGTCACCACGGCCTACCTGGTCACGTCCACGCTGCTCGTCCCGGTCGCGGGCAAGCTCGGCGACATGTTCGGCCGCAAGCCGTTCTTGCTGGCGGGCATGATCGGTTTCATCGCGGCGTCCGCGCTGTGCGGGCTGGCGCAGAACATGACCGAGCTCGTCGTCTTCAGGGGCTTGCAGGGAGTCTTCGCGGGCGTGTTGATGGCGTCGACGTTTGCTGTGCTCGCCGACGTCTTTCCGCCCGCCCAACGGGCCAGGATGAGCGGGCTCTTCGGCGCGATCTTCGGCATCTCGTCCGTCATCGGTCCGACGCTGGGCGGCTACCTGACCGATGGGCCGGGCTGGCGTTGGGTCTTCTACGTCAACGTGCC
This sequence comes from Candidatus Dormiibacterota bacterium, assembly GCA_035279525.1. Lineage (GTDB taxonomy): Bacteria > Chloroflexota > Dormibacteria > Dormibacterales > Dormibacteraceae > DATEHQ01. The sequence goes on from DATEHQ010000096.1 coordinate 2,584, forward strand.
GCTTGGCATCGCCGCCGTGATCCTCGTCGCGACCCGGCTCCCCTTCGTGCGCTCGAGCGCGCGGCTCCGTGACATCGACTGGACCGGGACCGGCCTCCTGTTCGCGGGCCTGACCCCGCTCCTGGTCGCCCTCACCTTGACCCGCGACCACGCGTGGTTGTCGGCGCAGGTGCTCGGATTGCTGGCGCTGGCCGCGGCGATGCTGGTCACCTTCTATTTCGTCGAAAAGAGGGTGGAGCACCCGGTGGTGCCCTTCCACCTCTTCCGCCTCAACGCGCTCGCTGTCCCCTCGGTGATCTCCTTTTTCAGTGGGGTCGGAATGTTCGGCGCGGTGATCTTCGTGCCGCTGCTCTACCAGGGTGTGCTCGGTGTGAGCGCGACCTATTCGGGCCAGCTGCTCACGCCGATGATGCTCGGGGTGGTCGTCACCAGCACGGCGACGGGCGCGCTCATCGCGCGGGTGCCGGCCTACCGGTTCCTCGCCGCAGGAGCTCTTGCGGTGATGGTCCTCGGGATGGTCCTGCTGACGCGCGTCGGCCCGGGGGGCGATCCGTTCGAGGTAACCCGCGACATCGTCATCATCGGCGCCGGGCTTGGCGTCACTTTCCCGCTCACATTCGTCGTGGCGCAGGCCGGATTGCCGCGGCAGCTGATCGGTGTCGCCACCAGCCAGCTGATGTTCTGGCGCAGCCTCGGTGGCACGATCGGGACCGCCGTCCTCGGATCGATTCTCGCCAACAGCCTGCCGGTTCCTCCCACGCGAGTGGGGCTGGCGAACACGCTGCACGAGCTCTTCTTCGTGGCGGCGGCGATCGCGACGGTATCGGTGGTGGCGAGCCTGACGCTGCGCGAGGTGCCGCTTACGAGGCAGGTCGAAAGCCTGCCGGAGGGAGTCGAGGTCGCAGCCTAGCCGAAGCTAGGATTCGAAAGCTATGCCCGAAGGCGCTCGGATGGACCGCGAGGCCGCCGAGCGCCTTCTTCGTGAGCGGATGGAACGGAGGCAGGCGAAGGACTTCGGGGCCGCGGACGCATTGCGAGAGCAGCTGCACGCCGGGGGCTGGGATGTCGTGGACAGCCAGGCCGGCAGCGAGCTGCAGGCCATCAAGGGCCCGCTCCCGTCTGTCGCCGTGCCGAGGCGCGCCGTGACCGCGCTGACGGTCGTGCACGGCTGGCTCCCCGACGCGGAGCGCTGGCTGCTCTCCGTCTTCACGCATTGCAAAGCCGACTTCGAAGCGCTGATCGTGAACAACTCGGGCGACGCGCGCATCGCCGGCTGGCTGCAGGGCCGAGCCGCGGAGCGGCTGCGCCACGTCGAGCTCGATCCGGTGCTTGGCTTCGGGGCCGCGGTCAACGCCGGCATCGAGGAGGCGGCGGGCGAGGTGATCGTGCTGTTCGACCCGGGCGTCGAGTTGAAAGGGGACGCGATCTCAACGGTGGTGAGAGCGCTGGCCGACGACTCCGTTGCAGTCGCGGGCGCCTACGGCCTGCGGGCCGGCGACACGATGCAGGAGTTCGCGGCGGCGGACGGACCGGAGGTCGACGCTGTCGAGGGCTACTGCATGGCGTTCCGCCGCGCCGACGCACTCGCCGCGGGTGGATTCGACACCAGGTTCCGGTTCTACCGCATCGCGGACATCGATTTCAGCTTCCGCCTGCGGGACCGGGGAGGTCGCGCGATCGTCCTGCCCGACCTTCCGCTCGAGAAGCACGAGCACCGGCTGTGGGAGTCGACCGAGCCGGCGGAGCGCGAGCGGCTCTCCCGGCGCAACCTCTACCGCTTCCTCGATCGGTGGAGAAGCCGCAAGGACCTGCTCACACATAATTCCAGCGGTGGCTGACGACTATTCGGGGCGGGTCTCTGACCTGCAGGCGAAGCGGCGCAAGAACCTCGGCATGGGCGGCGATGAGAAGATCGCGAAGCAGCACGAGCGTGGCAAGCTCACCGTCCGCGAGCGAATCGACGTGCTGTTCGACGCGGGCACGTTCGTCGAGCTCGGTCTGCTGGCCCAGCAGCAGCCGGTGCGCGGAGCCGTGGTCGATGCCGGCGGCACACCGGCCGACGGCGTGGTCACGGGGCATGGCGAAGTCGACGGCCGCCAGGTATGGGTGATCGCGTACGACTTCACGGTCATGGCCGGGTCGATGGGGGCCGTTGGAGAGCAGTTCAAGGCGGCCCGAGTCCGGGAGCTCGCGCTCCGCTATCGCAAGCCGATCGTATGGCTGCTCGACTCGGCGGGCGCGCGGATCCAGGAAGCCGCCGGGTCGACGTTCGCGGGCACCGGTTACCTGTTCTACGACCAGGTCGTCATGTCGGGCGTCGTGCCCCAGGTGGCGGCCATGCTCGGGCCCTGCGCCGCCGGCACCGCGTACATCCCCGGCCTGGCTGATTTCGTGCCCATGGTCAGGGGCACCTCGTCGATGTCCCTCGGTGGCGCGCGCCTGGTCAAGGCGGCCACGGGCGAGGAGGTGACCGACCACGACATGGGCGGATCGCAGGTCCACTGCTACGAGTCAGGCGTCGGCGACAACGAGGTGGACAACGACGAGCAGTGCATCGCTGCGGTTCGCCGGTTCCTCTCGTACCTGCCGTCGAGCAACGGTGATGCGCCGCCGTTTCGCGACACGGGCGATTCACGCGACCGGTTGGTGGAGGGACTCGAAAAGCTGGTGCCGGTCAACCAGCGCACCGCCTACGACGTGCGCAAGGTGATCGCCTCGATCTTCGACGGTTCGTCGTGGTTCGAGATCAAGCCGACCTGGGCGAAGAACATCGTGATCGGGTTCGCGAGGGCGGGTGGTCAGGCAGTCGGTGTCGTCGCCAACCAGCCCATGCAGAAGGGGGGCATCCTCGACTCGGACGCGGCCGACAAGGCCGCGCGCTTCATCCGGATGTGCGACGCCTTCAACGTGCCGCTGGTGTACCTGATGGACGTGCCGGGTTTCCTGGTCGGCTCCCACGTCGAGAAGGAAGGCATCATCCGCCACGGTGCCAAGATGCTGTACGCAACCTCAGAGGCAACGGTGCCGAAGATCACTGTGATCATGCGCAAGGCGTACGGCGCGGGTTACTACGTGATGTGCGGCAAGGGCTATGGACCGGACACGATCGTCGCGTGGCCGTTCGCGGAGATCTCGGTGATGGGTCCCGAAGGTGCGGTCAACATCATCTTCAACAAGCAGATCGAAGCCTCGGACGACCCGGAGGCGACTCGCGCGCAGATGATCGAGGCCATCCGCTCCCAGATCAATCCTTACCTCGCGGCCGGTTGGGCGATGATCGACGACGTGATCGACCCGGCTGAGACGCGACGAGTGATCATCCGCGGTCTCGACCAGGCGCGAGACAAGAAGATCGACCGGCCGTGGCGCAAGCACGGCAACATCCCCGTATGAGCTCGCGATGAGTCCGGTTGTCATCACCGCGGCGCTCACAGGGGTGCTGGCGACGCGCGACCAGTGCCCCGCGATCCCCTACACCCCTAAAGAGATCGGCCAGGAGGCCCGGCGCGCGGCCGAGGCCGGCGCCGCGATCGTTCACATCCACGCCCGCGACCCCGAAGGTGGGCCGGACTGGAAAGTCGAGACGTTCGGGGAAATCCTGTCGGAGGTCCGCGCGCGGACCGACGTGATCGTCAACTTCTCGACCGGCGCGATCGGGCTGGCCGCCGCGGACCGGATTGCGCACATCCGCGAGCTCCGACCCGACATGGCCGCGCTGAACATGGGCTCGATAAACTACGCGATCTACTCCGAGAGGAAGAAGGCGTTCTATCACGACCATGTTTTTGCCAATCCGTTCAAGGACATCCAGTTCTTCCTCGAGACCATGAGCGCCGCGGGCGTGCGACCGGAGATGGAGTGCTTCGACGCCGGCCACGTGGCAAACACCCGGCCGCTGATCGACATGGGCGTGCTGCACCCCCCGTATGTCTTCAGCCTCGTCATGGGTGTGCTGGGAGGCATCCCCGCCACGACCCGTCACCTGGTCGACCAGGTCGACTCGCTGCCGGCCGGTTCGCACTGGCAGGTGATCGGGATCGGGGCGCGGCAGTGGCCGATGGCGGCCGCGGCCATCACGATGGACGGCAACGTGCGCGTCGGCCTGGAGGACAACTTCTACGTCGAGGAGGGACGGATGGCGAAGAGCAACGGCGACCTGGTGGAAAAAGCCGCCCGCATGGCCCACGACCTGGGCCACCAGGTGGCGAGCGTCGGAGAGGCGCGCAGAGCTCTTTCCCTCCCCGGCGAGCCAGGTGGGGAAGGGAGGGAGCCGAACAGCTCGGCCGTGGGACGAGGGCTCCGATGACCGAGGTCAAAGCCGAGCTGGTCGGCAGCGTGTGGAAGATCACGACCCAGGTGGGTGCGCAGGTTCGCGTGGACGACGAGCTGCTCATCCTCGAGTCCATGAAGATGGAGATCCCCGTCATGGCCCCCCGCGCGGGCACCGTGAAAGAGATCCGGGTCAAAGAGACCGAAGTCGTCAAGGAGGGCCAGGTCCTGGTCGTCCTCGAATGAAGCCCGCGCAGCTCCTGCTGGCCTATCAGCGGCTGGTGGAGAGGGAGCGAGAGCTGCGCGACGAGATCGAACGCGTCGAGTCATTGCTGGCCTCGAATCCCGACGTCGCAACCGCCGAGGCGAGGCTCGCGGACGCGCGTGCTTCTCAGCAGACGATCCAGCTTCGCCTGCGCGACTCGGACCGAGACCGCGAGGCGCACCGCACGCGCCTGCGCTCACGCGAGAAGGAGCTCATGAGCGGACGCATCCGCAACCCGACGGAGCTGATGCAGATGAATGAAGAGGTCCAGCACCTCAAAACGAGCTTCGCCGACGAGGAGGAGGCCCAGCTGCTGTTGATGGAAGAGGGTGAGCTGGCCGACCAGGCCGTGGTCGAAGCCTCCGGGGCGCTCGAGGATGCCCGCTCGCGATCGGCCGCCGACGAGCCTGGGCTGCGACGAGACCTGGAGTCGATGCAGTCGGAGATCGCGACAGTGAAAGCGGACAGCGCCGCCGCCTGGGCCGAGATCCCCGCGCCATTCCAGACCGCGTTCCTGCGGGTGCGCGCGCATCCCGCCGTGGCCGAGGTCGAGCGCAACCAATGCCTGGCCTGTCGGGTGACGGTCACGTCGTCGGGCATGCAGATCCTCCGCAAGGGCGAGGAAGTCGTGCAGTGCGACAACTGCAGCCGGATCCTGGTGCAGGCCTGAAGGTTCTCCGCCTCTACACCGATGGTGCCTCGCGCGGCAACCCGGGGCCGGCCGCGGTGGGCGTGGTGATCGCGGATGACCACGACCTCCCACTCCGTACCTTCCACAGGTGGCTGGGCAGGGCCACCAACAACGAGGCCGAATACCGGGCGCTCATCGACGGCCTGAAGGCGGCCGAGCCATGGAAGCCGGACCGGCTCGAGGTCTACATGGATTCGAAGCTCGTCGTCGAGCAGATCAACGGAGCGTATCGGGTCAAGTCGCCGGACCTCCAGCCGCTGTACCGCGAGGCGAAGGAGCTGTTGGCGAGGTTTGCCGAGGTCAAAGTAGGTCACGTCGAGCGGGCGCTGAACAAGAAGGCCGACTACCTCGCCAACCAGGCGATCGACGAGCACGTCAAGAAATCCCGGCCTGCTGGGTAGACTTACTCCGGGCCGAGGCGGACGGGTGACCGCCGGCGAAGTGAATAGCGTTGGAGGAAAGTCCGGGCTCCATAGAGCAGGGCGCTGGGCAACTCCCAGTCGGGGTGACCCGAAGGAAAGTGCCACAGAAAATTACCGCCGGGCAGGGGCTATCTCCGGAGAGCTTCTGTCAGGTAAGGGTGAAAAGGTGGGGTAAGAGCCCACCGGCGGCCGGGTGACCGGCCGGCCAGGTAAACCCCGCCCGGAGCAAGACCAAATAGGAGGGCGCTCAAGGCTGCTCGCCCAGTCCTCGGGTATCGGTCGCTAGAGACATCGCGAGAGCGATGCCCCAGACAGATGGTCACCATCCCGCAGGGGATACAGAACCCGGCTTACAGTCCGTCCTCGGCCCACAATCCCTGGTCTGAACTCGAAATTCCGAGTTCATCTCGGGCCAAGGGATACAGAAGGTTTCGCCAACCAGTACGCAATTAGTACGCATCCCGCTTGTTGGGCTGAGTACGGGCAGCACCGCCGAGGCTGGCGATTCGATCTCAAGGACAACAGAATGTCGACAACGTCTCATGCCGAGACATTCTGTCTCCCCGATTGCTGCGCCGACTAAGTGGCGGTTGATCTCGCGAGCAACGGGCACGAAGGCGGTTTCAGGGCTGGTGAACAATAAGTCGCTGCCAACGTTCTGTATCCGTGAGAGTCCACCGGACTGCGCGTGTGGCTCTCGCGTCAGGTGAGGGCCTGCGACTCACGGTCTGGTTCGCGTTACGGAAACTACGGCGCGCCTCCACGAACGGTGGAGCGGGGGAGATGCATGACTCCCAGAAAGGGCAGACTTGTCGCCCGGCATCCTCGATCGCCGGGTGCTCGGGCAACTAATCGGGCCGCCCGGCCAACACTCTTTCTCGGCGGCGATGCCTAGCGCGCATTGCTACTGCCTAGAGCTCCGAAGATGTCGCTGCGGACGAACTCGTAAAAGCTGGCCAGCGATTCCGCGAGCACGATCGGCTTCTGATGAAAACGCATGTGGACCGGGAAGTGAGGCCTGCGATCCGGGTTGGTACCCGCCACCCAGCCAATGACCTTCCCGTCCTGAATATCACCAAAGTAGGCTTCAAAGCCGAGTGTCTTGTCTTTGGGATCGTCTTGGTAGGCGGCGGAGGTCGCAACGTAATTTGCCAACACCACGGGTGTCGTCGTGCGGTGCTTGTCCTCATTCCAAAAGTCATGGAGTAGGCGAAGCGGGGTCCG
>DATEHQ010000097.1:0-14245 GCA_035279525.1 Candidatus Dormiibacterota bacterium
TTACTTAGTTCGGTAGCTTTCAACGTACCTTTGAATAGAGGAAGACGTGTCGAAGACGATCGATCTTGAACTGACCAGAGCCGAAGTCGAGGTCCTGGAGCTGGAAGCCCGGCTCCGAGTGGTGCCGATGAACGACACCCAGCTTTCGGACGCCCTGAGGACCGCCCTGGCGGCCAAGAAGGAGCGGCTGGCCAAGCTGCGCACGCAGCACGCCGCCTCCGGCAAGGCGCGCAAGTCGGGAGCGGACGGTGACGGGGAGAAGGTCAACCCGCTCGTGGCGGGCCGCCGGCCCGTGCTGAAGCGGACGGTGCCCCAGCGGCCCCAGGCCAAGACCGCCAAGTAACCCACCCAGGCCGGTCCTTCAGGGGCCGGCGATGGGAGCGCCTGACAAACCGGGGGCCCCGAACCCCGTGCCCGACCGTTATGGTTTTCGAGATTGGCTAGGCAGCTGCAGCCCCCCGCGGCGGGCATGGCGGACCCGTTGTCTGGGGCCGCCTGGGCCGCAACAGGTACGCCGCGCAGGCTCCGGTCGGTGAGCCTCCCGGTCATCAACGCCATCGCGGTGGCGGCCATCATCGCGGCGGTCGGGTATCGCCTGGTCCAGGCGAACGTGCCGTCGGGCGTCCTCCGGGCCGAGCTCATCCTCATCGGCATCGGGGTGGTCCTGGCGGTGGTCGGCGTCTACGTCCGCGCCTCGCGCTTCGCCTCCAGCCTCCCGATCCAGATCGCCGTGATGGTCTGCGCCGCGCTCCTGACCGACCTCATCCTCGGCCTGGCGGGCAGGTCGCTCGGCGACATCCTTCCGCCCCTGGCCGCGGTCAGCTTCGCCACCGTCCTGCTGCACTTCGAGCTCGGCCTTCGCTCGCGCCACTTCATCTACGTGTTCGTGGTCGCCGGGTTGGGCCTGGCCGCCCTGTGGGTCTACGCGATCACGGCGCTGATGGTGTCGGTGACGGCGGTCGTGATCTGGTCTTTGGTCCTGCTCGGTCTCGGCATGCTCGCGTACCTGGTCAGCCGCGGCGTGGAGCGCGACCTGCAGCTGCACATCGACCGCCAGGCGTCGCTGCTGGCGGCCCTCAGCGAGCTCGGCGAGGGTCTTTTCATCAGCGATCAGGGCCGTTTCGTCGCCGGCAACGATGCTTACGTCAAGCTCACCGGCTACACCCGCGAAGAGCTGGCGGCGCTTCCTTCGCTGATCGACCTGGCCGCGCCCGAGGAGCGGGCTGAGCTCACCACCAACCTGGCCACGCGCCGGAGCGGGGGCGTTGCGCCGGTCCGCTACAACTCGACGATGATCGCGAAGAACGGATCGCGGGTGCAGGTCGAGGTCGCGATCCACAAGCTGAGCCCGAGCAGCGAACAGCTCCTCACGCTGGTCAACGACGTCAGCGAGCGGCTGCGCGCGGAGCTGGCGGAGCGCGACCTCGAGACGCGATTCCGCACGCTTTTCGAGCAGGCGCAGGCCGGAATGGTGTTCACGAGCGTCGACGGCCACATCACGACCGTCAATCCGGCGTTCTGTCAGCTCGTCGGGTACACCGAGTCCGAGCTGCGCGGCCTCTCGATGCTCGACATCACGCATCCCGACGAGGTGCCGACCGTCCACGAGGCCATGCGCCGCATGCTGGCGGGTGACGTCGAGGGCTTGCGCATCGAGAAGCGAACCATGCGTAAGGACGGCGACTCGGTCTGGGTCGACCTGACGACGCGACTGGTGCGAAGCCGCGACGGCAAGCCGCTGTACTTCCAGAACGTCGCCGTCGACATCCGCGACCGCAAGCGGTCAGAGGTGCTGCAGGCGGCCCGCTTCGCCGTCACGCAGGCCCTGGTCACCTCGCCGGGTTGGGAGAAGGCCGCGCCCGGCGTGCTCGAGGGGCTCTGCCGCACGCTCGACTGGGAGCTGGCCGAGTACTGGGAGGTCGACGGCGGCCGCGAGGCGATGCACTTCAGCACCTCGTGGAAGCGTCCAGGACGCGACACGTCGGCCTTCGAGGCGACGGCACCGGACGTCGTCTACCGCCGCGGCGAGGGGCTCGCCGGCCAGGTGTGGGAATCGGGTGGACCAGTCGCGATGCCCGACCTGGCGGGCGACACCTCGGTCCGCTCGGCTTCCGCCGTGGCGTCGGGCCTGCACGGTGTCGTTGGATTTCCAGTGCGCAGCGGCCGCCGCGTCGTCGGCATGATCTCGCTCCACACGTGGGCGCCCCGAGGCCTCGACGAAGGCCTGGTCGCGGTGATGAACGACGTCGGCTCACAGATCGGCGAGTTCGTCGAGCGCAAGCGCGCGGAGGTGGCGCTGCAGGAGAGCGAGAAGCGCATGCGCTCGGTGCTCGACAACGTGTCCGACGGCCTGGCCACGCTCGACCAGACCGGCGTCATCGAATCGGCCAACCCCGCGGTGGTGAAGCTCTTCGGCTACTCGGAGCAGGAGCTTGTCAGCCAGCAGATGGACCTCATCATCGCGACCACACACCGCAGCGCGTTCGACAACTACCTCCAGCGACGGCTCAAGCTCGACATCCCGGTCAGCGGTGCGCACGAGACGATGGGCAAGCGCAAGAACGGAAGCCTTTTTCCGCTCGAGGTGGTGGTCAGCTCGATGCAGGTCGGAGCGCGCCATCTGTTCATCGCCACGCTGCGCGACATCTCGGAGCGCAAGGCGCACACCGACGCGCTGGAGTACCAGGCGCTGCACGACGCGCTCACCGGGTTGCCCAACCGCAGCCTCTTCGGCGACCGACTGCGCCAGGCGCTGCTCGCCGCGCGCCGCAACCAGAAGATGTTCGGCGTGCTGCTGCTGGATCTCGACAGGTTCAAGGACATCAACGACGCCCTGGGACACGACCGCGGCGACAGCCTGCTGCAGGAGGTGACAGCCCGCCTGCGCGGCGTGCTGCGGGCGACTGACACCATCGCGCGCCTCGGCGGTGACGAGTTCGCGGTGCTGACGATCGACGCCAAGCATCCTGACGACGTGGTGGCGACGGCGAAGAAGATCCTCGCCTCCCTCGAGGGTCCGTTCGCGATCGCCGACCAGATGGTCGAGACAGGCGCGTCGATCGGCATCTCGATGTACCCGGTGCATGGCGACGACCCGAGCACGCTGCTGCGCCGCGCCGACGTCGCGATGTACGTCGCGAAGCGGGCGGGCGGCGGTTACGCGGTCTACGCCCCCGACCAGGAGGCGCAGACGATGCGGCGCTCGAGCCTGGCCGGTGAGCTGCGCCGCTCCATCCCGCAGGGCGAGCTCACCCTCCACTACCAGCCGCAGGTGACGCTGGCGACGGGCGCCATTCACACCGTCGAGGCGCTCGTCCGCTGGAACCACCCGCGCGAAGGCCTGATGCCACCGGATCGTTTCATCCCGATGGCGGAAGAGACCGGCATCATCCACCCGCTCACCGCATGGGTCATCGACTGCGCGCTGTCGCAGCTCTGCAAGTGGCTCGAGGAAGGGCTCGACGTCTCGGTGTCGCTCAACGTCTCGCCGCGCAGCATCGAGGACCACTCGCTCGAGGAGATGGTCGCCCGCGCACTCGCGAACTTCAAGGTCGAGCCGCACCGGCTGACGCTGGAGATCACGGAAGGTGTGGCCATGGCGGCCGCCGCGGCCAAGGCGCTGCATCGCTTGAACGAGATCGGCGTCCGGCTCGCGCTCGACGACTTTGGCACCGGCTATTCGTCGCTGCTCTACCTGATGCGCCTCCCGGTCAACGAGATCAAGATCGACCGCTCCTTCGTGTCGGCGCTGGCATCGGACCCGGACTCCGGCGCCATCGTCCGCTCAGCCGTCGGGCTCGGCCACAACCTCGGCCTGCGAGTGGTCGCCGAGGGTCTGCAGGACCGGGCGGCCGAGGCGGTCCTGGTCGAAGCCGGATGCGACGCCGCGCAGGGTTTCCTGGTCGGCCGGCCCGCCGCCGAGCGCGAGATGACAGCCCTGCTGCTGGCGCATTCGGGACTCGCCAAACAGATGGATTGACCTTGCCCAAGGGCTCGGAGCCCCCGCCTTGAGCTCCATGCGCCCGCTTGTGCTCGGGGCCGGCGGGCAGCTCGGCTCGGAGCTCACCCGGTTGCTGGGGCGCGAATGCGCCGTGACGCGCGATCAGGTTTCGATCACCGATCAGAAAGCCGTTGCCGACCTGATCTCCTCGCGCCGGCCGGCCGTCGTGTTCAACTGCGCCGCCTACAACGCGGTGGACCGCGCGGAGAATGAGCCCGCGGCGGCGATGATGGTCAACCGCGATGGTGTCGCCAACGTCGCGGCGGCCTGCGCGCGCCACGGCGCGAAGCTCGTGCACTTCTCGACCAACTTCGTGTTCGACGGAGCCCAGGACCGCGCGTACGTCGAATCGGACGCGCCGCGGCCGCTGGGCGCATACGGTCTCTCCAAGCTCGCCGGCGAGCGCGCGGCGCTGGACGCCGATCCGCGGGCGCTGGTGATCAGGACGGCCGCCGTCTACGGGCGGGTTGGAGCCGGGTTTCCAGAGCGGATACTCGAGCGCGCCCGCACGCGCGGCGAGCTCGAGGTGGTGGCCGACCAGAGCGTCAACCCGACCAGCGCCGCCGACCTGGCCGCCAGGACGGTCGAGCTTGCGGGCCAGGAGCTCAGCGGCCTGGTGCACCTGGCCGGCGAGGGCTGCTGCACCTGGCACGAGTTCGCTGAACAGGTGCTCCAGGAGATGGGGGTGCCGGTCACGGCCGTCCCGCTCACCAGCGACAGGCTGTGGCTGGCCGCGCGGCGACCGCTCAACGGCTGCCTCGGCTCAGAGCGGATCGGACAGCTGCGGCCGTGGCGGGAGGCGCTTCACGACTGGGCGAATGGGGTCGAGAACCCATAAAAAAGGCTCGGGCCGGGCGATCACTCGACACCGGCTCCGAGCTTGGCTGCGGGGGGTGAGGTTCTAACTGATGATGACGTCCCTGCCTGTCTGAAGGTCCCTGCGCACACAGGCGCATTTAAGAGTTTAGGGCCGGAAATCGCGAGTGAGATCGATTATCGCTGCACATTTTCGACGACGAAGTGACTACCCTGCTCGGGAAAATCCAAGGAGGGCCGTTGTGCAGAACGATCCCGTCGTGTTAAAGATGCGCTCCCACGAAACGACTTGCCAACGCTGATGCTCCACGCTGCAGCCACCCAGCCCTCCAGCCCGCCAGGGTCAGGCGCTGGATTGCCGGCTCCACGCCGTCTCCAGAAAGAGTTGAGGTGATGGCTTGAACCGTTGGGTGCGGCTTGGTCTGCAGACGGCGTTCGGCGCGGTCCTGCTCTGGCTGTGGCTGCGGACCGTTTCGCTGCCCGACGTGGTCAGCCACATGCGTGTGCACAGCTGGTGGCCCGTGCCTCTGATGGTGCTGCTCGCGCTGGTCACCAGCGTGATTCGCGCGCGCCGCTGGCTGCTGCTCCTGAGGCCGCTGGCGCCCGTCGGGATGGTGCGCGCATTCGCCATGAACGGCGCGGGCGGCCTGCTGAACTACGTGCTGCCCATCCGCTCGGGTGACGCGGCGCGCGCCTGGTGGTTGTGGCGGCGCCATCGTGTCCCCGCCGGCTCGGCGCTCGCGACGATCGTGATCGACAAGGTTTGCGACCTCACCGCCGTCGCCGCGGTGCTCGCCGCGCTCGGGGTGGTCGCCGCAACCGGTGTGGTCCAGGCGCCGCGCGGTCTAATTGGCGCCGCCGCGCTTGCGCTCGGGCTGCTCGCAACGGTCCTCGGCACCGCGCTTGCGGGTCCACGGGTCGCGCGGTCCCCGCTCGCACGTCGCCTCCTGCCTGCGCGCCTGGCGGCCGGCCTCGCCGGCCAGGCGTTCGCGTTTCGCGCTGGCGCTCGGGGCTTGTGGACGCCCGGCCTCGCCGCACGGCTCGCGATCCTCACCGCCCTGGCGCTGGTGATCGACGCTTACAACTTCACCCTCCTCTTTGCAGCGGTGGGCGTCCAGGTCCCGACGCTGAAGGCGATGGCGGCGTACCCCGCGCTCCTGCTCAGCTTCGCCGTGCCCGCCGGCCCGGGCTATCTCGGCAACCTGGAGGTCGCGGGCTCGCTCGTCCTCGGCGGCGGCCTCGGGCTCGGCGGCGCGGTGGCGGCCGGCGCGATCCTCCTGTATCACGCCATCACCGCGGGTTACGCGCTGGTGCTCGGCGCTTTGAGCTTTCTCCTGGTGGGAGGGCGGCGGCGCGCGCAACACGGAGGGCCGAAGCGGATCGCGGTCTTTCACTGCGGCTTCACCTACTCCGGCGGCGGTGAGCGAATCGTGATCGAAGAGGTGCTCGGTCTTCGCCGGCGCGGCTACCAGGTGGAGTGCTACGCGCCGACGGTGGACGCCTCGCGATCGTTTCCCGACCTGATCGGCCAGGTCCGCGTGCGCACCTTCCTGCCGCAGCTGCCGCGCTGGTTCCCTTACCGCGAGGCGATCCAGATGGCGGCGACGTCGCTGCTGATGCCTCTTTACGCGTGGCGCTTTCGCGGCGTCGACGCGATCGTCGGATGCAATCAGCCCAGCGCCTGGATCGCATGGTGGGCGGCGCGGCTGATGGACGTGCCGTATGTCGTTTACCTGAACCAGCCGAACCGCCTCGTGTATCCACGCAACATCGACCGGCAGACCGGGTGGATCTCGAACGCCGACTACCGCCTGCTCGCGGCCGTCGTGCTGCGCGCGACGGCGTTCGTCGCCTGGGCCGACCTCAGGTCGGTGCAGGAGGCTGACCAGCTGCTCGTCAACGGCGACTACATCGGCGACATCATCCGCAAGACCTACAGACGCGCGGCGATCGACTGCCCGGCCGGCTGCCACGTCGCCTCGTCCGGCTTTCCGCTCATGCCCGAGGCCCGCTTCAGCGGCGGACTGACCATCAACGGTTTTCCCATCCGGCGGCCGTACGTCCTCCTCACCAACCGCCACTATCCGCAGAAGCGTTTCGACCTCGCGATCCGCGCCATGGCCGAGGTTCGCGAGCGTCACCCACGGGTGCAGCTTGTCATTCCCGGACCGTCGACCTCGCACACGGCGACGCTGAAGTCGCTCGTGTCGGAGCTCGGCCTCGATGACGCGGTGGTCTTCCTGGGTCCGATCGCCGAGGACGAGCTCCAGTCCCTCTACGAAGGTGCGGCGGTGTACGTCTATCCCGCTCCGGAGGAGGACTTCGGGATGGGCGTCATCGAGTCGATGGCCAAGGGCGTGCCGGTCGTGGCCTGGAACCAGGCCGGGCCGACGGTCACTGTCGGACCACGAACCGGCCACCTCGCCGAGCCGCTCGACGTCGGCGACTACGCGTCCGGCATCATCCGCCTGCTCGACGACCGCGACGGCAACCAGGCCACCGGGGTGCGCGCGTTCGAATGGGCACGCAGGTTCGACTGGGAGCGGCACATCGACGTCCTCGAGCGCGCTGTGCTCGAGGTCGCCCAGGCGCACGAGCAGGTGGCCGCGGAGGCGGCGGCGGTCTCGGTTTGAGCCCTTGTCGAACTAGCTGATCGACTCCGCCCACGCGATGAGGTCGCGCAGCCCGTGGTCGAAGGCGATGCGTGGCTCCCACCCGAGCTCCTGCTTCGCCTTTCCGATGTCGCTGACGTAATACTGCTGGTCGCCCTCGCGCCAGTCGGAGAAGCTGTACTCCGGCTTGCGGTTGGTCAGCTCACCGATCTGGTCGATCACCTCCAGCAGGTTGCGCTGGTTCTCGGGACCGCCGCCCACGTTGTAGATCTCCCCGCGCGTCATGTCGATGTTGTCGACGACGTGCAGGTAGAGCGTGCACAGGTCTCTCGCGTCGAGCAGGTCGCGCACCTGCAGCCCGTCGCCATAGATGGTGAGCGGCCGGCGATTCAGGATCGAGTGCACGAAGTGCGCGACCCAGCCCTGGTCCTCGGTGCCGTACTGGTGCGAGCCGTAGATGCAGCTCTGCCGCAGCACCACGGTGTTCATGTGGTAGCTGCGCGCGTAGTCCCTGACGTACTGGTCCGCGGCGCCCTTGCTGCAGCCGTAGGGGCTGTGGAAGTCGAGCGGCTGCGTCTCTTTACAGGCAGCGTTGTTGTGGTCGAGCTTTCCGTACACCTTATTCGTCGATGCGAACACGAACGGCGCTGCGCGGTTGTTCAGGCGCACCGCCTCGAGCACGTTGAGAGTTCCTCGCGCGTTGACGTCGAAATCGGTCCCGGGGTCAACCAGGGAAGTGGTCACGGCCACCTGGCCGGCCAGGTGGAGGATCGCGTCCTGGCCGCGTACGTGCTCGGCCAGGTTCGCGCCGTTCCTCACGTCCTCCTTGACGAAGCTCGTCTGCGTGGGGTGGCGTGTGAGGAGCCACTTCAGGTTGCGCTCGGTCCCGGGCCTGCTCAGGTTGTCGAGCACGGTGACGTGCCAGCCCCCCTTGATGAAATGGACCGCGGCGTTGACGCCGAGGAAGCCTGCGCCGCCGGTGATGAGCAGCCTGCGGTCCGCGTGCGGCGCCGGCGTCGTCGAGGACTTCGGGTCTACGGCCCGGGTGGTGGGGTCCATGGCGGGCAACTACGTTAAGGCAGCGGCGCCGCGCCTGAGGTCTCCGTCAACCCGTGAAGATGCCCCGCAAGAACGCGATGCTGACGATCCACGCCGCACCCGCCAGGATGACCGCCTCGCGCCGCTTGCTTCCTCCGCGGGCGTAGAGGTACGCGCCCGGAAGAAAGAGCACCGCGAACACGCCGTACACGATGTGGAGCAGCTCCGTCGGCCGGTCTCCGAGGGCGAGCGTGATCAGGCCGAGCAACCCCTGGACGGGCGCCAGGGCGGCCATGAGCAGGTAGCTCGAGCGAAACCCGGGACTGACCGCGGACCTGCGGAAGTACTGGTAGGTGCCCCACACGCCCAGCACCACGCCCAGCGCGAGCAGCACGCGCGCGCCATAAGCGTGCGCGAAGACGAACGCCGCGGTCATGCGTCCGGCCTTGAGACCTGTTCCCGGAAGTAGTCGACGGTGAGGCTCAACCCTTCCTCGAGCGGGATTCGTGACTCCCAGCCCAGCCCTTCGCGCGCTCGTGTGTTGTCGAGCGCGATGCGGTACACGTCTCCCTTGCGTGGCGGACCGTGGTCGGGCTCGAGCTTGTAGTTCGTGAGGATGGCCAGCTTGCGGAACATGTCGTTGACCGTCACCGGTATCCCGGTGCTGACGTGGTACGTCCCGCCGGAGCCCTTTTCGATCGCGTCGAGGTTTGCCGTTGCGACGTCCCCGACATGGATCATGTCGCGCGACTGCTCGCCGTCACCGTCGATGGTCACCGGCCGGCCCGCGAGCATGCGGCTCGCGAAGATGGCGATCACGCGGCCTTCCTCGGCGAAGAAGTCCTGCCGCGGGCCGTAGACGTTGGCGTAGCGCAGCACCGTGTAGCGGAGCCCGAAGGTCCGCTCGAAGGTGCCGAGGTACTGCTCGAAAGAGAACTTGCTGGTGCCGTACGGCGAGAGCGGGCGGACCGGGTGGTCCTCCGCCGCGGGCACGATGTCAGGCTCTCCATAGAGCGCGCCGCCGGTGGAGCTGAAGATGACCTTGCGCACCGAGTGATCGACGCAAGCCTTGAGCAGGTTGAGGCCGCCCACGATGTTGACCTGCGCGTCGTAGGCCGGGTCGGCGACCGACTTCGGGACCTCGGACTGCGCCGCGTGGTGATTCACCAACTCGGGTCGAAAGGAGGCGACTGCTTCGTTCACCTTCGCCTGGTCGCGGAGGTCGACGCGGTGCAGCCGCGCCCTGGGGTTGACGTTGTCCTCGCGTCCCGTGCTCAGGTTGTCGAGCACCGCGACCTCGTTTCCCGCAGCGATGTAGGCGTCGACGACGTGGGAACCGATGAAACCTGCGCCGCCGGTGACGAGAATCTTCACCGACGGTGACTCTAATCGAAGTCGAAGTGGTCAAGGCCGTGCGGGCTCCGATCACACCTGTCTTCGTGCGGCGCGTGCTCGAGCGCGCCGCCCACGTTCCCGAGGTCGCGGCGCGGATTCCAGAGCCGAGGAGCACCGTGGCGGTGCGCATCACCGACGACGATGAGCTGGAGCGGCTCAATCGCGCGTTCGCCGGCGAGGACCATCCGACCGACGTGCTGTCGTTCAACGGCACCGAAGGCCACCTCGGCGACATCGCGATCTCCTGGCCGGCCGTGGTCCGGCAGTCTGAGCGGTACGGGCACGGCGTCGAGTCGGAGCTCGGCCTCCTCGCGGTCCACGGCCTGCTTCACCTGCTGGGTTGGGACCACCCATCGGCCGCCGCGGGCAAGGAGATGACGCGCCTCACGCTGGCTGCGCTGGCGGCGTCCCACCTGCCGCTCGCTTCGGGAAGGCTGTGAGAACTGGGTAGACTCGCATTCGAATCGGATGGTCTGCGGCGCTCGCCGCGGGCCTAGCTGCGTCTATGCACAGGAAATGGAAAGGGAACAGCACCTGATCATCGGTCTCGGCAACCCCGAGTCGCAGTACGCCGACACGCGGCACAACCTCGGTTTCGCTTGCGTGCGTGAGCTGGCGCGCAGGCTCGAGGCGCCCATCGACCGCAAGCGGTGGAAGTCGCTGGTCGGCCGCGCGGGGCCGCGCGGCGTGTGGTTCGTGCTGCCTCAGACCTACATGAACCTGTCCGGCGAGGCGGTGGCCCGGGCGCTGAAGGACACCGGGATCGCTCCCGACAGCACGTGGGTCGTCTACGACGAGCTCGACCTTCCGCTCTGCCGCATGCGGATCCGGCGCGGCGGCTCGACGGCCGGCCACAACGGCGTGCGCTCGATAGTCGAGTCGCTGGGGCGCGACGATTTCGTGCGCTTTCGCGTCGGCATCGGCAAGCCGTCGCGCTCCGGCTCGCAATCGGGCGTCCACCATGTGCTCGGGCGGTTCACGAGGGCGGAGGCGGAGCGGCTGCCGCAGGTCGTCACAGGTGTTGCGGATGCGCTCGAGCTGGCGCTCGAGGCCGGCATCGAGCGCGCGATGGACCGCTACAACCGGCCGGGCGCGCTCGGCTGCGAGGAATCGAGATGAGCGCGCTGTGGGAGCAGGCCTACGAGAGCGCGCCGGAGCTGCGGCGGTGGGTGGACGGCGAGCGCCGCGACCTCGTCGTGAGCCGCCTGATCCGTCCGGCGTGGCCGATCGTCGCCGGGGCGATCGCGCGGGCGTGCGCCGAGCGTCGCCGGCCCCTGCTCGTGCTCGTGCCCGCTCCTGACAGGTTCGCGGACGAGCTGAGGCCGTGGCTGGCGGGCGATCCGCCGGCCTGCGTCTTCTCCGAGGTCGCCATCTCCTTCCTCGACCGGCCGCCTGCCGTCGACGACGCGGTCAACCGGCGGTTGGAGGCCCTGGCCGCGCTGCGCGGCCCGGACACGGAACGGCTCGTGATCATCTCGTCGCGTCGCGCGGCGACCCGCCAGACCCTCTCACCGGAGGACCTGGAGCGGGGAACGCTGGTCCTGGCGCCGGAGCAGGGCCCCGACCCGGTGACCGTCGCGATGCGCCTGGTCGAGCTCGGCTACAGCCGGGAGCCGCTGGTCGAGGCGCGTGGTCAGTTTTCTCTGCGCGGCGGCATCCTCGACGTCTTTCCCGCGGCGGCCGACGCTCCCGTGCGCGCTGAGTGGTCGGGCGATGTGATCGAGACCGTCCGCCTGTTCGACCCGGAGAACCAGCGGTCCGTGATGGCCGTGCCTTCGGTCGCCATCCGGCCTGGCCGCGAGCTGCTGCTCGGGCCCGAGCGCGGAGCGGCGGCGGCGGCCCGCGTGCGCGAGCTCCCCCTCGACACGCTGCGCGCCGACGTCCTGTCCGAATGGGAGGACGAGCTCACCCGACTCGAGGGCGGGGCGGCGTTTCCCGGCATCGAGTTCTACGCCGCCTATCTCGACCCGACCCGGCCGTCGTTGATCGATCACCTGCCGGCCGGCATGGCGGTCGTGGACTTCGAGCCTGAGCGTCAGCTCGCCGATGCCCGGACGCTGCTCGCCGAGACGGGGATGCTCGCGGCGGCCGAGGCCGAGGGCAATGAGCTGCCCCGAGGTTTCACGCTGCCGACCTCAGAGGTGAGGAGCGTCGAGCGATGGCCGGCGTTGACCGTGACGGCGGGGGAGGGTTCGGCCGGCGCGATCGACCTCGGTTGGACGGAGCTGGAGCCGGTGGTCGGGCGGCCGCGGGCGGTAGCGGAGCTCGCAGCGAAGGCGGACAGCGCCACGCTGGTGCTCGCCACCGAGCAGTCGGAGCGCGCGCGCGCCCTGCTCGAAGAGGCGCGCGTCAAGGCGGCCGTGAGCGAGATCGACCTGGACCTCGACCTCCGGCTCGAGCCGGGGCTGCGGTCGGCCGACATCGACATCGCGGCCGGCTGCTCGCAGCCGGCGATCGGATTCCACCTGGCGACGGACGCGGAGCTGTTCGGACGGGTGCGGCGGGCATCCCGCACGAGTCGCGGCGGACGCACTCGGTCCGAGGACCTGACGCGAGAGTTCACGCTCGATTTCGATCCTGACGAGCTCGTCGTCCACGTCGACCACGGCATCGCCCGGTTCAAGGGCATGAGATTGATCGAGTCCGAGGGGGCGCATCGCGAGTACCTCGAGCTCGAGTACGCCGAGGGCGACCGGCTCTTCGTGCCGGTGGAAAACCTCGACCGCGTGCAGAAGTTCCTGGGTGGCGAGGGGCAGCCCGCGCTGCACCGGCTCGGGACGTCCGACTGGACCCGAGCGCGCGGCCGCGCTCGCAAGGTCGTCCAGGACGTGGCCGAGGAGCTCCTGAAGATCTACTCGATGCGGGAGGCGAGGCCGGGGATCGCGTTCGGCCCGGACAACGCCTGGCAGCAGGAGCTCGAGTCGTCCTTTCCTTATGAGGAGACGCCGGACCAGCTCGCGGCGCTGGCCGAGATCAAGTCCGACATGGAGTCCGACCGCCCGATGGACCGACTGCTCTGCGGCGACGTGGGATTCGGCAAGACCGAGCTCGCGCTCCGCGCTGCGTTCAAGGCGGCGATGAGCGGGAAGCAGGTCGCGCTCCTCGCGCCGACCACGGTCCTCGCGCAGCAGCACTTCCACGTTTTTCGCGAGCGGCTGCAGAACTTCCCGGTCGTGGTCGAGATGCTCTCGCGCTTCGTGGACGACGAGACCCAGGCGCGCACCATCGTCGGCGTCAAGGCCGGCACGGTCGACGTCGTCGTCGGCACGCATCGCCTGCTCCAGCGCGACGTGCGCTTCAAGCGGCTCGGTCTTCTGATCGTCGACGAAGAGCACCGATTCGGCGTGATGCAGAAGGAGCGCCTGAAGAAGATGCGCACGCAGCTCGACGTGCTGTCCTTGTCGGCGACCCCGATCCCGCGCACGCTGCACATGGCGGTCGGCGGCATCCGCGACATGAGCGTGATCCAGACTCCCCCGGAAGAGCGGCAGCCGATCAAGACCTACGTGACCGCGGACGCTGACGAGCTCGTGAAGGAGGCGATCGGCCGCGAGCTGCAGCGCGGGGGCCAGGTCTATTTCGTCCACAACAGGGTGCGCACGATCCAGAAGGCCGCCGAGCGCGTGCGAAGGCTCGTTCCCCAGGCCGGCGTCGCGGTCGGGCATGGGCAGATGAACGAGGAAGAGCTGGCGCACGTGATGGTCGAGTTCGAGTCGGGCAAGTTCGACGTCCTCGTCTGCACCACGATCATCGAATCCGGCCTCGACATCCCGAACGTGAATACGATCATCGTCGAGCGCTCGGACCGTTTCGGCCTGGCGCAGCTGTACCAGCTGCGTGGCCGTGTGGGCCGCTCGGGCAGGCGAGCCTACGCCTACTTCCTGTACGACCCCCGCCGGTCGCTGACCGAGGAGGCCGACAAGCGGCTCGACGTCATCTCCGGCCTTCACGAGCTGGGTCAGGGCTTCAAGATCGCGCTGCGCGACCTCGAGATCCGCGGCGCCGGCAACCTGCTGGGCACCGAGCAGCACGGCGCGATCGCGGCGGTGGGATTCGAGATGTACCTGCAGATGCTGCAGAGCGCCGTCTCCAGGCTGCGGACCGGCTCTGAAGAGACGGTCATCGGCGACGTGCTCTCGACGGCCGAGATGAACCTCGACCTCCCGCTCGATCATTTCATCCCGCGCTCGTACATCCGGGAGGAGAAGCAGCGCCTCGCCGCCTACCGCCAGCTCGCCGCCACCGAAAACGAGCGGGAGCTCGAATCGGTGCTCAGGTCGCTCGAGGATCGCTACGGCCCGCGTCCGGCGCAGCTGGACAACCTGGTCTACTCGCTCCGGGTCAAGCTCAAGGGCCAGCGCATGGGCCTGCGAGGAGTGGTGGC
>DATEHQ010000098.1:0-5264 GCA_035279525.1 Candidatus Dormiibacterota bacterium
CGCTCGGGATAGGTGGCGGCGAACAGGGCCGACATCACACCGCCCTCCGAGATGCCGAGCAGGGCGGCGCGCCTCGAGCCGACGGCGTCGAGCACCGCCCGCACGTCGTCCATCCGCTGCTCCATGGTCGGCAGGGGGTGAACGCGGTCCGACATCCCGCAGCCCCGCTTGTCGAAGAGGATCAGGCGCGAGAACGAGGCGAGCCTGTTGAAGAAAGCCGCCATCGCGGGCAGCTCCCAGACGTACGCGAGGTGCGACACCCAGCCGAGGACGATGACGAGGTCGATCGGGCCGTCGCCGACCACCTGGTAGGCGATGTTGACGTCGCCGCTGCGGGCATACCTGGCCCCGGTGAACATCTCGGCGTCGCCAGTCTAAAAGGCTTTGCCGCGCGTGATCCCGTATAGTGACCTCGACGCACTGGTGCGTCGCCCGCTCGGGTCCTCTCTTCCTGTCACAGCACAGAGTCCTGTAGATCGCGGCAAATAAGAAGAAAAAGAGAGGCACCCTGGAGCTTCGTTGCAGACATTCGCCGAAGCCGGCGTAAGCGCGCGTGTTTTGGCCGCGCTCGACCGGCAGAAAATCACAACGCCAAATCGCGTTCAATCCGAGACCATCCCCGCGCTCATCGAGGGCCGCGACGTGGTCATTCAGTCGCCGACCGGCAGCGGCAAGACGCTGGCCTTCCTCGTCCCGCTGCTCGACCGGTTCCGGTCGGGCGGCGCGGGTCCGCGCGGCCTGATCGTCACGCCCACCCGTGAGCTGGCGATCCAGGTCGACAGCGTGTTCAAGGCCCTCGATTCCGGGTTGAGCACCGCGCTGCTCTATGGCGGCGTCGGCTATCACACCCAGACGCAGGCGCTGCGCCGAGGCGCCGACGTGGTGATCGGCACGCCCGGCCGCATCCTCGACCTGTTCGAGAAGAAGGTCTACTCACTGAGCCGCGTCGAGTACTTGGTGCTGGACGAGGCGGACCAGATGTTTGACGCGGGTTTCTCGCGCGACGTCGAGCGGATCATCGGGCTCACCTACACGCCCCAGACGGTGCTCGCGTCGGCCACGATGCCGGACTGGGTGTCGCGGATGATCGCCAAGCACCTCGTGAACCCGTTTTTCGTCAAGGTCGTCGACGACGGCCCGTCGATGCTCGAGCACGGACTGGTCCGCACCGATCCCGGCCTCAAGCTGAGGGTGCTCAGCGACATCCTGAAGCGCCACCGCGGGACCATCGTCTTCGGCCGGACCAAGCATGGCGTCCGCAAGCTGAACCGCGACCTCCAGCGCCTCGGCCACAACTCGGTTGAGCTGCAGGGAAACATGGCGCAGAACTCGCGAGACCAGGTGATGGCGTCGTTCCGCAACCGGCGGGCCGACGTGCTGGTCGCCACCAACGTCGCCGCGCGCGGGCTCGACCTGAGCCACGTCGGGCTGGTGGTCAACTACGACCTCCCCGAGACGGCCGATGCGCTGACCCACCGAGTGGGCAGGACGGCGCGCAACGGCAGCACCGGCCGCGCGCTGACCTTCATCACCTCGGCGGACCACGAGAACTGGGCCAAGCTGCGCCGCCAGGGCGCCCCGGCGCTCCAGACGATCGACGCGTCGCTGCTCGCCCGCGAGGGCGGCTGGGCGTACACGGCCGAGCCCGAGCACTCCCACGTCCATGTCGCGGCACGCCCGCGGCCGGCCGGCCGGAGCCGGAATCGACCGAGGCGCTTCAGCCGAACCCGCGCCTAGCCCCGCCAACGATGAGCGAGGCGGGCTTCGAGGTGATCGAGCGCGACCAGCTGCCGGAGGACGAGCTCCAGGGCTACCTGCACGGCGCCAACGTCTGCGTGATCTTCGTCGACGCGGAACCCGGCGAGGGCCCGCGCCTGCACCGCCACCCCTACGAAGAGATCTTCATCGTGCTCGACGGACATCCGAGGTTCACCGTCGGATCCCAAACGCTCGAGGCGAAGGCCGGCCAGGTGGTCGTGGTTCGACTTGGGATCGCCCACAAGTTCGTCAACGCCGGTCCCGGCCGGCTCCGCCAGGTCGACATCCACGCGAGCCCCCGGTTCGTGACGGAGTGGCTCGAGTAGGCAGGGGAATAGCGCCGGTCCGCCGGTGGTCTAAGTGATTGGTGCCCAACGACGACCGGGAGCGGAGCTCTGAGCGCGTGACCATGTACACCACCACCCGGTGCGGGGATTGCAGGATCGCCAAGGCGACCCTGGACCGGGCCGGCGTCGAGTACGACGAGATCGACATCGACCACGACGCCTCCGCCGCCGCAAAGGTCGTCGCGATAAATGGGGGTTACCGGTCGGTGCCGACGATCCTCCTGCCTGATGGGCGGGTGCTTGTCGAGCCGAGCCGGCAGGCGCTGCTTTCGGCGCTGGGCCTGGGCTAGGAAGCTCCCCTCCCGCCCTTCCCGCTTGCCGGATGGGCCGGACCACGCGGCGCCGGCTGATCAGCCCTCCGTAGAGTCGAGGACGCTGCGCTGGTCGAGGTAGTAGAGCAGCCCCATCGACGGCAGGACGAGCACGACGAGCGCGATCGCGACCACCAGCAGGACGAACTGCGTCGCAATGGGGGCGCTGGCCTGCGCAATGGTCAGCTTGCCCGGCAGGAGGTACGGCGACTGCGCGAAGCCCCAGGCGAAGACCATCGAACCGACCGCGGCGACGGTCAGCGTCCTGTACCACCTGTAGACGCCCTTGATCAGGAGGAACACCACGACCGGCGTCAGCACCATCGTGACCAGCGCGAACAGCAGGCCCGGGCCGAACAGCATCGACCTGGCGAGCGATGGCGCCTCGAACCCGATGGCGACCAGTGCGATGGTGCCCATTCCGATCAGGACGATGGCCGCGATGACGGCGCGGCGGCGGAAGTAGTCGATCATCTCGGCCGCGCCGTAGCGGCGAGCATCGCCCACCAGGAAGGACGCGCCGCTGAAGGCCGTGGCCGCCACCGAGACCAGCCCGAAGGCGATCGAGATCGGGTTGAAGGAGGCCTGGATCACGTCCGCGCCGCTCCCGACTTTTCCGGATGCGATGGCTCCGAGCGACGCGGCGAAGAAGAAAGGCGTCAGCACGGATGACACACCGAACACGATGTCGGCCAGGCGATGCTCGCGCGGGGTGTCGGCGACGTGCCTGAAGGCGAAGAAGGCGCCGCGCAGGACGAGGCCGGCCAGCGCGAGGGCGAACAGCGGGTAGATGGCGGCGAAGGTGGCCTGGAAGAGGGCCGGGAAGCCGGTCCAGCACAGCACGATGGCGAGCACCAGCCATACGTTGTTGACCTCCCACACGGGCGCCATGGCGTGGTCGACCAGGGCTCGCGCGCGCAGGCCGCGCGGGCTGCCACCCGCGAGCAGGTCCCAGATCCCGGCGCCGAAGTCCACGCCGCCGGCGGTGCTGTAGGCGGTGATCGCCAGCAGCAGCGTGAAGGCGATGAGGTTGGGGAGGATGCCGCTCACTCTGTCGTGGACCACGCTGAGGAAGGCGGGCCGTATGGCGCGCCCTCCTCGGGCGCCCCGCCTCCCTGCGCATCGTCGCGGCGCCAGCGCGCGGAGAGACTCAGCATCACCCGGACGAAGAAGTAGGCGAGCAGCGAGTAGATCACGACAAGCGTGGCGAGCATGGTCCAGATGAAGGAAGCCGGGGCGGACGTGACCGCGTCCGCGACGCGCATCAGCCCGTAGACGATCCAGGGCTGGCGGCCGACCTCGGTGGTGACCCACCCGGACTCGACGGCGACATAGCAGCCGACGCCGGCAAGCGCGGCGAGGCGGAAGAACCAGACCGATTCGGGCAGCCTCCTTCGCCGCCAGAGCACCCAGAAGTAGTAGGCGGCGAGCAAGGCGCCGGCGGAGCCGAGGCCGACCATGAGATCGAAGGCGAGGTGCGTGATGTTGGCCTCGACGATCGAGGGCCGGGCGTCGGGCGAGAAGCTGGTGAGGCCCTTGACGACGGCGTTGGGCGAGTAGCCGACGAGGAGCGAATCGAGCGTCGGGATCGGGATGCCGAGGTGGACCTGGCCCGAGCCGTCGATCCAGCCGCCGATGACCTCGGGGTTGTGGTCGCGTGTGGTCCAGGTCACCTCCACGGCGGCGAACTTGGCGGGCTGGTCGCTGACCAGCGCCCGCGCCGAGAGGTCGCCGATCACGAGCTGGACGGGCGTCAGCGCGGCGGCGAGGGTGAAGGGAACGGCGAAGGCGAGGCGGACGTAGCGGTCGCGCCGGCCGCGCAGCCACGCCACCGCGTAGACCGAGGCGATGGCGAACCCGGCCGTCATGTAGAGCGCGACGAGGAAGTGCCAGAACTCGTAGCCGAGCGCGGGGGTGAAGAAGGCCTTCAGCGCGTCTATGTCGACGACGCGGCCCGCCTGCAGCGTCACGCCCTGGGGCGTGTTCATGAAGGAGTTGGCGGAGAGCACGGCGACGGCGCCGAGCACGCCGGCGGGCGGCAGGGTGAGTCCGAGGAGGAAGTGGGTGCGCGGCCGCAGGCGCTTCCAGCCGTAGAGGTAGATGCCGATGAAGATGGCCTCGAGGAAGAAGGCGATGCCCTCGATCGCGAAGCCGATCCCGATCGCGGGACCGAAGCGGCCCATGAGTCTGGGCCAGAGGATGCCGAATTCGAACGAGAGGATGGTGCCGGTCACGGCGCCGACGGCGAACTGCACGGCCATGATCACCGACCAGCGGCGCGCGATCCTGAGCGCGACGGGATCCTTGCGGGCCAGGCCGATGCCCTCCATCAGGAGGGTCAGGGCCGGAAAAGCCACCCCCAGCGGCACGAGGAGGACGTGTGTCGCCAGCGTGAAGGCCATCTGGATGCGGCTGGGCAGCAGGGCGGGCTCGGCGTCGAGCCAGAGCATGAGTGCATCATGGCGTGCCCGAGCGAACCTACGCTACGTGCGTTGCGACGCACTGTGCGGAGTGAGGATCGTGAGGCGCGCATCGCGGCCATCGTCGAGCGGATCAGACGGATCCCTCCGGGCCGGGTGCAAACGTACGGCGGCATCGACCCGAAAGCGCCACGGCTCGTGGGCCAGGTCCTCGCCACGACCCGATTGAAGCTTCCGTGGCATCGCGTGGTCCGTGCGGATGGGAGCCTGGCGAAAGGCGCGCGCCAACGCGCGCTGCTGAGGGCGGAGGGCGTGGCGCTGCGCGGCGACCGGGTGGACCTGGAAAGGTCTCGCGTATGGTGAGCGCCGGCCATCGCCTCGGTTTTTCATCTCGGGATTGGCCTCCGACCCACCCGGATCGGGCAGGC
>DATEHQ010000099.1:0-30834 GCA_035279525.1 Candidatus Dormiibacterota bacterium
TAGAGACGGACGGGCACGACGACCAGGCCCAGGGAAAGCGATCCAGTCCAGATCGCGTTCGCCACCGGCTACTCCAGGTAGTCCCTCAGCTTCTTCGAGCGGGACGGGTGGCGGAGCTTCCTCAGCGCCTTGGCCTCGATCTGACGGATGCGCTCGCGGGTCACCCCGAATCGCTTGCCCACCTCTTCCAGCGTGCGCTGGTGGCCGTCGATCAAGCCGAACCGGAGCTGCAGCACGCGCCGTTCGCGAGGTGTCAGCGTGTCCAGCACGTCCTCCACCTCGGAGTGGAGCATCGTCAGCGACGCCGCGTCAGAAGGCGAGACGGCTTCGCGGTCCTCGACGAAGTCGCCGAGGTGTGAATCCTCCTCCTCGCCGATCGGAGTTTCCAGAGAGACGGGATCCTGCGAGACCTTGACGATCTCGCGCACCTTCTCAGGCGTGATGCCCATCTCCTCGCCGATCTCTTCGTCGGACGGTTCGCGGCCGAGCTCCTGAAGAAGGCGTCGCGAGACGCGGACCAGCTTGTTGATCGTCTCGACCATGTGCACCGGGATGCGGATGGTCCGCGCCTGGTCGGCGATCGCGCGCGTGATGGCCTGCCGGATCCACCACGTGGCGTAGGTCGAGAACTTGTAGCCCTTGTGATAGTCGAACTTCTCGACCGCCCGGATCAAACCCATGTTGCCCTCCTGGATCAGGTCCAGGAACGACATGCCGCGGCCGATGTACTTCTTGGCGATCGAGACTACGAGCCGAAGGTTGGCCTCGGTCAGGCGCTGCTTCGCCTCGTAGGCGCGCTCGTAGCGCTCGGTGAGGCGGTAGCGCGCGATGCGATACGACTCGAGCGCTTCGGCCCGCACGCGCGGGCGCGCGGTCCCGTTGGAGGCGATGCGCCGGCGCTCGGCGGCCGCCGCATCCAGCAGGTTCTGCAGCTTGCCCAGGTCGTTGAGGCCGATCAGCTCCAGCGCGATGTGCGCCTGCTGGCCCTTGCGCTTCACGGTGTTGAGCCGCTCGATGATCTCCGGGAGCATTTCGTCGACCGAGCGCTGGCGGCCCTCCGTCTCCTCGATCACGCTGAGAGCCTTCATCGCGTCGTGCAGCGGTTTGGCCTCGATCGCCTGCGCCAGCTCGACCTCGTCGTTGGCGGTCAGCAGCGAGACGCGACCGATCTCCTTGAGGTACATGCGGACCGGGTCGTCGAGGGAGACCGAATCCATCATCTCGATGTCGAGCAGCATCTCGTCGTCGATCTGCTCGACCTCTTCGAAGTCCTTCTCGCCGTCGGTGACCTCGATCCCGATCTCTTTGAAGGCGGCGAAGATGCGGAAGATCTGATCGGGCTCGGCGTCGATCTCGGGGAAGCCCTGGAGGATGTCGTCCGGGGTCAGATACCCCTGTTCCTTGCCCTTGATGATCAGCTGCTCGGCGACGGCCATCAGCTCGTCTTCGAACTTCTGCTCCGGCTTCTCGACAGCCTTGTTGGCCCTGTTGACGGTCTTCGGCGCGGCCGCCGGCTTGACTACTCGCGCGATGTCCGAATCTCCTTCTCCAGGTCCGCGATCGCACGAACGATCTGCGTGAGTTGGCTTTGAATCCGATCCGCCCTTTCCGAGTCGCGGTCCCTCTCCGCCTCGGTCAGGTCGCGGATTATCCCATTCTTCATATCCTTCATGTAGTTCAACCGAATTCGTATCGCCAGCTCTTCCGCCACCTCGTCGTCGACGCTCGGCGGAGGCTGGGCCCACGCTCTCCTGATCAGATCCTGTTCCCCCTGGGGATAGTTCGGAAGGTCGACCTCGATTCCGCCCGAGCCGCCGCGCTCGTAGCTGTCGAGCATACGTAGGTAGATGCCCCTGTCTCCTGGTTCAAGCTCCTCCGCGACGATCCTGGATCGAACTCGCTCGAACGCGGGCGGACGGACAGCTAGCAACTGTACGAGATATTTGCCAGGACCCTGCTTGCTGGCCCGCCACGGCTGCCTTGGCGAGTCGGGCTGGCGGGCGGCGGGCTCGTTCAGCAGCAGGTGCCGTGAGATGCCGGTCCGGCGCTCGGCCGTCTCCGCGTAGGGCTCGTGGAGCTCACTCGGGAACGCCTTGATCCACTCTCGGAGCCGGCGGGCGACCACCTCGACCTGGTTCGGGTTGCTCGGGTTGAACCCGACGACGTCCTCGTCCATCCCGGCCTCGAAGCTGGATGGAGCCCTGGACGCCAGCGCCTCCCAGCGCTCGGCGGCCTGGGCGCCCGCGGCGCGGAGGAACTGGTCGGGGTCCATCGAGTCCGGGAGCGCGATCACTCGGGTCCTCATCCCGTGCCCCGCGGCCATCGGAGCCGCCTTTCGCATCGCCGCCCGGCCTGCTTTGTCCGGGTCGAAGACCAGGAGCAATTCGTCGGTGAAGCGCTTGAGCAGCCGGACCTGGTCCTCGGTCAGCGCGGTGCCGGAGCTGGCGACCGCGTTGCCGACCCCGAACTGGTGGGCGGTGATGACGTCGAACTGCCCCTCCATCAGCACCGCGTGCCCGCGCCGGGTGATCTCGTCCCGAGCCAGGTCGAGGCCGAAGATGACCCGTCCTTTTATGTAGGCCGGCGTTTCACGTGAGTTGATGTACTTGCGCTGCTCGTCGGCGCGGACCGTTCTGGCGGTGAAGGCCAGCGGCTGGCTGCGCTCGTCGCGGATCGGGATGACCAGGCGCTCGGCGAAGAAATCCGTGCCATCGCCTCGGATCAGCCCGGCCAGGTCCGCGTCCAGGAGGCTGAGCTTCTTGGCCCGCAGGTACTCGGCGAAGCCGCGGCCCGCGGGCGCATAGCCGAGTTGGAAGCGGCGCGCGGTTTCTTCGCTGACGTGCCTGGATTCGAGCAGCTCCCGGCCGCGCTCTCCCGCGGGCAGCTTCCAGAGCACGTACTCGTAGTACTGGGCGGCGAGCTTGAGCACGTCGAGCACGCGCCGGCGCTGGTCGGCGCGCTCCTTCTGCTCCGGGCTGAGCTTCTTGAGCTCGACTCCCGCCCGCTCGGCGAGGAGCTGGAGCGCGCCGCGCTTGTCGGTCTTCTCGATCAGCTCGATGAAGGTGAAGACGTCGCCGTGACGCAGGCATCCGAAGCAGTACCACGACTGCTTCTGGGGGTGAACTGTGAAGCTTGGCGTGTCCTCCTGGTGGAAGGGGCAGAGGCCCACGAGGTCCTTGTTCTTCTTGATCAGCCGGACGTGCTCCGACACGATCTTGACCAGGTCGAGCCTGGCCTTGACCTCGGCGAAGGCGTCGTCGGACGTCAGCGTGGAGGGCATCGGCTTATTTTCGGGCTAAACGGCTGAGTCAGCGAAGCGATTGAGCTGCCGGAGCGATTCGGGAATCGTGTCGTCGTTGGCCGGCCTATCGCTCGGCGGCGCGGATCATGTCGCGGAGCGACTCCTCCGGCCCCTTGCGCAGCTCGCGACCCAGCACGAGGTCGACCAGGCGGCCCCGCCACCCGGGCGGGAGGTGGAAGTCTCAATTGAACCGGATCAGCGTCCCACCCGCTTCAGTCTCGGCGAGCGTCAGGTGCTCGTGGTTCACGATGCCGAAGGGGAACCGCGCGACGAGGTCGATCCAGCGGTGCGCCGGATCGAGCTCGCCAACGTCGATCGTGAACTTCAAGAATCGGAGCCGCGGAGCGCCGAGTGTGACGACCTGGCCCGGCCGCATCGCGCCGGGCGGCGCGACGGAAAGCACCACCGCACCTGTCCAGTCGCGCCATCGGTCGATGTCTGCGATCACGTTCCAGACGCGTTCCGGCGTCGCAGTCGTGGTCGCGGCGGGGCAAACGTTGACGATCATTCGGACACGTTATACCCCGAGCCAAACCGGGCCACGGCTGACGAATGTCAGGCCAGACTCACTGCAGTTGCGATGAACAACTCCCAACGGCGCGCAAAACGCCAGCCGTCGCGCCGCGGATCGACGTGCCAGCTCAGCGCGTCTGCGATGTCCCAGAAGTGGTTGTACGGACCCATGTCTCGATCCAGCCTGCGATAGCCGTCGAGAAATACCTGCGCGGCGGCGGGGCTTGTGTCCAGCCACAGGTTGAGGCGGCAGTGTGCGAGGTCCGCCGACGCCGGACCCCAGCAACCGTGCAGCCAGTCGACGACTCCCGACAGGCTTGATCCGGACCAAAGGACATTGGCGGCGTGGAGGTCGCGGTGAATGAAGCAAGGTGGCTCGTCCGGGATCGGGCCCCGAAAGATCTCGACCGCCGCCCGCCACACCTCCGGACTCCGCCACCACCACGGCACCTCCAGGGGTTCGTCGAGGCCCCACACCTCGTAGCGCGGCAAGCTCGCCTGCGGGATGGGCAGGCGGTGGATCCGCAGTGCGAGGCAGGCCATCGCCTCCAACCATGAGCTCAGCCCTCGAGGCCGCTTCAGGATCCGGCCGCCGAGCCGGGTCATCAGCAGCGCCGGGCAGCCCGCGTGGGCGCCGTCCCGGTCCATGGCAACGATGCGCGGAACCGGCAGGTCCGTCGGGGCAAGCTGCTCGAGGATGTGCGCCTCGCGCCACGCCGAGTCGGGCTCGCTCGGGTCCGGACGGTAGAGCTTGAGCACGAAGCGGTGCCGCCGCCGGCGCCCGTCGCCCGCCTCGATCGCCATCACCGATCCGGTCGTTCCCCCGGTGAGCGGCGAGGTGACCAGCACCTCCAGGTCAGGCCCGAGGGCTGAGCGCGCCCAGTCGAGCGCGCGCCGATCCACGGCGTGATTGTCTCAGCCGGCTGGGACATTTGGCCCAGAAGGGTGAGGTCGAGGACTTAAGACGTGCTGGAGCGATCTGGACCGTCTAGGATCGCGGAACCGCACGTCGCGGCCTGGGGTCTGAGAGAGGAAGTTGGGATGAAGACAGGGCTATCGAGCCGCCGCCCTTTGATCGCGATGCTGGCCGCCGTTTCGGCCTTGCTGTGGCTGCCGGCCCAGGCCGGCGCAGCGACCGGGGCGACGCACGCCATGGCGCCGGCGGTGACCGCCGGGGAGCAGTTCGAATACGCGGGAAGCGTGGCCGACGGGCTGGTCAGGTTTCCCTGCCAGCTGGCGGCGTTTCCAGTCCACTGCTACGGCCCGGACCAGATCCGCGCCGCCTACGGCATCCAGCCGCTGCTCGACCGGGGCATCGTCGGGCGCGGCCGGACCATCGTCCTCATCGATGCGTTCCAGAGCCCGACGATCCAGCAGGACCTGACGCTCTTCGACCGAATCTGGAACCTTCCCGATCCGGTCTTCCACGTCATCGCGCCTGATGGCCTGACGGCCTTCGATCCAACGAGCCACCTCCAGCTGGGCTGGGCCGGCGAGATATCCCTCGACGTCGAGTGGGCGCACGCCATGGCGCCGGGCGCCGCCATCGAGCTTGTGCTGGCCAGGTCGGAGAGCGACGTCGACCTGCTGCGCGCAACCCGGTACGCCGTGCGGCACAACCTCGGCGACGTCATCGCCATGAGCTTCGGGGAAGCCGAGACGTGCGCCGGTAAAGCGGTGCTCGATGAGCAGCACGAGGTTTACCGGGAGGCGGTGGAACGAGGCATCACCCTGGTTGCATCGTCCGGCGACCAGGGGGCCGCCCGCCCAGGCTGCAATGGCGCATCACTCGTGAAGAGCGTGTCCACCCCCGCCTCGGATCCGAGCGTGACCGGCGTCGGCGGTACCCTGCTGACCGCCGACCTGACCAGCGGAACCTACGCCGGCGAGGTGGCGTGGGGTGACACCGTGGGGGCCAGCGGCGGCGGGTTCAGCGCGGCGTTCGAGCGGCCGGGCTTTCAGTCAAGGTTCGTGGGCGAGGACGCCGGTCGGGGCGTGCCCGACGTCGCGTTCGACGCGTCCGAGGGCAGCGGCGTGCTGGTCGCGTTCGGCGCGACTCCGCTCGGGCCGGGCAGGGTCTTCCTCATGTTTGGCACGAGCGAGGGCGCTCCGGCCTGGGCCGGTGTCATCGCCCTCGCGGACCAGGTGCACCGGCACCGGCTGGGTTCGATCAACCAGGCGCTGTACCGGATCGCCAGGGCGAAGTCAGGCCGAAACGCCTTCCACGACATAACGAGCGGCAGCAACGCGTTCCACGGCATCGCCGGGTTCTCGGCTGGGGCCGGTTGGGACCCGGTGACCGGCCTCGGCACGCCGAACGTCGCGAAGCTCGTCCCGCTGCTCGGGGGGTCGGAGGACTCCTAGGCCCAGGCCGGAGGCTACTTCGCCGAGACGCCGTCGCCGAGCGCTGCCTGCGCGGCGGCCAGGCGCGCCACGGGCACGCGGAAGGGGCTGCACGAAACGTAGTTGAGGCCCAGCCTGTGACAAAGGTGGATTGACTCCGGGTCGCCGCCGTGCTCGCCGCAGATTCCGACCTCCAGGCCCTTGCGCGTCTTGCGCCCTTCATTGACCGCGATCGCCATCAGGCGGCCGACGCCCTTCTCATCGATCGTCTCGAACGGGTTGCGCGGCAGGATCTTCTGCTCGAGGTAGCGGACTATGAACGCCCGCTCCGCGTCATCGCGGGAGAACCCGAACGTCGTCTGCGTCAGGTCGTTGGTGCCGAAGGAGAAGAACTCGGCTTCCTCCGCGATCTCGCCGGCGGTCAGAGCAGCGCGCGGGATCTCGATCATGGTGCCGAACTTGTAGGGCACCTTCATGCCGGTCTCCTTCTGGACTGACTCGGCGACCGGCTTCAGCTCGGCATGCACCGCACGCAGCTCCGCCACCGTGCCGGCGAGCGGGATCATGATCTCGGGCCGCGCGTCGACCTTTGCCTTGCGCAGCTTGCACGCGGCTTCGATGATCGCTCTCACCTGCATGCGGGTGATCTCGGGATAGAGGATCGACAATCGGACACCGCGGAGGCCGAGCATCGGATTTGCCTCGTGCAGCTCTTCCACCCGCGCGAGGATCTTCTCGAGCTCGGCGAGGCGCGACGGGTCTTCGCCCGTGTCCTTCAGGTGGGTCGTCTCGCGAATCAGCTCCTCGAGGCTCGGTAGGAACTCGTGCAGGGGCGGGTCGATCAGCCGGATGATCACCGGCAGACCGGCCATGGCCTTGAAGATGCCTTCGAAGTCGCCGCGCTGGATCGGCAGGAGCTTGGCCAGCTCCTTCTCGCGATCCTCAGTGGTCCGGGCCATGATCATCGCCTGGACGATCGGCAGCCGATCCTGCTCCATGAACATGTGCTCGGTTCTGCAGAGGCCCACCCCCTGCGCCCCGTTCTCGCGTGCCTTGACCGCGTCGCGAGGGTAGTCCGCGTTCGCCCACACCTCGAGGCGGCGGATCTCATCGGCCCAGCGCAGGATCGCGGCGGCCGCGGGATGCTTGCTCAGGGAGCGGGCCTCTATCGTCGGGACGCTGCCGACGTAGACCTCGCCGGTCGTGCCGTCGATCGTGATCTGGTCGCCTTCTTTGACGGTGGTCCCGTTGGCGGAGAACTTGCGCTGGCGCACATCGACGTCGATGGCGCTCGCGCCCACCACGCAGGGGCGACCCATGCCGCGAGCCACCAGCGCCGCATGGCTGGCCGTGCCACCCGTCTGCGTCAGGATCCCCCTGGCTTCGACCATGCCGTGGACGTCGTTCGGGTTCGTCTCGACCCGCACGAGGATCACGGCTTTGCCCTGCTTGCCCCACTCGACGGCGGTGTCGGCGTCGAACACCGCCCCACCGGACGCGGCTCCGGGTGACGCCGGCACGCCCTTGGCGAGCGGATGTACCTTCGCGCTCGGGTCGACGCGCGGGAACAGCAGCTGCTCCAGCTGCCGCGGCTCGATACGGGCGACAGCCTCCTTCCTCTTGATGAGCCCTTCCTTGACCATGGCGACCGCTATGTTCACAGCCGCCTCACCCGTGCGCTTCGCCGATCGCGTCTGCAGCATGTAGAGCTTGCCGCGCTCGATCGTGAACTCGAGGTCCTGCACGTCCTTGTAGTGCTTTTCGAGCCGGCGGGCATAGCGCTCGAACTCGGCGTAGACCTTCGGCATGTGCCGCTTCAGCCCGCCGATAGGCTCCGTGTCGCGCACGCCGGCGACCACGTCTTCGCCCTGCGCGTTGGCGAGGTAGTCGCCGTACAGCTCCTTCTTGCCGGTGATCGGGTTCCGCGTGAATGCGACGCCGGTGCCCGAGTCGTCGCCCATGTTGCCGAACACCATCATCTGCACGTTCACCGCGGTACCGAGGTCGTCGGGAATGCGCTCCATGCGCCGGTAGGTTTTGGCGCGGTCGGTGTTCCAGGACTTGAAGACGGCCTCGATCGCCGCGCGGAGCTGCGCGATCGGATCGGTTGGAAACTCGCCGCCCGTCTCCGCCCTGAATGTGGCGAGGAACTTCTCTACCAGTGGCCTCAGCTGCCGCGGCTTCAGCTCGGGATCCGTTTTGACGCCCGCGCGCTTCTTGGCCTCCTGCAGCGCCTCCTCGAACTTGTCGCCTTCGATGCCCATGACGGTCTTGCCGAACATCTGGATGAAGCGCCTGCGGGCGTCCAGCGCGAAACGCTCGTCCCTGGTCAGCGCGGCCAGGCCGGACGCCGT
The DNA here is from genome assembly GCA_035279525.1 of Candidatus Dormiibacterota bacterium. Classification (GTDB taxonomy): domain Bacteria; phylum Chloroflexota; class Dormibacteria; order Dormibacterales; family Dormibacteraceae; genus DATEHQ01. The sequence goes on from DATEHQ010000099.1 coordinate 8,512, forward strand.
CTCTTCGTTGAGACCCAGGTTGAGGACGGTGTCCATCATCCCGGGCATCGAGAACTTTGCCCCGGAGCGCACGCTGACGAGCAGCGGATCCTTCGGATCCCCGAATTTCTTGCCCGCGTTACGCTCGAGGATCTTGAGATTGGCGAGGACCTGCTCCCACATGCCGGGAGGGAACTTGCGGCCGCTGGTGTAATACGCGCGGCACGCTTCGGTGGTGATGGTGAAACCGGGCGGAACGGGCATGCCCGCGCGGGTCATCTCCGCGGCGCCGGCGCCCTTGCCGCCCAGGAGGTCGCGCATCCTGGCCGACCCGTCCTTGAACTGATAGACCCATTTGTGGCTTCTGGTCTTGGCGCGGCTCGCAGTTGCTGTTGGCATCCTGCGAATAGTTTGAATGAACCCGGCGACGCTACGCTTTTGCGCGATGGAAGACCTCGGTGAAGCGAGCGACGACCACGTCATGCTGGCGTGGCTCCAGGCCGAGATCGAGTCGATCGAGTTCCAGCAGTATCTCGTCGGTGACCCGCCCAACCCCACCTATCTTTCGATCGCGCTGAAGGCCGCACGGTCGCCGAACCTCCGCGACAAGGAGCAGAACGACCTGCGCCGGAGGATCATCACCAGGACCCACGGATTCGGCCAGGGGACCGGGAGCTTTCAGGGCCTGGACAATGACATCAGGTGGCGGCGCGTGAAACTCACTTCGGATGAGGTCGGCGAGATGCTCTACGCGCGCCAGACCGGGGCGTGGATGATCCTCGCCCCTGTCACACGCAAGGTCGCGGAGGGGGCGACCAACATCGGCCACGTGTTCACCGGCGACCAGACCAACATGGTCGTGCTGTCCCTGGCATCAGGCATCTGCCATTCGGAGAAGAAGCTGCCAGAGGTCATCGCGCTGCGCGGCCCAGACGGGCGCCTCGTCATCCTCGAAGGCCACGCGCGAGCCACGGCGATCGTGCTCGAGGCGCATCGCTTTCCGCACGGAGTGCAGGCCTACGTGGGCGAGTCGCCCAGCGTGGCCCACTGGGCGTTCCTCTAACCGTGGGTTCCGGGTCGCCTTCGGACTTCCGCCTCGGTTGCCAGGTGGTCGGCGCAGACGGGTCGCTTGCCGGCACGCTGGTCAGCGTCCTGGTCGATGCTGAGGGCTTCGACCCCAAGGCCATCGTGGTGCGCGACGAGACCACGCTGGCCGGCCGCCTGATGTCCGACGAGAGGTACTTCATCAACGACGAGGTCGTCGTCCCCATCGAGTCGGTCGAGTCGGCCACGGGTGAGCGTGTGCAACTGTCGATGCACACCTCCGATGTGCGCCGGCAGGCGCCTTACATCAGCTACCGGTTCAAGGCGATGTCGGCGGGACAGGTGCTCCTGCAGGAGGCTCAGGCGATCGGCGGAGGGCTCGGATTGCCGGCCGCGACCGAGCTGGCCAACAAACCGCCCGGCCAGGTCGAGATCGACCGCGACGAGAACGTGATGCTGGGCCGCACCGGCCGCAAGCTCGGCCACGTGCACGACGTGCTGTTCGACCATGGCGAGGTGGTCGGGGTCGTGATCCGGCCCCAGGGATGGTTCAAGCAAGACGTGGTGCTGCCGATCCGGTTCATCTCGCGCGCCGACGACATGGCGCTGTTCGCGGACCTGCGCGAGTCAGACCTGAGCCGGCTGCAGCCGCTCCGGTAGTTCGCCTTCGCCCCGTACAGCTTCGCTCCAGCGGGGATGGGCCCGCCTGACTACGGCGTCAGCGAGGCGACAGGAGCATCAGGGCCGCGGGGCCGAGCAGCACTACCCACACCAGGCTCACGGCGAAGATGATCCCCACCAAGATGCCCGCCAGCCGCAACGTCCGTGCCAGGTCATGCACGAGGCAAGGCTAGCACCGGCAGGATCGGATTTTCGGGTGGGAGTTAGTGGCCACGGCGGGCACAGGGAGGTGCGCCCGCCGGGCCGATCGGAGCTGGGCCCTGCGTGATGGTGGGGAGGTGGTGGGTCAGGCCCGCCGCTCCTGGACGTCTACCAGATGAAGAACGCCGGACCCCGCCAAACCTTGCGCCCGACGGTAACCCCGGCAAGTATCGGCAGGCGAAGCCGGCGGCAGCGTGATCGAGTCAGGGAGGACGTGGACAGATGGGTCGTTTTCGACAGTTCTTGATCGCGGCGATCGGCGTGGTGAGCCTGGTGGGCGCCGGCGCCGTTGGAGCCAGCGCTCATTCGCCGAAGGAGATCGTGGAGTTCACGTCCATGACCCCGGTGAGCGGCGGTGCGGTGGGCACGGTGAACAGCCGGGGCCTCACCGGCGGCGGGCTGCCCTGGGTGATCAGGTCGGGGCGGGGCGAGGTGGACGCGGCGGGCGAGGTCGAGGTCAGGGTGCGGGGCCTGGTCATCCCGGTCGCGCCGTTGAACGGCACCAACCCGGTCCCCTTCTTCCGCGCCACCGTGAGCTGCCTCACGGGTGACGGCGTGGTCAACGTCAGCACGGGATTGTTCCCGGCCAACTCTGAAGGCGATGCCAGGATCGAGGGACAGGTCACGCTGCCCTCCACGTGCAACGATCCGATCGTTTTCGTGGTGAGCCCCGGGGGCGCCTGGTTCGCGGAGTCGAACGCCCGCGACTGATTCGCCGAAGACGAAAGCGAGGGTCCGCGGAAGGGCCCTCGCTTTTTTTGTGGTGCATCGGCGATCTGAGATTCGACTCGCTTGCCGTCCTGCGCTAGACTCGGCCGCTTGAGCGGCTGATGTGCCGCTTCCCGGTGGGTCCTTCGCGAAGACAAAAGGGGGTTTGCTCAATGCGAAGAGCGATCGCGGCCGTCGGTTTCGCCACCCTGCTTGCGATGGTCGTGGGGTCCGGGTCGGCCTCAGCCGACTCGAGCCGCACCGACCTGAAGAACTATCAGCACGTGTTCGTGATCATGATGGAGAACACCGGTTACGCCGCTGTGATCGGCAACCCGAACGCGCCGTGGATCAACGCCGCCGCGAAGACATACGGCCTCGCCACCAACTACTTCGGCGTGACGCACCCGAGCCAGCCGAACTACATCGCCGCGACGTCCGGAAGCACCAATGGCGTGGCCGGCGACAGCGACACGACGATCAACGTGCCGAACATCGTCGACCAGGTCGAAGGCTCCGGCCGGACGTGGAAGGCCTACATGCAGTCACTTTCGTTGTGCACCACGAAGCTGGCTCACGCATGCGGCAACCAGCTCTACGAGCGCAAGCACAATCCGTTCGTGTCGTACGCGGACGTCCAGAACAACCCGGCGCGGATGGCGAACGTCGTCGACCTCTCGCAGCTGGACGCCGACCTGGCGTCAGGCAACGTCGCGAACTACGTGTGGATCAGTCCCGACCAGTGCCACGACATGCACGGCCGGGCCGCCACCCCCGCGGACCCGTGTGACTTCAGCCAGGTGCAGAAGCTGATCGCCACCGGCGATACCTTCCTCTCGGACACGGTGGGCAAGATCATGGCCTCGCCGGCGTGGGGCGGCAACTCGGCGATCTTCGTCATGTGGGACGAGAGCGACTTCACAGGCAGCGGCTTCGGCGGCTTCGGTGACGATTCCGGATGCTGCGATTCCGTCGCGGGCCAGGGTGGAGGCCACGTGGCCTCGCTGGTGATATCGCACTCCAACCACGCCGCGGTCAGCTCAAACGTCCCTTACAACCACATCTCGATGCTGGCCACGATCGAGGGCGGATGGAAGCTCGGGTGCCTGCAGTTCACCTGTGACACCGCCAACGTCCAGCCGATGGCCGATCTCGTCGGCCCTCGAGGCTAGTCACCCCAGACCCGTCGCTCGAGAAGGGCCCGGCACCTGGCCGGGCCCTTTCCGTTTCCTGGCTATCGTTTTGCCTCGTGGCCATCTTCGACGACGCACGCAATCTGGTCTGCGAGCTGGTCGCCATCGAATCGGTCAACCCGGATCTCGTGCCCGGTGGCAGTGGCGAAACCGGCATCGCCCGCTTCGTCGCCGGCTGGCTCGAGGCGGCGGGCGCCGAGGTCGAGATTGTTGAGACGGTCGAGGGACGCCCGAGCGTGGCCGGCGTGGTGCGCGGTTCTGGCGGTGGAGGGAGCCTGATGCTCAACGCCCACATGGACACCGTCGGCGCCGGAGGCATGATCCGCCCGTTCGAGCCGGTGGTCAGCGACGGCCGCGTCTACGGCCGTGGCTCTTACGACATGAAAGGCAGCCTGGCCGCGATCATGCTCGCGGCTCGCGAGGCGCGGCGGCTGAGGCTGAAAGGCGACCTCATCGTGACGGCTGTCGCCGACGAGGAGGTGGCAAGCCTGGGCACGTCGGCGATCCTGGATCGGTTTCGCGCCGACGCCGCCATCGTCACCGAGCCCACCGAGCTTCGCCTGTGCCTCGCCCACAAGGGATTCGTCTGGCTCGAGGTCGAGACCACTGGTGTCGCGGCCCACGGGTCGCGAGCCGACCTCGGCGTGGACGCGATCGCTGCGATGGGCCCCATCCTTTCCGGCATCGCAGGCCTGGCGCGGCGGCTGGCGGAAGGGCCGGCGCATCCCCTCCTGGGTCATCCGTCCATCCACGCCTCGCTCGTCGAAGGCGGCCAGGAGATGAGCACCTACCCTGCTCGCTGCGTCGCCAGGCTCGAGCGGCGCACGGTGCCGGGTGAGGGCACGGCGCTGGTCACGCGGCAGGTCGAATCCTTGAGCGAAAGCGGCGCGGCCGCGGTCAGAGTGCTGCTCGAGCGCCAGCCGTCGGACGTATCGCGTGACCTGCCCGTGGCGCGGTCGGTTTCGGAGGCCGCCGGCAACCCGGAGGTCATCGGCGTGCCGTACTGGATGGACATGGCGCTGCTCAACTCGGCCGGCATCCCGTGCGTGGCTTACGGGCCGGCCGGCGAAGGCGAGCACGCCGACGTCGAGTGGGTCGACATCGCTTCGATCGAGCGGTGCGTCGAGGTCTACCTGGGCGCGGCGGAACGGCTTACCCGCTCGACCCGAGCCGGCTTCTAATTCTCGTCCCTGTACTGCCTCTTTCCGGTCGCCGGGTCTTCGTAGACGCGGGTGAGCTTGCCGCTGGTCGGATCCTTGAAGACCTCGCTGGTCGCCTTGAAGTTGCCGCGGGTCTCGCCGTGGTACCTGCGATCCCAGATGTGATACCCGACGATGGCAAACACGATGACGACCGCGAGGAAGACGAGGTCGAGCAGAACGACCCCAAGGTGCATCAGGTCTTCTCGATGATCGCCGCCGTGCCGTAGGCCACGACCTCGGTCATGGTCTGGCCTAGCTCGGAGGAGTCGAAGCGCATCATCACGACCGCGTTGGCGCCGAGCGCCCGGGCGTTCTCGATCATGCGGTCGACCGCGTGCCGGCGCGTGTCCTCCACGAGGCGGGTGTACTCGACGATCTCGCCGCCGCCGAGCGAGCGCAGCCCGGCCATGATGTTGCCTCCCAGGCCCCGGCTCCTTACGACGACGCCGAAAACCTGGCCAAGCGCCTGCTTGACCTCGTAGCCGGCGGGGCGCTCAGTGGTGGTGACGAGGACCGAACCCTGCGCCTGCGACATGGCTGCCTAGATCTTATTCGTCCCGCCGGCCAGCGCACCGAGTCGGGCGACAAGCTCATCGATCGCGACGCGCTCCTGGGCGGTCGTGTCGCGCCGGCGGATCGTCACCGCCTTGTCGTTCAGCGTGTCGAAGTCGACTGTGACGCAGAAGGGCGTGCCGATCTCGTCCTGGCGGCGGTAGCGGCGGCCGATGTGCCCCCCGGTCTGGTCGTACTCCACCCTGAAGTGGCCGCGGAGCGACCGGACTATCTCCTGCGCCACGTCGATCAGCTCCTGCTTCTTGGACAGGGGCACCACGGCAACCTGCACCGGCGCCACGTTCGGGTGGAGGCGGAGGAGGACGCGCGGCTCGTTGTTCACCACGTCCTCGTCGTACGCGTCGAGCAGCAGGGTGATGAAGATCCGCTCCATGCTCACCGCCGGCTCGATCACCCATGGCAGGTAGCGCTCGTTCGTCTCGGGGTCGAGGTAGGTCAGGTCCTGCTTCGAATGCTCCTGGTGCACCCGCAGGTCGTAGTCAGTCCGGTCGGCGATGCCTTCCAGCTCGCCCCATCCAAAGGGAAAGTCGTATTCGATGTCTGTCGTCTGCTTCGAATAGTGGGAGAGCGACGCCCTGGGGTGGTCGTACATCCGCAGGCGGTCGGACTTGAGACCCAGCACTTCCGTGTACCAGCGCATCCTCTCCTTCCGCCAGTAATCGAACGCCTCGTCGTCCTGGCCCGGCCTCACGAAGTACTCCAGCTCCATGAGCTCGAACTCCCGGACGCGGAACACGAAGTTGCCCGGCGTGATCTCGTTACGAAACGCCTTGCCTTGCTGTGCGATCCCGAAAGGCACGCGCACCCGTGTCGAGCTGGTCACGTTCTTGAAGTCGACGAACATGCCCTGCGCGGTCTCGGGCCGGAGGTAGACCTCCGACGCGTGGTCCTCCAGGGGGCCGACGTAGGTCTTGAACATCAGGTTGAACATGCGGGCATCGTCGAGGGGCCCGTCACACTCCGGGCACCGGTCGCTGGTGACGTGGTCCGCTCGCCAGCGTTTCTTGCACCTGCCCAGGCACTGGCGGAGCGGATCGACGAAGTTGGTCAGATGCCCCGAGGCATCCCACACCGCGGCCGGCATGATCAGCGTCGACTCCAGGCCGACCACGTCGTCTCGCAGCTCGACCGTGTGTCGCCACCACAGGTCGCGAATGGCCCGCTTCAGCGCGACGCCGTAAGGCCCGTAGTCGTAAAAGCCCGAGAGGCCGCCGTAGATCTCGCTGGAGGGGTAGATGAAGCCGCGGCGCTTGGTCAGCGCGACGACCTTGTCCATCAGCTGATCGCGGGCTACTGTCACCCTTTGAGGACTGACACGAAGTTCCCGGCCGGGTCTTTGAACCAAGCGATGTCAGGGCCCTGGCTGATGGACCGGCCACGGGCGATCCCTTTGTGGTCCGTGACGCCTTCGTACCTCTCGAACCTGACGCCCTTGCCCGCCAGGTCGTCGACCGCCTGGTCGATGTCGTCCACCACGAAATTCAAGATCGTGTAGGTCGCCGGCACGTGGTCTTCCTTCTCGTAGACGAAGACACCGTTCGGTCCCGCCACGTCGAGGCGCAGGCCCATCTCCTCGTTCAGGAAGCCGAGGCCGAGCGTCTCTCCATAGAACTTCTTGGCCGCCGCCAGGTCATCGACGGAAAACCCACTGAACGCCCGCGCGCCCTTCAGCATTGCGCAACCCCCTTCATCTGGTTCAGGAACTGTAGAGACTTGAGCCGCCGGTCGAGGTGATGCTCCAGCTGGGAGGTCAGCACACCTTCGATCGAACCGATCAGCGGACCGTCGAGCTTGAGCCGCCGGTAGGTGTCCAGGTCGCCCGAGGCCATCAGGCGCAGCACCTTGATCGCGGCCAGCGGAACCACGGGCATCGCGGGCATCGCGCACCGATCGCACAGGAATCCACCTGCCTCCGCGCTGAACGCCGCCGGCTTCGCCGCGAGCGGCTTCTCGCACGAGACGCACGCGATCAGCTGCGGCGCGTAGCCGAGCAGGTCGAGCGCGGCCATCAGAAAGTAGGCGGACGCGCGCCGTGGGTCCGTCTCGCGCGAAAGCTCATCCAGGGCCAGCACCGCCAGCTCGTAAACGCCGTCGACGGGATGCCGGTCCTCGCAGACCCGCTCGGCGAGCTCAGCGATCAACGCGGCATGCGACATCCGCTCGACGTCGCCCTCGATGCGGTAGCCCGGCACGCGCTGCACCTGGGCCACGACGTCAAGCTCGCCCCGGCCCTTGGCAAGCAAGACGTCGACGTGCCCGTACAGCTCGAGTGACGGACCGAGCTTCGACTCCGGGCGCCGCACGCCCTTCGCGATCGCACCGACCTTGCCGTGGGTGCGCGTCAGGAGGGTGAAGATCCGGTCGGCCTCGCCGTAGTCGAGCTTGCGCAGGACCACCGCGCGGTCACGGTAGGTGGCCAGTTCGCTCCTCCACTTCCGTCTCTGCCGAGGAGCCGTCGCGGTGCATGGCCTCGGCCGGCCACGGCATCTCGGCGACCAGCCGGATGGTCTCGATCCGCCTTCCTTTCACCTTCTCGACGATCCATTTCGCTCGCCCGGCGGTGAATGAATCGCCGGCCTCCGCGATCTTCCCGAGCATCGCGTGCACGTATCCACCGACGGAGTCGTAGTCGCCGGATTCCTCGATGCCCAGGTGCAGCCGCTCGTTGAGCTCCTCGAGTGGGAACCCGGCGTCGACGCGGGCCTCGTGGTCGTTGAGAAGGACGAGCTGCTCCTCCTCGGTCGTGTCATATTCGTCACGGATCTCCCCCACGATCTCCTCGAGCAGGTCCTCCAGGGTGACGAGCCCGGCGGTCCCGCCGTACTCGTCCACCACGATCATCATGTGGACCTTCTTCTGTCGCATCTCGGCGAGCAGCTCATCGACCTTCTTCTGCTCGGGCGTGAATTCGATTGGCCGCAGCATCTTGTCGATGTCGAACTTCCGTGAGCTCGACAGCGTGTAGAAGAGCAGCAGGTCCTTGGTGTGGATCAGGCCGGCCACGTGGTCGATGTCGCGCTCGTAGACCGGCATTCGCGTGTGGTGATGCTCCTTGAAGAGCTTGATGATGTCGCGAAGCTGGGCGTTTCGCTCGACCGCGATGATGTCTGTGCGCGGGATCATGACCTCCCGCACCGTCTTGTCACCGATCTCGATGATGCCGTGGATCATCTCGTGCTCCTGCTCCTCGATCACGCCCTGCTCTTCGGAGACGTGGAGCAGGGTCAACAGCTCTTCCTCTGTCAGGTAGGGCGCGCGCGCGGCGCGTCCTCCCGTGATGCCGCGCGAGATGAGCGTGACCGCCCACAGGATCGGGCCGAGGAAGGTCGCGATCCGGTCCACCGGACCTGCCGCGGCCAGCGCCACGCGTTCCGCGTGAGTGATCGCCAGCGTCTTGGGTGTGACCTCGGCCGCGATCAGGATGATGATCGAAAGGGCAAGGGAGATCAGCAGGGCGAGCCACAGCCGCCACCCGGGCGACACGCCGATGCGCGTGGAGATCGAGTCGGTCATCAGAGCGGTCATGGTCGAAGCGACGATCAAGGCGAGCGTGTTGGTGAACAGCACCGTGGACAGGTAGCGGTTCGGATCCTGCCGCAGCCGCTGCAGGATCGCCGCGGCTCGGCTGCCCTGCTCGGCCAGATGTCGCACGCGAAGACGGCCGACCGACGTGAGTGCCGTCTCGGTGCCGCTCGCGGCGGCGGCGATGAAAAAGCACAGGACCAGGACGATAAGCTCGATCCACTCCTGCCCTGTCATGCGGGCCCTCTCACGAAGGGATTATCTGAAGAGCTCGGAGACGCTCCGGTTTTCGTGAACCCGGATGATCGCCTCGGCGAGCAGAGGTGCCACGGACAGCACCGTGATGAGCGGGCCTCCCTTGTCCTGGGGGATGGGCACTGAGTCCGTCACGATCACCTCTTCCACGTCAGCCTTCTTGATGCGCTGGACGGCGTCTCCGGTCAGGATCGGATGCGAGGCGGCGACCAGCACGCGGTTCGCCCCCTGGTTGCGCAGGGCCTGCGCGACCTTGGCGATCGTTCCGCCGGTCGTGATGATGTCCTCGACCACCACGCAGTCACGGTCCTTCACGTCGCCTGAGACGGCGATCACCTCGACCGAGTCTTCGTCCGGGCGCCGCTTGTAACCGAACGCGATCGGCGCGCCCAGGTCGTTGGCCACCGCCTCGGCGCGGCGGCCGCCGCCCGCGTCTGGCGCGACGATCGTCAGGTGATTGAGCTTCTTGGTCTTCAGGTACTCGGAGAAGATCTTGTGCGGGGAGAGGTGGTCGGTCGGCACGTCGAAGAAACCCTCGATGGCTTCGGCGTGGAGATCGAAGAGGAGCAGGCGGTCGGCGCCCGCAAGGGTGATGAAGTTCGCGATCAGCTTGGCCGAGATGGGCTCGCGGGGCTGCGTCTTGCGCTCCTTGCGCGCGTAGCCGTAGTAGGGCACGACGGCGGTGACCCGGCCGGCCGAGGCACGCCGCAGCGCGTCCAGGATGATGAAGAGCTCCATCAGGTGCTCGTTGACGGGCGGGCTGGTCGGCTGGATCACGAACACGTCGTGGCCGCGCATCGAGTCCTCGATCTTGACGTTGATCTCGCCATCGGGGAAGCGGCGCAGCCGGGGGTTGGTCAGAGGGACGTCAAGGGTCTCGGCGATCCGGCCCGCGAGGACCGGGTTGGCGGTGCCCGAGATGAGCTTGAGCTCGCCCCAGGGCGAGCCCTCCGCGCTGGTGTACTCGACCGCCGTCTGAATCCTCCCGATCACTTCACCGTTTCTCCGTTCCGCCTCCGTCCTCACCTTCCTCGGCATCACTGGAGGAAGAAGCTGATTTTCTGCGTACCACCCTAGCCGGAACTCCCACGGCTGTCGCTCCGTCCGGCACGTCCCTGGTCACCACGGAGCCGGCCCCGGTGCGCGCACCCTTGCCAAGTTTGACCGGAGCGACCAGCATCGTATCGACTCCGACGAATGCTCCGTCGCCGATCTGCGTGCGGTTCTTGTTCGTGCCGTCGAAATTGGCCGTGATGGTGCCCGCGCCGATGTTGGCGTCCGAGCCGAGGTCGGTATCGCCCAGGTAGGAGACGTGCGGCACCTTGCTGCCGCGACCGACTCGCGTCCTAACCAGCTCCGCAAAGCTCCCGACATGGACGTCCTCGGCGATCTCGGTGCCCGGCCGGAGCTTGGCGAACGGTCCGCAGTCCGACCGGTCGCCGACCCTCGCGTCCTCTATATACGCGTGCGGCCCGATGCGGCAATCAGACCCGATCGCCGTATGCCCCCTCAGGATCGTGAACGGCTCGATCACTGTGTCCTGGCCGACGGTCACCGTCGCATCGACGAAAGTGCTGTCCGGGTCGACGATCGTGACCCCATCCAGCATCAACCGGTCCAGGATGCGCCGCTGCATCACCGCCCTCGCCGCCGCGAGGCGGACGCGGTCCTTGACGCCCATCGCCTCGCGCGGATCCGCGAGCCGGACCACGTTCACGGGCGACAGATGAAGGAACACGTCGGTGAGGTAGAACTCGCCTGCCCGGTTGTCGTCGGTGACCCTGGCGAGCGCATCGACGAGCCTGGAGCCGTCGAAGCAGTACACCCCCACGTTGAACTCGTGGCTCTTCGCCCTGATCTCGGGCGTCGCGTCCTTGCGCTCGACGATCCGGCTGAGCGAGCCGTCCTCGGCGCGTAGGATGCGGCCGTCGTCGCGGCTCGGGTCTTCGACGCTGGCGATGGTCGCCGGCGCGGCGCTCTCGTTGTGCGCCTGGACCACCCGCAGCATGGTCGCCGCGGTGACCAGCGGCGAGTCGCCGTTGACGACGAGGACCTCACGGCCCCGCAGCAACCCCTCAGGGATCTGGCGCAGTGCATGGGCCGTGCCCCTGGGCTCGCGCTGGAACGTGGGCGCGATGCCCTTCTCGTCGAGGTGCCCGGCGACCTCCGCGTGGTGAGGGTTGGCGATGACCTTGACGTCCTTGGCGCCCGCTTCGGTCACCGCATCGATCACGTAGTCGAGCATGGGGCGACCGCAGATCGGATGGAGGACCTTGGGAGTGCGCGAACGCATCCGGGTGCCGTGGCCGGCGGCGAGTATGACGGCTGTGAGGGGTCCTCGCGAATTCAAAGCGAACCCTCGGATTTCGCGGGGAACGCAGGGGAGGGGCTCAATCCGGTCCCGACCGATTATGCCAGACGGCTTGACGGCTTCCTCCCGCATGCCGCGCGAGGCGCAATTCGGCGGAGGGGATGCGATTCGGGGCGTAGCATCACCTTCCTATGAGCGAAGTCCCGGCGGTCAACGTCGAGGCCGCGGTTCCATCCCACCTCCCCGTGCTTCCGCTGAAGTCGACGGTGGTGTTTCCGCGCATCTTCATCCCGCTCTCGGTGGGCCGCAAGAAGTCGCTCCAGCTGCTAGACGATCTCACCGGCGTCGAGCGCCACATAGCGGTGGCGACGCAGCTCGACGAGACCGCCGAAGAGGTCACGTTCAAGGACATCCACCATGTCGGCGCGATGGTCCGCGTCCAGCACCTGCTCAAGCTGCCCGATGGCACCGTTCAGCTTGCGGTGCTCGGTCTGCGCCGCATCCGCCTCACCGAAGCGCGGCATGAAGACCCGTACCTCGAGTGCGCGGTCGAGATGCTCCCCGAGTCGACCGAGAACTTCCTGACCATCGAACGCGAAGCGCTCATGCGTCGGGCCATCAGCTCGTTCCAGCAGCTGGTCACGCTGGCGCCGCACCTGCCGGCCGAGCTGGCCGGCGCCGCGGGATCGATCGACGACCCCCTGCACCTCGCGTACTACATCGCCAACCACATCCGCCTCACGACCGAGCAGCGCCAGGAGGTGCTCGAGCTGGACTCGGCGAAGGCGAAGCTCGAAAAGCTGCTCGGGCACATGTCCCACGAGCTGGAGGTGCTCGAGCTGGGTCGGAAGATCCAGACGCAGGCCGAAGAGCAGATGGGCAAGGCCCAGCGCGAGTACTTCCTGCGCGAACAGCTGAAGGCGATCCAGCGCGAGCTCGGTGAGCTGGACAGCGAGCATGCGGAGCTCGGCGAGCTGCGCGAGCGGATCGACAAAGCCGAGCTGCCGCCGGAGGCGAAGCGAGAGGCGGAGCGCGAGATCGCGCGGCTCGAGCGGATTCCTTCCGCTTCGCCGGAGTCCTCCGTCATCCGGACGTACCTCGAGCTGATCGTCTCGCTGCCCTGGAACGTCTCGACGGGCGGCGAGGTCGACGTGAAGAAGGCACGCGAGATCCTCGATGCCGACCACTACGACCTCGACAAAGTGAAGCAGCGCATCGTCGAGCACCTCGCGGTCCGCAAGCTCAAGCAGGAGCGGGGCTCGGCCGACCGCGGCCGCGAGCCGATCCTGTGCTTCGTCGGTCCGCCCGGGGTGGGCAAGACGTCCCTCGGACATTCGATCGCGCGAGCCATGGGCCGCAAGTTCGCGCGGGCGTCGCTCGGCGGCGTGCACGACGAGGCCGAGATCCGCGGCCACAGGCGTACCTACATCGGCGCCATGCCAGGCCGAATCCTGCAGGCGATCCGCCGCGCGGAGTCGAACGACCCGGTCTTCATGCTCGACGAGGTGGACAAGATCGGCTCCGACTGGCGGGGTGACCCGTCGTCGGCTCTGCTCGAAGTGCTCGACCCCGAGCAGAACAAGGACTTTCGCGACAACTACCTCGACGTGCCCTTCGATCTTTCGAAGGTGATGTTCATCACCACGGCGAACACTCTCGAGACCATCCCGCCCGCGCTGCGCGACCGGATGGAGGTGCTGAACCTGTCGGGCTACACCGAGGAGGAGAAGGTCCAGATCGCGGAGCGCTTCCTGATCCCGAAGCAACTCGCTGCGCACGGCCTCCGCACCGGTGAGGTGACGCTGTCCGAGGATGCGATTCGACTCATCATCCGCCAGTTCACGCGGGAGGCCGGCGTGCGCAACCTCGAACGGGAGATCGCATCAGTGATGCGGCGCGACGTCGCAGAGATGTCCACGGCCAGGCGCGCCCGAAAGCTGGTGGATGACGTCAAGCGAGTGCGCGCCGCGCTGGGCAAGCGTCGCTTCTTCGACGACGTGGCCGAGCGCATCGACCGCCCGGGCATCGCCACCGGGCTCGTGTGGACGCCGACGGGTGGCGAGATCATCTTCGTCGAGGCGGCCCTGACGCCGGGCAAAGGAGAGTTGAAGCTCACCGGTCAGCTGGGCGACGTGATGAAGGAGTCCGCGACCGCCGCGCTTTCCTACCTCAAGTCGCGCGCCGGCGACCTCGGCATCGACCCGGTGCTCTTCGACAAGAACGACATCCACGTCCACGTGCCGGCAGGCGCGCAGCCGAAGGAGGGACCGTCGGCCGGTGTGACCGTGCTGACCGCGATGGCGTCGATCCTCACCGGCCGGCCGGTGAGGGACGACGTGGCCATGACCGGCGAGATCACGTTGCGCGGCCGGGTGCTGCCGATCGGAGGGATCAAGGAAAAGGTGCTGGCGGCGCACCGCGCGGGCCTTCGCCGGGTGATCGTGCCGAACCGCAACGAGGCCGACCTCGAGGACATCCCCCGCGACCTGCGCAAGGAGATGCACTTCGAGATGGTCGAGTCCATTGACCAGGTCCTGCGGGAGGCGCTCACCTCATCGAGGGCGAGGGCCTTCGCGGGCAACGCGACAGAAGGCGCCGCCCCGCGGAACGGCAACGGATCGCGAGCTACCGTCGTTGTGCGCGCTGAAGGATCCGCTCGTGCGCGGCCAGCTCAGCCGAGTCGTCGAGCGGCGAAAGCTCGGCGACGCCGCGACGCCTGAGCGCGGCGAGGATCAGGTGATCGGCAAGGTGGGGATTCTTAGGCAGTAGGCTGCCGTGCAGGTACGTGCCGAGCACACCGCCCTGCACCACCCCTTCATGGCCGTCGGACCCATTGTTGCCGTGGCCGAGAACCACCTTGCCGAGCGGTTTTGCCTTGGGCCCGAGAAACGTCCTCCCGCTGTGGTTCTCGAAACCGACCAGCGTGCTGGGTCTGAGCTGAGCGATGCGCGTCTCGACCACGACATCGCCGATGAAGCGTTTCTTCCCGGCTTCGGTGCGCACGTCGATCAGGCCGATGCCCGGGAAGCGCTCTCCCTCCGCTGTCTGGTAGTAGTGCCCGAGCAGCTGATAGCCGCCGCAGACGGCAAGCACCTGCGCACCCTCCGCGACCGCGCGCTCGAGGGGCGGCTGCTTGAACTCGAGAAGGTCTTCGTACACCAGCGCCTGCTCGCGGTCTTGCCCGCCCCCGAAGAAGAACACGTCGACCTCGTCCATCTGCTCGATGGTTCCGCGGCCGAGCTCGAGCAGCCTGGGTTCGTAGTCCCGCCACTGGGCTCGCCTCAGCAGGGTGAGGATGTTGCCCCTGTCACCGTAGATGTTCATCAGGTCCGGGTAGAGCCAGCCGACGGTGAATCTCATCTGCTGCCTCAGGTGCTCCAGTACGGCCTGGCCCAGCCACGTCTGACCAGCTCCGCGCGCAGGTCGAGCATCGCCGTGTACGTGCACAGCAGGTGGGCGGTTTCGCCTTCTGTGGTGTTCTTGATGAGCTCGTCCAGAGCCCTGCCTGGGTCAGTCTGTGGCGCCTCGGCTTTGATCTCGGCGTATTTGAGCCTGACCGCGAGGTCGTGCGCGCGGTTCCCCGCGGGGATCACGACATGCGCCCTGCCCCGCAGCTCCTCGAAGTCGACGTCCCAGATCCATGACACGTCGGTGCCATCGGCCTTGCGGTCGTTGAGGCCGAGCAGAAAGCTCGTGCCGTGCGCGAGCTCGACCGCGGTGCGCAGGGTCTCATTGAATCCGGCGGGGTTCTTGGACAGGACCAGGTTGAGCTTGCGACCGCGAAACTCCATGCGTTCCTGGCGGCCGAAAGCGGCCTGGAACGTGCGTAAGCGTTCGGCGACGTACTTCGCGTCCAGACCGATCGTCTGCGCGGTGGCGAAGGCCGCGAGGATGTTGTAGGCGTTGTAGAGACCGCCGAGCGGGACGTCGACCTTCGTGCCCTCGACGCTGGCGCTCAGGCTTTCGAAACCATTGAGCGTGATGCCGGTGGCCGTGATGTCCGGGGATGGTCGGGCGAAGTCGCCATTCGGACATCGGTAGACGCCGTCGTGACCGACGTAGACCGCATCGAAGACGAGGCTCGCGCCGCACCTCGGGCACGTCCGGGCATCGGCCGCATGAGGCAGCTGACTGCTCGCGACCGAGGTGTCGTCCAGGCCGTACCAGAGTGGCTTGCGCTTCAGGCCGAGGCCGATCTCCGCGACGCGAGGATCATCCGCATTGAGGATGGCGGTCGACTCCTCCGGCAGCACTTGCAGCGCTCCCTCGATCCGCTTCGCGATCGACTCGAGCTCGCCGTATCGATCGAGCTGGTCCCTGAACAGGTTCATCACGAGCGCGGCCCTGGGCTTGAGCTCCTCGACTGCCCTGGGCAGGCTTGCCTCGTCGATCTCGAAGACGCCCCAGTCCGCCTTCAAGCGCCCCATCAGGTCGGCCTGACCGAGCGCCGCCGCGGTGGCGCCGAAGATGAGGTTGGCCCCGGCGCGATTGGCCACCGTCTTGTGGCCGGCGCCCTCGAGCAACCAGCTGATCAGGCGTGAGGTCGTGGTCTTGCCATTGGTGCCCGTGATCACTATCGAACCGTGCGTGAGGTCCTGACTCAGCTCGGTCAGGATTCGGGGGTCGATCACACGCGCGACGTCGCCGGGCAGGGTCGTTCCACCCCCGCGCCGAGTGAAGCGGCTCAGCGCTCCCGTCGCCTTGCCGGCCCAGACGGCGGTGGTCTTTCTGATCAAGCCCAGGGCCCGATCGCTTGCGTGATGCTCGTCCAGCAACGCAGCGACTCGATCGCGGCAACCTTGCGGTTCGCTTCATCATGGCCGGTGCAGCGAATGAAAAAGGCCGAGCCGCTGCCGGTCATCTGCCAGCCCGCGCCGAGCCTGCTCGCGAAATCCTCGAGCGCGGGCTCGACGATTTCCGCCGCGCGACGCAGGTGGTTCGGACCCTCACCCTTGACCTCGTCCCACGCACGGTAAACGTCCGCCGTCGACAGTTCGATCCCCGGCCAGGCGATCACAAACCACGCGGGATCCATCTCGAGCGGTGAGAGATGTTCGCCGCGGCCCTCCGCCCGTGCTCTTCCGCCGAGGAGAAAGAACGGGACGTCGGCGCCCACCTCGCGCGCCACCGCCGCCAGGTCGACATCGAGCCTGTAGATCGCGGCGAGGCCCCGCAGCACCGCGGCGGCGTCGGAGCTCGCGCCCCCCAGCCCGGAGCCTGGCGGGATGCGCTTGTGCAGGTGGAATCGTGCCGGAAGCTTCCGATGCGCCGACTCTTCCAGTGTTCGCTGCGCGCGAAGCACCGAGTTCTCGTCGCCGCGCTTGATGTGGAACCCGTCGGAGGTCAGCGACGCTTCAGCTGCGTCTTCGACCTGAAGCAGGTCATGGAGCTCGACGGCCTGGAACGTGGTGCGCAGCTCGTGAAAGCCATCGTCACGGCGCGAGACGACCTCCAGCTCGAGGTTGAGCTTGGCGCGCGCGGGGAGCGCGAGTTTCAATCGCCGGGTCGCTTGAGGTGCGCTCGATATTTGGCTGCGCGGTCGCGATAGTGCCGGGCGGTCGTGCCGACCCAGCTGCCCGACGAACCGGCCAGCTCTTTCCTCACGGTCGCCGGCACTCCGGCCGCCATGTGCCGAGGCGGGATCTCGCCCCCCTCCTGCAGCACCGCGCCGGCGGCGAGCATCGAACCCGCGCCGAGCCGGCTGCGCTGAAGCATCGTCGCGCCCATCCCCACGAGCGCGCCCTCCTCGACTATGCAGCCTTCGAGCTGCGCCGAATGTCCAACGCTGGCGTTGCGGTGGATGAGCGTCGGCAGATTCTCCGCGCAGTGGATGACGGCGTTGTCCTGGACGTTCGCGCCCTCGCTGACGGTGATCTTCGCCTCGTCCCCTCGCAGCACCGCGCCGAACCACACGCTGGCGCCTGCTCCAACTTCGACATCTCCGATCAGGACCGCAGTCGGCGCGATGTAAGCATCGGGATGCACCTTTGGGCGCTTCCCGGCGAGCTCGAATTCCACTGGCCCCTATAATCCTAACTTCGTGACTTTGAACCTCCTTGTGGTGATGGCTCGTGGCTAAGCGAACCGCTTCGGCGAAGAAGCAGGCGCGAGCCGGCGCGCGGCGCGCTGTGCGCAACCGCGCCGTGCGCTCTGAGGTCAAGACCATGGTCGTCAAGTCACGCAAGGCGCTGAACGAAGGTCCCGTCGCGGAGTCGGAGAGATACGCGATAGCGCTCTCCGCGGTGCGCGCGTTGGACCGCGCCGCGGCCAAAGGAATCCTTCACCCGAACAACGTGGCCCGCCGCAAGTCGCGCCTGGCCCGGCAGATGGCCAGGCTCGCGATCGCGACTCCGGCGCCCACGGGTAAGGGAAAGAAGGCTGCGGCCTCCTCTGCCCCATCGAGGGGCGCGGCTCAGCCCAAAGCTCCCGCTCAAGCGAAGAAAAAGTAGCGTCGGCCCGCCGCTACAGGCGGGTCAGCAGCACGTCGAGACCAAGTTCGGCGTCGACCTGGCCGGACTTGACCTCCCATTCGTAGTCGCGGATCTGCCCGAGCGCTCGCTCGAGTCGCACCGGATCAGCGTCCTGTGCCGCGTCGTAGGCCTTCTGCACGACGAACCGGTGCTCGGCCATGACGTCCTGGACCTGCTGCAGCGACTCACCGCGCTCACGACGTGCGCACACCTCGAGCACCAGGGCGATGTGACGCGCCATCCGGTAGGCGACCGAGGTCGGCTGCATGCCTCCCCGCGTCAGGCCGCGCGCGATCTCGAGCGCCTGTGCGGTCGGCGAAGGAAGCAGGTTGTCGGTCAGCTTGAAGATCTCGTCCTCGCGGCCGCCTGCCAGGAGGTCGGCCACGACCTCGTTGGTGAGCCTGGCGCCCGATGATTTGTACGCGGCGAGCTTGGTCAGCTCCGAGTCGATGACTCCGAGGTCACCGGGCGTGACGCGCACCACCTGCGCCGCATGCGCCGGGGTGAGTCCGTGCACCTCGACCGCCCGTTTCGCCGCCCAGTCGCTGAGCGCGCGGCCGCGCAGATGAGGCATCTCTTCTATCGAGCCGCCCGCCGCGGTGATCGCCTTCGCGAGCTTGTTGGAAGCGTTGATGCGCCCCGCCACGGTGATGAGCAACCGCGTGGAAGCAGGGATGGTCGCAACAGCACTCGCCAGCCCGTCGGCTCGCTGGGCAGGCAGCCCGCGGACGTAGACGATCCTGAAGGGATCCAGGAAGGGCGCTTGCAGGACGGCGTCCTGGAGCCGCTGCGCGCTGAGCCCCGGCCCTTCGATCAACTCCAGGCCGAAGTCGGAGACGAGCTCGCTTCGCCAGGCGTCGACGGTCCGTCTCGCCCTGTCCTCGACGAGGAAGCGCTCCTCACCGTGGAGCAGGAGGGCGGTCGCGGCCTCGCGGCCTGCTGCGCGCGGCATCGTCGAACAGCCTACAGGGGCATGGCGATCGTCCCCTCCTGGTCGGTGCGGAGCACGGACGGCGGATAGCCCGCGGCAAGACGGCCGGCGCCGCGCGACACGATGAGCTGGGTCGTCGAAGAGATCGCGACCCGCTCGAGTTCCGGCGACAGCAGGCTGCGGCCGCCGCTGGGCAGCAACAGGTAGGAGCAGCTGCCGCGGAAGCGCGCAGCGGCGATCGTCTGGCCATCGACGTCGAGGTCGCTGAGGTCGCAGAAGCTCCGACCGTCGGGCGCGACGACCCGGAGCGCGACGTCGGCGGCGCCCACCACGTCTCCGGGTGAGCCGGGCTCGGGAGCCACGACCTCGAGCCTGAATCCGGCGACGCTCAGCACCTGTCCGGCCAAGAGCTTCCGGATGGAAGCGCCTCTCGTGGCCGCCTCCAGGGCGGCCGTGCGCCATGCGCTGCCGCTCAGACCGGCGTCGGGCACCAGGGCCGTGCCAACAGGGCGATCGAAGCCGGCCAGACCGCCAATGTGGCCGAGGCCGGGTGAGGTGATCACCAGCGCATCGAGCCTCGATTGCCATGGCGGCAGCTCGGTGCCCAGGGCGTCGACGAGCTTCGATGGGCTTGGTCCACCGTCGACCAGGATCGTTCCGCTCGACGCGCGGAACAGGATTGCCTGTCCGTCGCCCACCGCCATCACGATCACCTGGGGCGGTGCGTTGGCCCACAGGGCGAGAGCTGTGATCGAGATCACCAGCGGCGCCGCGATTGTCGCCCCAAGGGCGATCGCTCGTTTGCGCCCAACCGAGTGGCCCGCGACGATCGCCGGCCCCAGCGCTGAGTAGTACGCAACACCGAGCCAGGTCGGAAAGGTTGGAATCGAGATTGCCGCGGCGGGCACGCGGGCGAGCACCCCCGCCACTTGTTCGATGTAGGCGAGCAAGCCGGTGATCGGTATGGCGACGGCGCGCGCCACCTCTGGCAAAAAAGACAGTGGTCCGAGCAACAGGCCGCTGGCGACGACGAGCGGAAGGATCGGCAGCGTGAGCGCGTTGGCGAGCGGGGCGATGGGCGAGAAGACGTGGAAGTCGGTCGCCATCATCGGCAGCGTCCCCACCTGGGCTGCGCAGGTCACGGCAAAGGGCTCGCGCAGGAGGTGAGGAACGAAGAGAATGCGACTCTCGATCGATGGAGTCAGGAGGATGATCGCCGCCGTACCGGCGAAGGAAAGCTGGAAGCCGACGTCCCAGGCGAGCTCCGGATGCCATCCAAGCATGGCGGCCGCGACCAGGCCGAGCGACGTCCAGACGTGCGTGGGCCGGCCGAGGTGCGAAGCGGCGAGCGCGAGTCCCCCCATGGCGGCGGCTCGGATCGCAGCCGGGCTCGCGCCGCCGGCCATGGCGTACACAGCGATCACGCCGATGCTCGGCCAGGTGGCGAGGCGGCCGAGGATCGGCCGCAGCGCGCCCTGCACGATGCGCGCGAAGACGGCAACCTTCAATCCGCTGAGCACCAGCAGGTGGATGAGACCGGTGGCGATGAGCGCCTGCTGGAGGTCGCCTGGGATGCCCTGGCGGATGCCGAGCACGATGCCGAGCAGGACTGCAGCGTGCGGAGCGGGCACGGCCTGGTCGAGGGCGGCGGTGTAGCGCGAGCGGAGCCACGCGGGCAGCGCCGTGATCGACCAGCCGGAATCCAGGACGTCGAGGCTTGTCGCCTGCAGCTCGAGGTAGACCTGGCGCTGGGCGAGGTAGGCCCGCCTGTCGAAAGCCGGCAGGTCACGCGGAAGCGTGAGCTTGCCGGTCGCCTGGACCTCGTCGCCGTAGGCGGCCTCACTCGGGCCACGCCACCTGACCAGGAGGTTGCCGATCCCGGCCAGCGCACCGCCGGCCGACGCGATCCTGTCCGGCGCGACGAGCACCTCCTCACCCGCGCCGGACGGACGGGGATCGTCGGTGACGCGGGCTGTCAGCGTCGCGATCCGTCCGGCCAGCGCGGCCGCTCGGGAGGGCAGCTGCGGGTCGACCGGCGGAAGCTCGGCGCGACCCACGGCGAGCAGGGCGAAGGCCAGAGCCAGCGCAATCACGGCCGGCCTGAGGACAATCGCCAGGGCAAGACATGGAAGCGCAAGGGCGACGGCGATCGCGCCCAGCATCGGACTCGAGGGCGCCAGCACGACGGCCGCGGCCAGTGACGCGCACCAGGCCACGGACAGGACAAGGGCCGGGTAGCGGTTCACAGGGTCAGGTACCTTCGCGCGATCACGTACTCCGCCTCGCTCATGCCGAGGATCTCGACCAGCTCGCGCGTGTTCTGGAAACCGCCGTAATTGGTGCGGTAGTCGATGCAGTCCTGGGCGAAAGCCGGGGTGAACCCCGGCACGGTCTCGAGCTCCTCCAGGGTCGCCGTGTTGAGGTTCGTGCGCACGATCACCGTGCCCGACGTGGTGCGCGCGAAGCCGACCTTGACCTGCTCACCATCCTTGAGCCGGCCCGCGAGGTTGGGCAGCTTGGACATGTCGGCGTCTGCGCTCAGGCCGCCGGCGGCCGCGATCGCGTCGTATACACGGTCACCCCTCGGCAGCCGGTAGAGACCTGGCCGCTCCACGGCGCCGGACACGTCCACCAGCAGGCCGGTGGCGGGCGGGATGTCCAGTGCCGGGTTGGCGGGAAGGTTCTGCGTTTGCGCCGGCGGCGCGGCCGCGGCGTAGATGTGGGCGCCCACCACCGCGGCAGCGCCAAGCACAAGCGGCGCGCCGAAAAGGACGAGTCGCTTCCATCCCGGTATGAGGCGGAAATGGGTTTGCACGAAGCGAAGTTAGGACCACGGGCGCGGATAGGGAATGCAGCCTGTTAACGGCCCTCCGTCCTGTCCGCCCGCAGGGGCCGGCTTGAGCTCCGGCCTGGCTGCCCGGGAAGGATTCGAACCTTCGGTCGAGGATCCAAAGTCCTCTGCCTTACCACTTGGCCACCGGGCAACAACGGACAACACTAGCGCGCCGCATTCGGCCCGCCCCGCGGCCAAACGTGACCTCTGAGGCGGCGCCGGCGTTCCTTCAGGGATGAGAAATACGATCGTGGCGGGCCTCGTCCTCCTGGCCGCCGCCGCCTGCGGCGCCTACCAGTTTCCGGGGTCGACCCCCACGCCGGACACCGGCACCGTCACGGGCCGCATCGTGTCCATCCCGTGCGGTCCGGTCGAGCAGGCGGACAGCAACTGCGCGGGGCGCCCCGCCGCCAACATCAC
>DATEHQ010000100.1:0-209597 GCA_035279525.1 Candidatus Dormiibacterota bacterium
ACTTGAGGAGGGTTGACCCTAGTACGAGAGGACCGGGTTGAACGGCCCGCTAGTGTACCGGTTGTCACGCCAGTGGCAGCGCCGGGTAGCCATGGCCGGTTTGGATAAGCGCTGAAAGCATCTAAGTGCGAAGCCAACTCCAAGATAAGGTCTCCCACCGGGTTAACCGGGTAAGGGCCCTGGTAGACAACCAGGTTGATAGGCCGGGGGTGTAAGAGAAGCAATTCTTTGAGCTGACCGGTACTAATAGCCCGAGGGCTTGTTCACCTATAACTCACTCTTCAGATCACTGAGGGCCGGGCCGTGACCCGGTAAGTGAGTGACAAAGAACGAACATTGGATCCAGCAGCTGCTGGAAAGCAGGATGGAGAATCTCATAGACCTGATTCGGTTGTTTCAATGACAGCTGAGCCACATCCCCTGGAGGAAGAATCGCGGCAGCGCGACACTGACCTTCACTGGTCGGCGCGCGCCCTCGAGCTGGCGGCCCGCGCCGACTACCGCACCAGCCCCAACCCGATGGTCGGTGCGGTGGTGCTCGATCGCGACGGGCGACTGGCCGGCGAGGCCTTCCACCCGGCCAAAGGCGAACCCCACGCCGAGGAGCTCGCCCTCGCCGCGGCCGGCGACCGCGCCCGCGGCGGAACCCTCTACGTCAACCTCGAACCCTGCACGCACGCCCACCGCTCACCGTGCTGTGCCGACGCCATCGTCGAGGCCGGCCTCGAGCGCGTGGTCGTGTCGATGATCGACCCGGACGCAAGGGTCCGAGGCGCCGGCGTCAAGGCGCTGACCGAGGCCGGGATCCAGACGTCGATCGGGCTCCACGAGGAGCGCGCCCAGCGGCTCAACGAGTTCTTCGTCAAGAGCCGCCTCACCGGCCGCCCGTTCGTGACCGCCAAGTGGGCGATGAGCCTCGACGGCAAGATCGCCACGCGCACGGGCGACTCTCGATGGATCAGCGGCGAGCAGTCGCGGCTTCACGCCCACCGGCTGCGCCACCAGCACGACGCCATACTCGTCGGCATCAACACTGTGATCGCCGACGACCCCGAGCTGACCACGCGCCTCGACGGCCAGGAGGGACGCCAGCCTCTCCGCGTGGTGCTCGACTCGAGCCTGCGGATCCGGCAGTCGGCGCGGGTGGTCGGAGCCAACACGCTCATCGCCGCGACTCGGGCGGGCCGGGTCGGCTCGGCCGAAGTGCTCAAGCTGCCGGCCGAGGCAGACGGTCGTGTCTCACTGGCCGCCCTCCTGGACGAGCTCGGCCGGAGGGAGGTGCTCAGCGTGCTCGTCGAAGGAGGCGCAGAGGTGCATGCCGCGTTCGTGGCCCAGGGCCTGGTCGACAAGGTCTGCGTGTACGTGGCGCCGATCCTGCTGGGCGGCCGCGAGGCACCCGGTCCCCTGGGCGGAGCGGGCGTCGAGACACTCGCTGCAGGGGTGAGGCTCAAAGAGGTCGATGTGACGCGTCTCGGCGAAGACCACCTGCTCAGGGGCTATGTGGATGTTCACCGGGATCGTTAGCGCCTGCGCCGCGGTCGTGGGGGTCCGCGAAGGCCGGATCGCGATCGACCACGCCTGGATCGCCAGGCATCTCAAGCGCGGCGGCAGCGTCGCCGTGAACGGGTGCTGCCTGACCGTGGTCCAGAAGCGCGGGCCGGTCTTTTACGCCGACGTCGTGCCCGAGACCATTCGCCGCACCAACCTCGGGACGTTGAAGCCTGGGGATGGCGTCAACCTGGAGCTCCCGTTGAACGCCGGCGCCACCCTCGACGGGCACCTCGTCCAGGGGCACGTGGACTGCACCGCGAAGGTCCTGTCCGTGCAGACCGCGGCGTCGGGTCGCGAGCTCACGATCGAGCTTCCCGCGACGATCGCGCGCCTGGTCGCCTACAAGGGATCGATCGCCGTGGACGGCATCAGCCTGACCGTCGCGGCTGTCGACAAGCCGCCGGGCACGTTCAAAGTCGCCCTCATCCCGACCACGCTCGAGATGACGACCGCCCGCGACTACCGGCGCGGCTCGATCGTCAACCTCGAGGCCGACGTGCTCGCCCGCTACGTAGCCCGCAACCTCCGCCGGTAGACTTCCTCAGCAAAGAGATGGGCCTGGCCACAGTTCCCGAGGCGGTCGAGGACTTCAAGAACGGCAAGTTCGTGATCGTGGTCGACGACGAGGATCGAGAGAACGAGGGCGATCTGGTCGTCGCCGCCGAGCTGGTGACCCCGGATCACGTCAGCTTCATGACCCGCCACGGTTCGGGGCTCGTCTGCCTGCCCGTGATCTCCAAGCGCCTCGACCAGCTCGGCATCGCGCCCATGGTCGAGCACAACACAAGCCGGCTCGGCACCGCCTTCAGCGTCAGCATCGACGCCAGGGACGTGACCACCACCGGCGCCTCGGCCCACGATCGCGTGGCCACCATCCGCAAGGTGCTCGATCCGCGCGCCACGGCTTCGGACTTCTCGATGCCCGGTCACACCTTTCCGCTTCGTGCCGCCCCGGGCGGTGTGCTGACGCGGGCCGGCCAGACCGAAGCCGCCGTCGACCTGGCCACCCTGGCCGGCCTCTATCCGGCCGGGGTGATCACCGAGCTGATGAAGCCCGACGGAACGATGGCCCGCATGCCGGACCTGGAGGCGTTTGCGGACGAGCACGGGATCAAGCTCATCACGGTCGAGCAGCTCATCGCCTACCGGCGGCGCAACGAGAAGCTGGTCGTACGCCGCGTCGAGGCGACGATCCCCATCGGAGACCCTGAACCCCTGGCCTGGAAGCTGTACGCATACGAGGACGTCCTTCGGCACGAGAACCATCTGGCTCTGGTGCTGGGCCAGATCGACGCCGCAAGACCGGTTCTCCTACGCGCGCATTCCGAGTGCCTGACCGGAGACATCTTCGGCAGCCTTCGCTGTGATTGCGGCGCGCAGCTGCACGCCGCCATGGAGATGATCGCGGCGGAAGGCACCGGCGTCATCCTCTACATCCGCCACCAGGAGGGACGCGGGATCGGCCTGCTCGACAAGCTGCACGCCTACAACCTTCAGGACCTCGGGCTCGACACCGTGGAGGCCAACGAGGCGCTGGGCCATCCTCCCGACAAGCGCGACTATGGCATCGGGAGCCAGATCCTCTACGACCTCGGCGTGCGCAAGATCCGCCTCCTCACCAACAACCCCAAGAAGATCTATGGCCTCGAAGGCTTCGGGCTCGAGGTGGTGGAAAGAGTGGCGATCCAGGTCCCGGCGAATCCGCACAATGAGCGTTACCTCAAGACCAAGAAAGACAAGCTCGGGCATCTGCTGTAATCCGCGACGTGGGTGAGAAGGGCTCCAGGCCCGAGCTGAGCGGCGCCGGGCTGAGCGTTGCCATCGTCGTCGCGCGTTACAACGAGGACGTGACCAAACGCCTGCTTCGAGCTGCTGTCTCGGCGCTGGCGGAACACGGGGCGGAGGAGCCGGACGTCTACTGGGTGCCGGGTTCGCTGGAGCTGCCGGTGACCGCGCTCGCGCTGGCCGAGAAAGGCGGCCATGATGCGATCGTCTGCCTCGGCTGTGTGATCCGCGGCGAGACCTTTCACTTCGAGATCGTGGCCATGCAGGCGGCCGCCGGTCTGATGCAGGTCCAGCTCGACACGGGGGTTCCCATCGCTTTCGGTGTCCTGACCACGGAGGACAGGGAACAGGCACTGGCGCGCTCGGGCCCAAAGAACAACAAGGGCGCCGAGGCCGCTGAGGCGGCGCTGGAGATGGCGAACCTGCTGCGCGAAATCCAGGGCTGAGGCTTACGAACCGAGGGTCAGGATCGCCTCGATCTCGTCGCCCGCCGGCGCAATGACGAAGCCTTCCGTCGCGGCGAGGGAGCTGAAATGCTTGGTGTGAGCCAGGCGCGTCGAGTAGAGCACGGCACCACTGGCCGGGTTGATCGCGTACAGCGTGGCCGAGTACGCGTCCACCGCCCAGACCGCGCCGGCGGCCACGATCGGTGACGCCATCGCCGGCCGCGCGTCGGACCATGCCAGGCGGACGGACGCCGGGCCGACCGAAAGCGCGGCGAGCCCGTCGCGGCACGGTACGAACACCATCGAGCCGAGCCACGCGGTTCCGCCCCAGGCGCCGGCGCAAACCTTGCGGCTTGCGACCTGTCCGCCTATGCCGCCGAGCCGTCCCGCCCTCAGCACGTAGGCGATCCCGTCCTTGCCGACGGCCACCACCAGACCCAGCTGCGGGAGCAGGGTCGCGCCCACCGACCCGAGGTCGGTGTCGCTCGCATCCAGCGAGGCCCAATTCGAGGGTGCAAAGTAAGACTTGACGCGAAGGGTCGGCGACAGCTCGATCACAGAATTGCTGTAGGCGAACCCGGACCCCGATGTGGCATTGCCCGACACCACGTAGACATCGCCGTTCGCGGCCACCGTCGGGCCCATCGCGCTCCAGAGTCCCGCCCCCGCCGCCGCGGGAACGCGGTAGGCAAAGGCGGCACCACCGGCCAGGGGAACCGCGACCAGGTAGCCGTGATACTGCCCGCAGTCGCCGTAGAGGCCGCCCAGCGGGACGTACACATATCCCGAGGCGATGGCGAGCGCGCCGCGCTGCTGCTCCACCGCGGGTGTGGAACCCGAAGGGTCGACGTCCTGCTGCGACCTGATGCTCCCGTCGACCAGGTCCAGTGAGAAGAGCATGTGGTGGCGCGTCCGCAGGTACGCCACCACGTAGAGGCGCCCGGCAGCAGCATCGATCGCCGGCGTCCCCGTGATGCCGGTGATCGGGCCGATGTCTCCGCAGGGCAGCGATGCCGCATCGACCGGCGTTCCGAGGTGGGTCTTCCAGATCGTGGAACCGGTGAACAGGTCGAGGGCGTACACGGTGTTGTCCTCGGTGGCGACGAAGACGTGGCCCCCGACGATCAGCGGCGACGCGTATACGTCGCCATCCACGGAGGCCTTCCAGGCCACGCTTGGGGAGGTCAGCGGGGGATCTGAAGGACCCTGGCCCGACCGAGCGCCGTCGCGGTGGTACTCGGTCCATTCGGTGGAGATGGGCGGCGACTGTATCGGCGTTCCGCCGACCCGTGACGGCGAGCTTGCGCTGCCGGATCCCGCGCCGCATGCGGTGACCACCACGAACAGGACCAGGGAGAGCGCCGCGAGTCGGGTCAAAGGCCCCAGGCGAACTTGCTCACCGGTATGAGCCGCGCCCGCTCGGACGCTATCAGCTCGACACGGCCCTGGATCGCCAGGCCGCGGCGCGGGCCCATCGCGTCGACGACCATCGCCGCGCGCGGCTCGGCCTTGAGGTTGCGCAGCTTGATGCCGTCCACGTCGAACTCGAGCGAGCCAATGTCGTCCACGGCGTACATGACGGGCACCACGTGCGGCCAGCCGCTAGGGCTGACGGTCGCGAAGCGACCGATTCGCTGCGACCGCAGGAAGTCCAGCTCGGCGGGACTGAACTGCATTCCATTCAAATCCTAGACTGGACGGTTCACGGTCATGGCGAGCAGCACGGCAAGAGACAGGACGACGCTCGGCGGCTACACGGTGGTGCGCCGCGAGCCCCTCGAGCGGCTCGAGGGCACCTTTGTGGAGCTCGCGCACGATCGCACCGGCGCGCGCCACATCCACATCGAGTGCCCCGACGACAACAACGGATTCGCCGTTTTCTTCCCGACCGCCCCCAGCGACTCGACCGGTGTCGCGCACATCCTCGAGCACATGGTCCTCGCCGGCTCAGAGCGCTACCCGGTCCGTGACCCGTTCTTCAGCATGACCAGGCGGTCGCTGGCGACGTTCATGAACGCGTTCACCGCCGCCGACTCGACCATCTACCTGTTCAGCACGCGCAACGCGAAGGACTATGTCAACCTCCTGGACGTCTACCTCGACGCGACGTTCTTCCCTCGCCTCCCGGAAGACGCGTTCAAGCAGGAAGGCATCCGATTCGAGTTCGAGGACCCCGCCGATCCGGCGAGCGGCCTGCGGTACAAGGGGGTCGTCTTCAACGAGATGAAGGGCGCGCTCGCCTCCGCGCACGAGGCGACGAACCGCGTGATCGGCAAGACGCTTTTCCCGGGGCTGACCTACGAGAACGTTTCGGGCGGTGACCCACAGGACATCCCGAACCTGACCTGGGAGGCGCTGCGGCGGTTCCACGCGGTGAACTACCACCCGAGCAACGCCTGCTTCTATACGTACGGCGATCAGCCGCTGGAGCGCACCCTCGAGACGATCGAACGCAACGTCCTCTCCAGGTTCGAGCGGGCGCCGGCTGGCACGCCGATGCGCGACGTCAGCCGGTTCAAGAGGCCGGTCACGGCCGTCGAGCCCTACCCGGTGCAGGCGGGCGAGGACCACTCGCGCAAGGCTCAGGCGCTGGTGGCGTGGGTGACCATCCCGACCTCCGACTCGTTCCGGCTGCTGGCCATGAAGGTGCTGTCCGAGGTCCTGCTCGCGAACGCCGGGTCGCCACTGCGCAAAGCCCTCATCGACTCACGCCTGGGCACGGCGATGGCCGACGGCACAGGGCTGCAGGAGGACTACCGCGAGTCGGTTTTCGGTGCGGGCCTGAAGGACATCGCCGTCGAGGACGCGGAAAAGGTGCAGCAGGTCGTGCTCGACACGCTGGAGCGGGTGGCGAGCGAAGGGATCGACCAGTCCCAGGTGGACGCGGCGATCCATCACCTCGAGTTCGAGAAGCGTGAGCGTTCCAATGCCGGCTTCCCGTATGCGCTCCGCGTCCTCTTCGGCACCGTCGCGCCGGTGCTGTACGGCGGCGACCCGTACGCGGGGCTCAACTTCGATGCCGACCTCGACACGCTGCAGCGGGCGCGCTCCGAGGGCCGCTTCTTCGAAAACCTGATCCGAGCGGAATTGCTCGACAACCCGCACCGTGCCCTCCTGAAGGTCGTGCCGGACCCCGACCTCGAAGAGCGCAAGCGCAAGGTGGAGCTGGATCGGCTGGCGGGCGTCGAGTCGACCCTGACCGAAGCCGACAAGGCCCGCATCGTCGAGGACGCGCTCCGGTTGAAAGCGGACCAGGAGGCGCGGCAGGATCTGTCGGTCCTTCCCACGCTCGAGCTGACTGACATCCCGATGCGCTTCGATGACGTCCCCAGCCGGGACGAGAGCCTTCGCGATGCCGTGGTCGAGTTCTACCCGCAGCCGACCAACGGCATCACCTACCTGGACGTGCGGTGCGATTTCTCCACGCTCACCGCGGATCAGAAAGACCTGCTGCCCCTTTTCAGCCGGGTGCTGACGCACAGCGGCGCGGCGGGCCAGGACTACGCCGAGGTCGCCGCACGAATCGCCAGCGTGACCGGCGGCGTCGGCGCCGCGGCGCAGGTGCAGTCGCTGGCGGAGCGCGACGACTACCTGCAGTCGTTCGTGCTGTCGGGCCGGGCCCTCGACCGCAATGCCGGCCGGTTCATCGAGCTGGTGTCCGACCTCGTCACGCGCCTGGAGGTAGAGCCTCGGCGGCTGCGCGAGGTCATCGCCGAGATCGCGACGCGGTTGGAGAGCTCGCTGGCCGGCCTCGGATTCCAGTTCGCCCTGCTGCGCGCATCGTCGAAGCTGAGCTCGGAGGGCGCGATCAACGACCGGCTGCAGGGCATCGGAATGCTCCACACGATGCGGCGCCTGGCGCGGCTGGAGGAAGCAGAGCTGGAGCCGCTGATCGCAGCGCTCGACGAGATTCGCACGCGTCTATTCCGGAGCTCCTCGATGCGCATTGTCGTCACGTGCGAGGAGGGCATGATCCAGCCCCTCAAGCCGCTGCTCGCCGAGCTCGTGGAGGGAGTGCCCGCCGGCGGCGCCGCGACCGGTGCGATGAGGCCGGCGGCGCTGGAGTCGGCGCCGGAAGCGCGCACGGCCCCCGTGCCGGTCGCATTCAACGTGAGGACGTACCGCACCGTCCGCTACACGCATCCGGATGCGCCCGCGCTGCTCGTGCTGGCCAACTACCTGCGCGATACGTTCCTTCATCGCGAGCTGCGTGAGAAGGGTGGCGCCTACGGGGGCTACGCGCAGGCGGGGATCGCAAGCGGCACCTTCTTCTTCGGTTCCTACAGGGATCCCAACGTGGTGCGCACCTACGACACCTTCGACGCCGCCCTGCGCTGGGTGGTCGACGGGGAGATCGAGGCGGAGCCGCTCAAGGAGGCGATCCTCGGAGCGTGTGGGGACGTCGATCCTCTCGAATCACCCGACGTCAAGGGTCGCCGTGAAGCCACCAACCGCTTCACAGGCTTCACTCGTCAGGCCCGAGAGCGTTTCAAGCAGCGTTTGCTGGGAGTGACCGCGGACGACCTGCGCCGTGTCACCAACGCCTACCTGGTCTCGGGCCGCCCGGTCCAGGCCACCGTGGCGGGAGCAGACCTGATCGAGGCCGCGCGCCACGACAGGCCCGGCATCTTCGAGGTGGTGGCGCCGGTTTAGGGGACGCTCGACGCGGCCCTAAACTGGGGCCCAGCGATGAATCGGAACAGGCGCTACCGCGGCTTTTTCTGGCCTGCCCTGCTGATCCTTGGCGGCATCCTCGCGCTGCTTGTCAACACGGGGCGGCTGTCGTCGGACAGGTTGGGCCTCTTGCTCGACCTGTGGCCTGTGGTCCTGATCGTGATCGGCCTCGAGCTCGTGATCGCTCATTCGATCCGGGGCGCGGCGGCCGAGGTCGCCGGTGCGGTGGTGGTGGTGCTCGCCATCGCGGGGTCGCTCGCGTACATCGTGGTCGGGCCGGCTTCATACGGCGGCCTCAACCAGACGCTTGACTCGGTCGACACCAGCAACGGCGCATCGCGGATGTCGCTGGAGATCGATGCCGGCTCCGCCTCGATCACCATCTCTTCTGACAGCTCACTCGGCAAGGACCTGTATCGCGCACACATCGAATACAGCGGTGCCACACCCGACGTGGAGCTGGACCGCGCGGGCGGCACGCTGAAGATCTCACAATCGAACCGCGGTTTCGACTTCCTGGGGAGCCGGCGGTTCGTGCTCGACCTTCACCTGAACCCTGACGTGGCGTGGAGCATCACCGAGAACACGGGCGCGTCGACCGACGTCCAGAACCTGGCGGGAATCAAGCTGGCCTCGATGGAGCTGAACACCGGCGCGAGCCGGGAAGACATCACGCTCGGCCCGCCGTCGGGGGCGGTGGGGATCAGCATCAACGGTGGGGCGCTCACGGTGCACGTTCATCGGCCGAGCGCGGCGCCGGCGTCGATCAAGGTCTCGGGCGGAGCCGTGAGCCTGGACGCCGACGGCCGTCACTTCGGCGCCTTCGGCCAGGCCGACTACACATCATCCGATTACGGCGCAGGGGCGGACCGCTATCAAATCACCGTCGACGGGGGCGCCTGCACCGTGACCCTCGACACCACGAGCTAGCCTTCGGCGATGCGACGATCCAGCGCCTCGACCCTCGCCCGGTAGACGGCCTCGGTGGCCGGCGTGATGGCACGACGCAGACCGCGGGCCGCTGTTCGAAGGTAGGTCTCAGCCTCGTCGTCCCGGACCCCTCCGGCCCGCAGGACCGGGACCAGGGCCGCTGACCTTTCGGCCGCCTCGAGGAACGAGTCCTGGCCGGCGTCGAGGTCGTGCAGCCAATCGGCGGTCCGCGAGAGGCGGGCCGCAAGCGCGAGGTGCTCCTCGGTCCCCAGCTGCACCGCGCGGAGATGGCCGATCAAGGCGCCCCGTGCGGCAAGCCGGCCCTCGAGGACGCGGTGCGCCGCCGCCCGATCGGCGGCAAACGCCGGGCACAGTCCGACGACCTGGGGTGCGCCGGTCGCGACCCCTCGGCGCTCGAGCTCGGCCATCAGCCGCGCGGGTGTGGTCTCCTCGAGGCGGAAGAGGTTCATCGAAAGCTGGACTCGTTTTCCCGAGAGCTCGAACGCAAGCGCCTGCACCCCACGGATGCCGGACTCCGTTTCCCGGATCGACCGGGCCAACGCGCGCGCGGCCACCACGTCGGTGTCGTAGAGGATCACGTTGAACGCGGCCAGGGGAGGCCGGGCTCCGACGGACACCGCGCCGGCCGTCGGATGGAGCGGCGGGCCGCCCACGTCGGGGGTCGCGCGCCCACCGCGGATGTCGGCCAGGCGCCACCGCTCGCCGTGCCCGTAAAAGAAGACAGGCACCTTCAGCTCGTCCCAGATGCGGTGTCCCACCTCGTGGGCCAGGTCGCGGCATGCCTCGAGCGTCGCCTCCGCCAGCGGGACGATCGGCACGACATCCGCGGCGCCGACGCGAGGATGCACGCCTGTGTGCTGTCGCACGTCGATTCGCTCCACCGCCTCGGCCACCGTGGCCAGCAGGCCGTCGGCGAGGAGCTGCCGTCCCCCGGAGATGGAGATCACGAGCCGGTTGTGGTCCGGGTCAGCGTCTTCGTCGAGGAAATGTGCCTTGCGGGCCGCCTCTCCCAGAGCCGCGATCACGTCCTGGCGGCGGCCTTCCGAGAAGTTGGGCACCGACTCGAAAAGCTGGGCCATGCGAAGAGCTAGGGTAAGTGGCCGTGCCAGGCCCGGTCGCGCTCGTCTATGGCGACGAGCTCATGAAGCACCACCTCTCCGACCAGCATCCGCTGCAGCCGATCCGCGTCAAGCTCGCGATGGAGCTCATCACCTCGACCGGCCTCATCGAGCATGCGCACCTGCTGCCACCGCGGGCCGCGTCCATCGAAGAGCTCGGGCTCGTCCATTCACGCGAGTACATCGACCTGGTGCGGAAGCTCAGCGACCCCGCGCAGCGCCGGCAGGTCACGCCCGATGAGGTCGACGGGGCGGGCTTCGCGTCCGCCGACAACCCCATCTCCGACTCGCTGCACGAGGGCGCTTCGCTGGTCGCGGGCGCGAGCCTGGTCGGCGCGAACGCGATCGAAAGCGGGGCGGCGCTCCATGCGTTCAGCCCATCGGGCGGACTCCACCACGCGCACCGCGAGCGCGCCTCGGGCTTCTGCACGTACAACGACGCCGCCCTCGCATGCCGGTGGCTCGAGGAGCGCGGCCACCGCGTCGCGTACGTCGACGTCGACGTGCACCACGGGGATGGGGTGGAGGCCATCTTTCAGAGCGACGCCCAGGTCTTGACGATCAGCCTTCACGAGAGCGGACGCTATCTCTTTCCGGGCACAGGGTTCCCCGACGATTGCGGCGTCGGGGGCGGGCGCGGTGCGGCGGCGAACCTCCCGTTCTTCCCGTTCACCTGGGATGAGCCGTGGCTGCAGGCCTTTGAAAAGGTCGTGCCACCCCTGCTCCGGCGGTTCAAACCGACGGTGCTCGTGACGCAGGACGGATGCGACACGCACCACCTGGATCCGCTCGCCCACCTCGCCGCCACGACGCGGATCTGGCCGCGGGTCGGTCGCATCTTCCACGAGCTGGCGCACGAGCTGTGCGACGGACGCTGGCTAGCGCTGGGCGGAGGCGGTTACGCGATCTACGAGGTCGTGCCCCGCGCCTGGACGCTGCTGTTCGCTGAGATGGTGGAGCGCCCAGACCTGGTGGCTGAGGTCGACGACACGGATGGCCCGCTGCCGGCGCCCGACGCCCAGGAGCGGGTGTGGTCGTCGCTGCGCGAGAACCTCGACCGCCTGGGCGTGGTCCATGGGATGAAGTTCTAAGCTGACCGGGTGAGGCTCGACGCTTACACGGTGGTCTTCCTTCGCCGGCCTCCGGATGCGCCTCAGCTGAGCGATGAAGAGCTGGATGCGCTGCAGGCCGAGCACCTGGCGTTCAACGACCGCATGCGCGGCGAGGGCCACGCGCTCACGACCGGGCCGCTGACCGATCAGCCCGACGTGTCGCTGCGTGGAATCAGTGTGTTCCGAACGTCGATCGAGGAAACGAGGTCGCTGATGGAGAGGGACGCCTCCGTACGCGCGGGCCGGCTCGCGATCGAGGTGTGCACCTGGCTCGTACCTGCCGGCACGCTCGGCGACCGTCCGGCCGGCACCGTCGAGATCGACTGATGGCCTGGTTGACGGCGAGGAAAAAAGACTAGGCGGAGTAAGTCCTCAGGCAGCGGGTGCAGATGCGCGCCCGGACGGTGCGCCCGGCCACCGTCACGCGACCCATCTGGAGGTTGGGCATGAACCTCCGGTTGACCCGGTTCTTGGCGTGGCTGACGTGGTGTCCGTACTGCGGCTCCTTGCCGCAAATCGCGCATCGCTTGGCCATGAGGCACCTTCCGCTTGGAGTTGGGCGCGAGTACGCCGCAAGAGGCGAATTCGCGGACGTGAATTGTACCATGGGCCTTCAGATGGCCTCCAAGACGACGCCCGCGCTGATCCAGGCTCGCCAGTGGGGCCGGATCGAGGTCTTCCCCTCGGCGGTGGCGGCGATCGCCGGCCACGCGGCGCTCGGCTGCTACGGCATCAGCGGCATGGCCGGTCGTGGCCTGCGCGACGGCTTCGCCGAGCTGCTGCACCGGGAGAACGTCGATCGGGGCGTTGACGTGGTCGGCGTCGAGGGCGGACTGGCGATCGACGTGTACGTGATCGTCCAGTACGGGATGCGAATCTCGGAGGTTGCGCACAACCTCCAGGAGACCGTCAAGTTCGAGGTGGAGCGCTCGGTGAACGTGTCGGTGGTCCAGGTCAACGTGAACGTCCAGGGCGTGCGCGAGGAACGGCCCTGACCGAATGGTGGCTGAGAAGGCGGTAGGGGTGGACGGACCTCTGTACAAGCGCGCCCTCCTCGGCAGCCTCAGCTGGTTGTCGGCGAACCACGAGGAGGTGAATCGCCTCAACGTGTTTCCGGTGCCCGACGGCGACACCGGCACCAACATGCTGCTGACCCTGCAGTCGGCCGTCGAAGACATCAAGGAATCGAGCGCGGCCGACGTGAGCAAGATCGCCAAGCTCGCCTCCCATGGGAGTCTCATGGGCGCGCGCGGCAACTCGGGCGTCATCCTGTCCCAGATCTTTCGTGGCTTCGCGCGAGCCGTGGAAGGCAAGAGCTCCCTCACGCCGGCGGAGCTCGCCGACGCGTTCGAGGAGGCGGCCAACGCGGCGTATCGAGCGGTCAACAAGCCGACCGAAGGGACCATCCTCACCGTGGCGCGCGAGGCTGGACGAGCGGCATCGGCGGCGGCGCTGAACGCCGACGCCTCGGTGCCCAAGGTCATCGCGGCCGCGGCGAGCGGCGCCAAGACCGCCGTGCTGAAGACCCCGAGCCAGCTCCAGATCCTGCGCGACGCGGGCGTCGTCGACGCCGGCGGGTTCGGGCTGCAGATCATCCTCGAGGGCATGCTGCGCACGGTCGGAGAATCGGCGGACAGCACCGGTGGGACCGCAGAGCCGAGGCCGGTGGTGGTGCCCGCGGCTCAGGCTTCGATGGAGCTGCCGGAGGGAGGCTGGGGCTACTGCACCGAGTTCCTCATAGAGGGCAACCGCCTCGACACCGACGTCATCCGGGGTCAGATCGAAGCGCTTGGCAACTCGGTGCTGGTCGTGGGCGAGCCGGAGCTCGTCAAGGTGCACGTGCACACGGACGATCCCACCAGCGTCATCAACCTGGCCGGCAAGCACGGGCGACTGCTGAAGCTGAGCGTCGGTGACATGTCGACGCAGCACAGAAGGATCCTCGAGGGCGCCGGCGCGGCGACGAGGCCGCCGCGCCAGAACGGTGTAGGCGTGGTCGCGGTCGCGGCGGGCACCGGGTTGGTCGAGATCCTTCGCGGGCTTGGAGTCGACGCGATCGTCGAGGGCGGCCAGACCATGAACCCGAGCACGCAGGACATGCTCACCGCGGTCGAATCGCTGCCGTACGACGAGGTGATCCTCCTGCCCAACAACCACAACGTGGTGCCTGCGGCCAAGCAGGTGCTGGGCTTGACCAAGAAGAAGGTGCGGGTGATCGAGACCAACAGCGTCCCGCAGGGCGTGGCCGCGGTGGTGGCGTTCAGGCCGGAGCGGTCCGGCCCCGAGAACCTCAAGGCCATGCAGAGCGAGGCCGCGCGAGTGCAGACGATCGAGGTCACTCATGCCGTTCGCGACACGCGGTCGAACGGGCTGAGGGTCAAGAAGGGCGACGTGATCGGCCTCATCAACGAGAAGCTCGAGTTCACGGGGAGCGACTACGTCGACGTCGTCAAGAAGGCGCTCGGCAAGCTTGGACCGGACTCATACGAGCTCGTCACCGTGTACCGCGGTGAGCAGGCAAGCGACGAGGAGATGGCCCACCTGGAGTCTGAGCTGAGGACGAACTACCCCGGACTCGAGGTCGAAGTCCAGAACGGCGGCCAGCACCACTACCCTTTCATCCTCTCGGTCGAATAGTCGCCGCTGCGCAACGGACCGGCTTGAAGCGGCGCTTCGCG
The DNA here is from genome assembly GCA_035279525.1 of Candidatus Dormiibacterota bacterium. Classification (GTDB taxonomy): domain Bacteria; phylum Chloroflexota; class Dormibacteria; order Dormibacterales; family Dormibacteraceae; genus DATEHQ01. The sequence continues at coordinate 14,316 of DATEHQ010000100.1, forward strand.
GTGGTGACCGACTCGACGGCCGACCTGCCCGACGAATGGAGGGACCGGTACGGCATCGAGGTCGTTCCACTGAAGGTCGTCTTCGGCACTGAGACTTTTCGCGACCGCATCGACATCAGCCACGAGGAGTTCTTTCGTCGCCTCACTGCGTCGACGAAGCTGCCCACCACGTCAGCCCCGTCGCCTGGCGATTTCGCGGAGGTCTTCAAGCGTCTCGCCACCGAGTACGAGGCGTGCATCTCGATCCACATCGGCGCCCAGCTCTCCGCCACGGCCGAGGCCGCCCGTGTCGGCGCGCAGCAGGTCGATGGGTTTCCGGTCACCGTGATCGATAGCGGGACGGTGACCATGCCGATCGCATTTCTCTGCCGCGTGGCCGCGGAATCGGCGTCGGTCGAGGAGGCGACCGCCGCCGTCGAGGAGCGAGTCCCGAAGTGCCGGGTCCTTGCCCTTCTCGACACGCTGCGCTACCTGGAGATGGGAGGTCGGATCGGGCGGGCGCAGGCAGCGATCGGGACGATGCTGGACCTGAAACCGCTGCTGCTCGTGGTGGACCGGGAGATCAAGCCGGTCGATCGCGTGCGAACGCGGTCCCGGGCGATCCCGAGGATGATCGAGCACTTCCGCGGCGACCTTCCCGTCGAGCACATGGCGGTGATGCACGCGCAAGCGGCGGACGAGGCGGAGCAGATCGCGGCAGATCTCCGCAAGGAGTTTCCTGACGCCGAGATACCCATCGGTCAGATTGGATCCGTGCTCGGCACCCACACCGGCCCGAAGGCGATGGGCCTCGTTTACATCAAGAGGTGATCGAGAAGGATCCCTTCAGCGTCACGTTGTGGCCCGGCAGCGGCCACACCCGGATGACCGGCGGGGTGACCGCGATCAGGCGGGGGAGCGCGATCACGAACAGGCGAAAGACCCGTTGCTGCGGCCGGCCCCACGGCAGGCCGTACTGCGCTCGAAGGGTCGGCGGCAGCAGGCCCGCGGTGACTGCCTCGAACGGGACCATCGCGCGACCCGGTAGGAGTCGGAGCCGGGGGCGCAGCACTTGCTTCCCGAGCTCTCTGGCGCGTGCGTCGACGGCGACACGGCCTCCGGGAGACATCATCGACTCGACGTAGGCATCGAAGTCGCGCACAGCGGCCGGAAACCGATCGCGAGGTATGCCCAGCAGCTCACCCAGCAGCTTCGACTCCTGGTAGAAGTCTTCGCGGTCGCGGGCCGACAGTGGGCGGACGAAGGTCTCGTACGTGACGAGCGCGGAATCGACCAGCGTCGCATGGACCCACATCAGCAGGTCGGGATCGAGGGCGCGATAGCTCGCGCCGCGCACCCGACCATGGGCATGGTTGACTGCACGCGCCGCGGCCAGCGCGGTGTCGCGGTCGCCGAAGACGATCGCCATCGTCATCCGGATCGTCCGCCGCAGGCGGCGGATGGGGTTCGTGCGGAAGTCGGAATGCTCATCCACACCGAGCGCGACCTTGGGGTGGGCGAGCTGCATGAGCAACGCGCGCCCGCCACCGAGGAGCAGCACGTTCTCGCGGCTCACGCGCCGGGTGATCGAATCGTCGGCGTAGAGACCGGGCCGCATCAGGGGCGCTCAGCCAATCGATTCGGCACTAGCTCGTCGCATTCGCCATCTCCGCGTTGAACCTGTCGATGAGTGGCTTGTAGTAGTCGGTGATCTCGGTGTTGATCTTGTCGTAGTTGTACGCGCTGAGGGTGTTCGCATCCGCGCCGACCGCAGAGCTCGCGGTGGCCACTGCGGCGTCATCACCCGCCCTGGACGCGTCGACCAGCTTGCCGTAATCCGTCGCGAGGCTCTGCCAGTCGGTCATTGCGCTCTTCAGCTCGACGGGCAGGCCGGGGGCGCCGGACATCTGCAGCGCGGTGTTCACGTCTGCGGTCATCTGGTCGACGGCCGTCCGGGCGGCGGCCCAGTCGCCGGCTCCCGCGGCGGTGATGGCGCCTTCGAAGTCCTGCGCCGACTTGATGAACGCCTCCCAGAACTGGCCGTCCTGCATGTAGTCGGCCGCCACGGTTCGCGCGCTCGACAGCGCGAGCCGGGCGTGGGAGATGCGCCTGGTCTCCCGGTCCAGGCTCGAACGGCTGAGCGCTGTCAGCCACGGCAGCTGGCCCAGGCCGTGCGAGGCGCTCACCAGGGCCTGGTCGTCATGGTCGATGGTGAGGGCCGCCGATCGCGATCCCGCGAGCCACTGGTCCACGGCGGCCTTGGCCTGCGTCGGGTTGTAGGTGGAGCTGCTGCTCAAGGCGGTGAACGTGCTATTCACGTCGTTGAAGGATTTGTTGAGACTGTTCTGATGCGATACCACGTTGTCGAGGGTTCGATCGGCTCCGCCGATGAGCGTTGCCGTGAAGGCGAAGCCGACCACGGCGTAGCCGACAATGGCGCCCAGCACGGCGGCCACCACGAGCACCGTGGCGACCGTCCGGCGCAGGCCGGTGTTCGGGCGCGACGAAGCAGCGGCAGGCTCCACGCTGGACTTCATCTCGGGAGATTGCATTCGATTTGGATCTCGAAATAGCTTAGATGGCGACGCTTCTGCTCCCGCGCACGCTCGACGCGCGCGTATCGGCACTGCCCAACGTCGGAGCGAACGCTGAGAAGGGCCTTGCGAAGCTGGGCGTGAACACCATTCGTGACCTCCTCCTCACACTTCCTTTCGGTTGGGAGACGTACGGTGCTCCGACACCCGTGAGCTCGCTCCGGGCCGGGACCCAGGCCACCGTGGTCGGGACGGTCGCCGCCATCGGCGTCAAGGTCACCAGGTACAAAAAGCTGCGGCTCACCGAAGCCACGGTGCGCGACGACGACGGGCAGTCGATCCGCGTCGCGTGGTTCAACCAGCCATACGTGGCAAGGCAGCTGCACAAGGGCGACCGGGTGGCCATCGCGGGCCTGGTCAAGGGCGGTTATGGCGGAATGCCCGAGATGCAGAACCCGCACCACGAGAAGCTCGAGGGCGACGAGGACGCCCAGCCGCGGCGGGTCGGTGGGCTGATGCCGAAGTACCACCTCGTGGCCGGCCTGAGCTCGAAGAAGATCGCGGGCTGGGTGGAGTCGGCCCTTCCACTGGCGGACCACCTCGAGGAGATCCTGCCCGAGGACGTGCGCGCTCGCCATCACCTGCCGACGGTGGCGGAGGCGGTACGGCTCGGACACCGCCCTGAGCACGACACGGATTTCCCGGAGGCGAGACGCCGGATGGCCTTCGCCGAGCTTTTCGAGCTGCAGGCCGCGTTCGCCATGATGCGAGCCCGCGTCGCCGCCGAGCCCGCGACTCCCATTCCGTACCGGCAGGAGGTCATCGACATCTTCAAGGCTGGAGTCGGCTTCGAGCTGACGAAAGCGCAGCGCCGAGCCACCTGGGAGGCCTTCCAGGACATGGCCGGCGTGGTGCCGATGAACCGCCTGCTGAACGGCGACGTGGGCTCTGGCAAGACGGCTGTCGCGGCGGCCTGCGCCGCCATGGCGCATGCGGCCGGCATGCAGGCCGTGGTGATGGCGCCGACCGAGATCCTGGCCCGCCAGCACCTCCACCGCTTCCGGTCGTACCTCGAGCAGAGCTTCCCCGAGCTCAAGGTCGAGCTCCTGGTGAGCGGCCTGAGCGCGCCGGAGAGGCGGCGCGTTCGGACGTCGGCCGCCTCCGGGCACTGCTCGCTCGTCGTCGGCACGCATGCGCTCATCGAGGACCAGGTCGCGTTTGCGAACCTGGGCCTGGCGGTGGTCGATGAGCAGCACCGCTTCGGCACCCGCCAGCGTGAGCTGCTCCGGGCGAAGGGCAACGGGCGCCCGCACTTCCTTGCGATGACCGCCACGCCGATCCCGCGCACGCTTGCGCTGGCGGTCTACGGCGAGATGGCGCTGTCCGTGATCGACGAGATGCCGCCCGGAAGGACGCCGGTCAAGACCGAGGTCGTGGAGCCCGACGGGCGATCGCGCGCCTACGACCTGGTCCGGCGCGAGGTCGCGGCGGGCCGGCAGGCTTTTGTGATCTGCGCGCTGATCGAGGAGTCCGAGACGCTCGCGGCACGCTCCGCGACGGCTGAGTTCGAACGACTGCAGAAGGACGTCTTTCCGGAATACCGGCTCGGCCTGGTGCATGGACGTCTCAAGGACAAGGACGACGCCATGCGGCGCTTCGTGTCAGGCGAGACACAGATCCTGGTCGCCACCGCGGTGGTCGAGGTGGGGGTCGACGTCCCGAATGCGACGGTGATGATGATCGAGGGCGCCGAACGCTTTGGCCTGGCGCAGCTCCATCAGTTTCGCGGCAGAGTCGGTCGCGGCGGCGGCGCGGGCTACTGCCTCCTGCTCTCGGACGACCCGTCACAGGCGGCGGCCGACCGCCTCGGCCTGGTGGCCACGCTCCACGACGGGTTCGAGCTCGCGAAAGCGGACATGGAGATGCGCGGAATCGGTGAGCTGATGGGCGCGCGCCAGCATGGGCTGTCGGACGCGGCGATGGAATCGCTGCGCAACCCTGCGCTGCTGGACGAGGCCCGGGACGAAGTGCACAGGCTGCTTGCGGAAGACCCCGGCTTCGCGCGCCACGAGGCGCTGCGCGCCGCCGCGGAGAGGCGGCTCGAGCTCACGTCGATCAGCTGACGGGAAGGTACACCGCGGTGAGCATGCCGAAGTAGGTCGGCGCCTCGTACGAGATCAGCCGGCCGCGGAACCCGCCGGTGGCTCCGTGCAGGACCAGCACCTGCCACCAGCTGTCGGCTTTGGCGTTCTCGACCAGCTCGGGTGGAATGTCGCAGAGGCGGCCCAGCGCGTCCCCGGCGACCATGTCGCGGATCATCGAGTCGTACTCCCCGGCCGCGGCATGGTAGCCGTAGGGACCGTCGGCGACGTGCGCATGGCCGTGGTCGGCGCTGGCGATCAAAGCAACACGCTGTGCCGTCGCGGCGGCCGCGGCGGCGATCGCGCGCCCCGCCTCGACGTGCGCCTCAGCGGGCAGGTCGCGCGCCGGGGTGACGACGACCACCGGGACGGGCGGATCGTGGCGCCCGCCCATGAACCAGACCGGGATCAGCACGCCCCAGTCCATCGGGGCGACCGCTGTCGAGGGGTCGTTGGATCCGAAGCCGACACCGGCGGAGGGCACGCCGGCGGCGCCCATCGAACCGAGGACGTTCCATGCGAGCTCCATGTCGGAAGGCACGTCGAGCGCGATGGAGGTGCCTGAGAGCCGCCCCGCGATCCGACCCGCCACGATCACCCCGAGCGCGTTCGAGATGTGCACGTTGTGAGGGGTGATCACCAGGGTCACGTCGGGTTTCGCCTGGTCGAAGATCCTGCCCAATTCCTCCATGCCAGCGCGCGTGGTCGAGGCAAGGTCGCGCTCGGCCGCCGAGCACGCCTCCGCGATCGCGATTCCTCCATGCGGAGCGATGGCTCCGAACACAAGTGGCAAGGACACCGATACTAACCAGCGATGGAATCGCCATTGCGGTTGACGGAGTACAGCCACGGCGCGGGTTGAGCCTGCAAGCTCAGCCCGGTGGAGCTAGGGCAGGTACTGGGGGCGCTGCCCCCGATCGTCGACCCGAACGTGCTGACGCACGCGGCCGACCGCGACGATGCGGCGGTGTATCGCATCGCGCGCAATCGCGCCCTCGTCGCGACGGTCGACTACTTCACCCCGATCGTCGACGATCCGCGCGCCTACGGTGCAATCGCCGCCGCGAACGCGCTCAGCGACGTCTACGCGGTTGGAGCGAAGCCACTCTTTGCCCTTGGCATCACCGCGTTTCCGCGCGAGAAGCTGTCGGCCGGCCTGCTCGAGGGAATCGTCGCGGGTGGCGCGGCCAAGCTGGCGGAGGCAGGCGTGGCCGTCATCGGCGGCCACTCCGTCGACGACCCGGAGCCGAAGTTCGGCTACGCCGTCATCGGAGAGGTGCATCCGGACCGCGTCATCGGTCACAGCGGTGCGGCCGGTGGCGACGTGCTGTTCCTGACGAAGCCGCTCGGTTCCGGCCTCGTCACCACCGCTATCAAGCGCGGCCTTTGCCCGCCCGACCTCGAGCTGGAGGCGATCACGGTGATGTCGACATTGAACCGAGAGGCTTCCGAGCGAATGGTGACGGTGGGCGCATCCGCGGCGACCGACGTCACTGGGTACGGGCTCATCGGACACCTCGCCAACCTGCGAGGTGGGGCAGACCTCGACTTCGCGTCGGTGCCGTTCATCAAGGGTGTCGGGAGCCTCGCGGAGCGGGACCTCTTTCCCGACGGCAGCAGGCGCAACCATGCCGCCTACCGCGACCGGGTCGAGTGGGGCGGGCTCGGCGAGACCGAGCAGCTCATGCTGTGCGACGCGCAGACGAGCGGCGGGCTGCTGGTCGCCATCCCGCCGGCGAAGGCCCGGAGGTTTCGACTCGGCGACAGGATCGGCGTGATGCGCGACGACGGCGCCATCCGCATCAGGGTTTGATGTCACGGCTCCGCGTCAGCGGGGGTGAGGCCCGCGGCCGGCGCCTGAAGACGCCGAGGAACATCCGGCCCACGCAGGGGATGGTCAAGCAGGCGATCTTCAACATGGCGGGCGCCGAGATCGTGGGCGCCAGAGTGCTCGACCTGTTCGCGGGCTCTGGAGCGCTTGGCATAGAAGCGCTGTCGCGAGGCGCGGCCGGCGTGACCTTCGTGGACCGCAATCTTCGCGGTCTTGCTATCCTGCGCCAGAACTTGGACGCCCTCGGTGTCAAGGAGCGAGCGAACGTCGTCCGCGGCGACGTCGTCCATTGGCTCGAGAGCTCACCCGACACCGTGGTCGCGGCGACCGTGGTCTTTCTCGATCCGCCGTACGACGACGCCGTGCTGGACCGCACGCTCAGGGTGCTCGACCGGGGTCTCAAATCCGCCTCGGTGTATGCCGAGCACTCCAAGCGCCAGGCGCTGCCCATGCTGTCGCGACTGACGGTGGGCCGTGAGCGCCGGTACGGCGACACGGTGGTCACGGTGCTTCGGGTATGAGCGCCCGCAACGCCCATCCGGCGGCCAACTCGAAGCTCGCCGTCTATCCCGGCAGCTTCGACCCGTTCACCAACGGCCATCTCGACGTGGTCGACCGCGCGCTCGGCATCTTCGACCGGCTGATCGTGGCGGTCGCGGCCAACCCCGACAAGCGTCAGCCGCTGTTCACGGTCGACGAGCGCATCCAGCTGATCACCACGGCGCTGAAGGGACGCGAGCGCGTCGAGGTCGCGAGCTTTCGCGGCCTCACCGTGGAGTACGCGCGCTCTCGTGGCGCGACGACGCTGGTGAAAGGGCTCCGCGCCTACTCTGACTTCGACGCGGAGCTGCAGCAGGCGCTGATGAATCGAAAGCTCGCGCCGGACATCCACACCGTTTTCCTGATGTCGAGCTTCGCGCACATCTACGTCTCGTCAAGTATCTTGAAGGACATCGCGGGCTACGGCGGAAACGTGGCGGACCTGGTCCCGCCCGCCGTCGCGAAGGCCCTGAAGGAGAAGTACAGATAAAGGTCGACGAGCTGCTTGACCGTTTCGAGTACCTGATCCAGAATGCCCGCCACGTCCCGCTCTCGACCCAGGTGATGGTCAACGAGGACGAGCTGATGGAGATCATCGACCAGGTTCGCTTCAACCTCCCGGACGAGATCAAGCAGGCGAACTGGACGGTATCGGAGCAGCAGCGGATCATCACCGAGGCCCACGCCGAGGCGGCGCGCATCATGTCCCGCGCCAACGAACGCGCCGAGGAGACCGCCTCCGAGCATGAGATTCTGCGGCGCGCCGAGCGGCACTCGGCGCAGGTCGTGAAGGACGCGCAGGCGAAGTCGGACCAGATCATCCGCGAGGCGGAAGGCTATGCGCTCGAGCAGCTCAAGCAGCTGGAGGCGCACCTCGGCCGGACCCTGGCCACCGTCAGGCGGGGGGTGGAGGCCCTCCAGGCCAACCAGCCGGCCGAGGAGAGCGCGGACCAGGCGACCGTCAGCTAGCTTCACGTAGAATTCCCGAGTCCATGGCTCTCCCGAAGGTCAAGCTGTCCAAATCCAAGAAGGGCCGCCGGCGCTCGCACCTCGCGCTCGCGCTGATCCAGATCCAGCCCTGCCCGAACTGCAAGCGCCCCAGGCGACCCCACTCCGTGTGCCCCAACTGCGGCCACTACGGGGCCGGCGGCGGCCGCGAAGTGCTGAAGGTCAAGGAATAGCGGCCCGGATCGCCTTTCTCTTCCCCGGCCAGGGCTCGCAGCAGCCCGGCATGGGGACGGAGCTTCTATCCGATCCCGAGGTGTCCGACCTCTGCGACCGGTGCGCGTCGTCCGCGGATGTCGACCTGCGCCGCCTGCTCACCACCGCCGACGATGACGAGCTGCGCCTGACGCAAAACGCCCAGCCGGCCCTGTGCTTCGCGGGCATCGCGCTGACCCTCCTCTTGCGCAGGCGGGGCGTCGAACCCGTCGCCACGGCGGGCCACTCCGTGGGCGAGTATGCCGCGCTCGCGGCGGCCGGCGCGGTCGGCGCGCCGCAGGTGATCCAGGCCGTGGTCGAGCGGGGCAAGGCGATGGCCGAGGCCGCGCCCGCCGGGACGAGCTCGATGGCCGCCGTGCTCGGCCTGGACGCCGCGGCCGTCGAGGGCGCCCTCGAGGGCATGCCAGACGCGTGGCCCGCGAACTACAACACGCCGACGCAAACTGTGATCGCCGGCACCACCGCCGGCCTTAAAGCGGCCGGCCGGCGCCTGCAGGACGCGGGGGCCAGGCGCATCGTCGCGCTCAACGTCAGCGCCGCCTTTCACACGCCGCTCATGGCGCCCGCGGCCGAGCGGTTGCTCGCCGCGCTCGACCGCATCGAATGGCGCACGCCGCGCATTCCCGTGATGGCGAACCTGACGGGCCGTGCACACCAGGGCGGCGAGCGCATACCCCACGTCATGGAGATGCAGCTCCGCTCGCCGGTGCGCTGGTCGGCGTGCGTCGCGACCCTGGTCGAGATGGGCTGCGACGCGTTCGTCGAGGTCGGTCCGAAGCGAGCCTTGACGGGCATGATGCGCGACCTCGCGCCAGGCCGCAGCGCGCTCGCGGCCGGCACACCGGCGGCCGTCCAGGAGCTCGCCCTGCCCGTCTGAGCCGTGCTGACGAGCTACGTTTCGTTGCCTACCAGCCAATCGTGCCTTGACTGGCCTGGCCGTGTCGGGAGCAGAATCGGATGAGTAGCCGGCATTCATTCACCTGGGGGTGGACATGCGGCGCGAAGAAAGTCACGAACGCGATCCTCCGGCACGTCGGTTGACGCACGCAGACCGCGTTGGCCCTTTCTCACGGAGGTGAGACATGAACGCAGGCGTGATCCGATCGAAGTTCAAGAAGGCCGAGCTCGACAAGGTGATCAAGCTGTACAGGGACTCCGCACTCCCTGCCATCGCGACCCACAGTGGAGCGCGCTCGGCGACCCTGCTCGTGAATCGCGACACCGGTGACGCGATCTCCATCGCGTTCTACGACAACGAGACCGCGGCGCAGGCCTTCGCGCCCAAGGCACAACAGCTCGCAGAGGCTTTGAGCAATCACCTTGATGAGCCGGCCGCGAAGCGGGAGATCTACGAGGTTGCGATCTCGACTCAGAGCGAGGCGAAGGCGGTGGCAGAGCGCGGGCTCGAGGCATTCAACGCGCACGACCTGGAAGCGCTGGCGCGCGATGCGGCTTCCGACGTCGAGGGCTTCGCGCCCGGCGGCATGAAGCTCAAGGGCCCGCAGGCGATCAAGGAGTTCAACCAGAACTTCGTCACCGCATTTCCCGATGCGCGCGTGGAGGCCAAGAACCTGTTTGCCGCTGGCAAGACCGTGATCGTGGAAGGGATCTTTCGAGGCACGCACAACGGAACCCTGAAAACGCCGATGGGTGACGTGCCGGCCACCGGCCGCAAGGTCGAGGGCGAGTACGTGCAGATCATCGACGTCGACCGGGGGCTCGTGAAGCGATCGAGCCTGATCTACGACCAGGTCCAGCTGATGACACAGCTGGGCATGGCGCCGGCCCCGCCGCCGCAGGTGGCAAGGACAGCGGGTCGCTAGCAGCACATGAGCGGAGCGGAGCCTGGGCCGCGGGGAGCCCAGGCTCCCGGCCTCGGGGCTGTCCGGGTGGGGTTCGCGGCGGTGCTACATTAGTCCGCGTATGGAAACTCAAAAGCTGAGCTTCGAAGACTTCAAGAACATCATCGTCGAGCGCCTCGGTTGTGAGCCCGAGCAGGTGACCATGGACGCGTCTTTTCAGGAAGACCTCAATGCAGACTCGCTCGACCTTGTCGAGCTGATCTACGCGTTCGAAGAGAACACCGGTCTCGAGATCCCCGACGAGGACGCGGAGAAGATCACCACGGTGGGGCAGGCGTGGGAGTACATCCAGGAGAAGGCCGGCTCATAGCACAGCCCCAGGACTCGCGGAGCGCCGCGCCGCTCGATCAGTCCCTGCAGCTCCTCCAGCAAAAGATCGGGATTCATTTTCGCGACCCCGGCCTGCTCCTCGAAGCCGTCACGCACAGCTCGTTCGCCAATGAGAGCCCGCAGCTGTCTCCCCGCGACAACGAGCGGCTCGAGTACCTCGGCGACGCCGTCCTCCAGCTGATCACGGCCGAGTATCTCTACCAGCACCACCCCGGCGCGACCGAAGGCGAGCTCACTCAGACGCGCTCCGCGATGGTCAACACGAACACGCTGGCGCAGCTGGCGGAGCAGCTCGAGCTCGGCGGCTACCTGTACCTCGGGAAGGGCATCGCCAAAGGCGGGGGCCGAAGCCTGAAGTCGCTGCTGGCCAATGCGTTCGAGGCGGTGCTCGGCGCCGTGTTCCTGGACGCTGGTTACGACGCGGCCTATCACTACTACCTGGACAGGTATCGGGCGCTGCCGACACCGGTGCGCGACGAGAACTTCAAGGGCCGGCTGCAGCAGGTGGCCCAGGAGCGGTTTGGCGAGACGCCCGTGTACGAGAGCGAGGGCGCGAGGGTCGGGAACCGCCGCGAGTACACCTCGGTGGTTTTCGCCGGTCCCCAGCCGCTCGGTACCGGCCACGGGGCGAGCAAGCAGGAGGCGGAGCAGGACGCGGCGCGAGCGGCGCTGGAGGGCCTGGTGGGCGGTAAGCCCGCGGCCGCGCCGAAGGCCTCGCGTGGGACCGCCAGGCCACGGACGCGACGAGCCCCCAAGCGCGCCGGTGCCTCTGAGGCGGCCCAGAACGAAGCGGGAGCACCGGCCGATGTGATCGCACTGGTGCAGCCCGCGGATTCATCGGCGACAGCTCCCGAACCAGAGGCCGCGCCCGAACCTGAGCCGGCGCTGGAGCCTACGCCGGAGGCGGCTCCGGTCCCCCGAAGCCGCCAGTTCGGCGAGTCGCTCGAGTAACGGACCTGACCGCGCCGAGTGCGCGGCTTACTTGCGCAACAAGCACGGCCGGTGCTTGCAAAACGTCGCCGGCGCTGAACCTGGCGGGGTAGTAGAGATCGGGCCTGGCGATGAACCGCCCGGCGCCGTCAAAGAGGGGTATCTGGTTGCCACCACGGCCCATCCCCGGCCTTCGGCCGGTACTTCCCCGCTGAGCGGGGAAGACCGGTAGCCCACCAGACATCAGCAGCAGCCGCAAGCGCGTTTCCATCGGACTCTCGGCTTTTCCGTCGGCCAGCTCGAGCGCGTTGACACTTGTGACGCGCCTATGAAGCGCCATGTCCAGGCCGCACCGTCGGGATCTCGACCTGCACGAATCAATCGTCGGTGGACCAGTCAGCCCAGCCGGTTAACGATCGTGCTGTTTAAGCCCTGACACGGGCAAAAATCCGGCCCAAACAGCACAATCGAGGCCAGGCGACATCTGCTACCCTGCCCGCAGCCTTGTTCCTCCGCTCGCTCCACCTATTGGGCTTCAAGACCTTCGCGCGCGCGACCGAGATCCGCTTCGAGGGTGGAGTCACAGCCATCGTCGGTCCGAATGGGTCGGGCAAGACCAACATCGTCGACTCGATCAAATGGGTGTTGGGCTCCGGACAGGCCCGCGACCTCCGAGGCAAGAAGATGGAGGAGGTCATCTACGCCGGCGGCGAACGCCGCTCGCGCTCGGCTTTCGCGGAAGTCACGGTCGTCTTCGACAACACCGCCGGCCGCCTGCCGGTCGATTATCACGAGGTCGCGATCAAGCGGCGCGTGGAGCGGGATGGGGAGAGCGACTACTACCTGAACGGCTCGAGGGTGCGGCGCCGCGACCTGATCCACCTGCTCGCCTCGACGGGTCTCACGGTCGACTCCTACGCGATCATCGACCAGCACGACATCGAGCACATCGTCGTGTGCACGCCCGCCGAGCGACGGCAGCTGCTCGAAGAAGCCGCGCAGGTGCGCGGTGTAAAGGCCCGCCGCCAGGAGGCGGTGCAGCGCCTGACCGAGCTCGCCGCGAACCTGCTGCGACTGGAGGACCTCAAGCTCGAGATCGAGCCGAGGCTCGAGGTCCTGCGTCTGCAGGCGGTGGCGGCTCGCGAGGTGGCCGAGGCGACGGCGCGCCTGGAGCTGCTCCGCGGGAGCATCGCATGGGAGGAGTGGCGCGAGGCGCGCGACGCTCACCGCAAGGCCTCGTCGCAGGTCCAGTCGCTGGAGAGAAGGCTCATCGAGGCGCGCGAGCAGGCACGCAGCGCCGAGGATGAGTTCCAGCGGGGACGCGACGCGATGCAGGTCGCGCAGGATCGCCGGCTTTCGCGCCAGCGCACGCTAGGCCAACTTCGTCTTCAAGCGTCGGAGGCGGTGCACAGGCTGCAGCTGGCCGAGGAACGCGTCGACAACAAAAAGGCCGTCGCCGAGGCGGCGCGGCGGTCGCAGGTCGAGAGCCATGCGCTGCTCGAAGCGGCCACCGCGCTGCGAGTCCAGCTCGGCGGCGAGCTGGCCGAGGCCGAGCAATCGCTCGCCACGCCGCCGGAGATGGACCAACCGGTCACAGAGCCTGACCCGATGCCCGCTCGCGACGCGCGTCACGCCGCCGAGAAAGCACGGCGCGCGGCGGTGGTCGCGGCCTCGGCGCTGGCCGGCGTTCGCACTCGTAGGGAGTTCCTCGAAGAGCAATCCGTCCGCGCTGCCGAGGGCGCCGACGCGGCGGGCCAGCTGGCCGCGGCAGAGGCGGCCGTGCGCGAAGCCCAGGTCGTCGCCACCACGCTTGCGCGGCTCCGCGCGGAGCTGGAAGGAATCCAGTCGCTGCGCCCGGCATCGTCGGCCGGCATTCGCGTCGGCGAGGCCATCAACGCTGAGGCCGGTTACGAGCAGGCGCTGTCCGCCGTCCTCGGACCGCTGGTCGACGCGATCGTCGCGACCGACGAAGCGAGCGCCGTGGATTCGGTCGTGGGAGCAGAACATCAGCTGACCGCTGTTTTTCCGGTCGATGCACCCGCTCCGGACGCTGATTCGCTCTACCACCACGTTCGTGTCCGCGATGGCTTCGAGGCGATCGCCCGGCGCCTGCTTGGTCGCGCCACGGTTGGCGCGGACGGCGTCTATCGCGAGGCGGGCCTCGTCCGGGCCGGGATGGATCCGCGGGCCGCTCTCGATGCGCGGCGGGCTCAGCTCCGAGACGAGATCGCGAACCTCGAAACCTCGCCGTCTCCGCCGCTTTCCGAGCTGGAAGCCAGGCTTGCCGGCCTGCGCAAGCGAGCCGCCGGCGCGCCGCGAGCCGACGAGGTCGTCCTGCTGCTCAATGCGGCTCGCGCCGCGGAGCAGGAGTCGGCCGGCGAGCTGACCCGGCTCGATCAGGAGGCGGAGGAATCCGAGGGGCGAGCGGGCGAGCTGTCGCGCCAGCTCGAGACGCAGCTGCATGAGGTGGCGCAGGCCCGCGCACTGCAGCAGCAGCGCGACCTCGATCGCCGCCGCTGGCGGGAGCGGATCGACTCCCTGCGCAGGCAGAACGGGCTCGTCGAGGAAGACGTCGCGCGCCTGACCCTGGCGGTCGAGGACCGGATTCAGCAGGCAGTGGAGGCGGAGCGCAACGCCGAGACCGCCGTCCAGGCGATCCCGGCTCTACGCGAGGCCGAGGCGTCGGCGCGGCAGGCTCTGGAGAGCGCCGAGCACGAAGCACCTGAGGACGAGGCGGAGATGGCTGAAACCGCGCGCCACCTGGTCGCGCTCGAGGAGGCGCGCATCGACGCGCGACTGAAGGTCGGTACGCTGGAGGGCAACCACGAGCTGATCGCGCGCGAGGCCGAGCTCCTGCAGGCCCGCATGGACGAGATGCGCTCGCGCATGCCGGACGGCGTCGCTCCGGAAGAGGTGCCCGGCGGCAAGGCCCGGGAGAAGGAGATGCGCGGCCTCGAGCGCCGGCTGGAGGAGATCGGGCCGACCAACGCGCTCGCGGAGACCGAATGTCGCGAGCTGGAGGAGAGATACGCGACGCTGGCCGAGCAGCTCGCCGACATTGCGGAGGCGCGCGCCGACCTGGAGAGCCTGATTGACAAGCTGCGCGAGGAAGAGGAGGCTCGATACGAGGCAGTGTTCGGGGCGGTCGCGGCGAACTTCCACGAGTACTTCTCAGAGCTCAACCCCGGTGGACGCGCGACGCTCCGCCACGCCGAGGGCGACGACGGACCGCGCAGTGGGGTGGAGATCCTGGTGCAGCCCCCGCGCAAGCGGCTGCAGAACGTGACGCTGCTTTCGTCTGGCGAGCGCTCGCTGGCCGCCCTGGCGCTGGTGCTGGCTCTCGACGAGGTGAACCCAAGCCCGTTCACGATCCTCGACGAGGTCGACGCAGCGCTCGACGACGCCAACGTGGGTCGATTCGGCCAGATGGTGGCGCGCCTCGGCACGCAGCGCCAGTTCCTGGTCATCACCCACAACCACGTGACCATGTCGCATGCGTCGACGCTCTACGGCATCCATCTCGACGAAAGCGGCTCGTCGCACCTCGTCTCCGTCCGGCTGGAGGACATCCGCAAGCCGGCGGCCCGGGCGGCGACCACAGCGCAAGCGGGCTGAGCGAGTCAAGACCGAAGCTCTGGAGTCGGGTCGGCAGCCGCACCCGCGGGTTCCTCGCCGCCGGGCTCCGCTCACTCAGCCCGCCGCTTGCAGCGGGCTACTACGAGGAGCTCGAGGAGCTGCTCATCGGGGCGGACGTCGGACCCAGCACGGCGGCGACGCTGTCCGCGGCGGTGCGCCGCCGCTCGCCGCGCACGCGCGAGGAGGCCGTCGAGGCGCTTATCGCCGTCGCGGCGGAGCTGATGTCGAGGCGGCCCCGCGAGCTGCAGCTCAGCGGTCAGCCCGCCTGCGTGCTGCTCTATGGCGTCAACGGAGCCGGCAAGACCACCAGCGCGGGCAAGCTCGCTCATCGCCTCGCGAGGCAGGGCCGCAAGCCTCTGGTGGTCGCGGCCGACACATACCGCGCGGCCGCCGTGGAGCAGATGGTGGCCTGGGCCCAGCGCGCTTCCGTTCCGCACTTTGCGGGCAAGGCGGGCGCGGACCCGGCGTCGGTGGTGTTCGACGGCGTCGAGTTGGCCCGCAGCCGGGGCCATGACGTCGTGATCGTCGACACCGCCGGCAGGCTGCAGACGCAGAAGAACCTCCTGGAGGAGCTGGCCAAGGTCGGCCGCGTGGCACGGAGGGCTCTCGGAGATGCTTCCCTCGAGTCCCTGCTCGTGCTCGACGCCGTGCTTGGCCTGACCAACCTCACGCAGGCCCGCGCCTTCAACCAGGCGATCCCGATGTCGGGCCTGGTGCTGGCGAAGCTCGACAGCAGCGCCAGGGGCGGTTCGGTGGTCGCGATCGAATCGGAGCTCGGCGTGCCGGCGAAGCTCGCCGGGGTGGGGGAGGGGATCGACGACCTCGTACCCTTCGAATCGGTGGAGTTCGTTCGCGCGTTGTTCGAGGCCTAGTCCCTGTGGCGCGCGCGGATCCGCACTGCCACACCACGTCATCCGACGGCATGGTGTCGCCCGCGCAGCTGGTCGACGCCGCGGTCGCGGCGCGGCTCGATCTGATCGCCGTCACGGACCACGACACGATGGATTCGGTCAAAGAGGTTCAGCAGCGTGGACTGGAGGTTGGGCTCGCCGTCGTCGCGGGCCAGGAGATCACCACCCGATGGCCGGCGCAGACGCACGTGCTCGGCTGGTTTCTCGAGAAGCCGGTGCGGCGTGGGATGACTCTCGAGGACACGGTGGCCGCGATCCACGACCAGGGTGGCCTGGCGATCCTCCCGCACCCGTTCATGCCGACGTATTTCGCCTCGATCCAACCGGGGATGCTTAGCCGCCTGATCGATCGAAAGCATGTCGACGGGATCGAGATGATGTTCACCGCCCCGATGGGGGCGCGTCGCCGGCGGGAGCTCGACGAGTTCTACGAGCGAAACCGCGACAGGCTCGGGGCCGCGCTCGGGGGAAGCGACTGCCACTTCGGTGCGCACGACCTGGCGCAGGTCGTCACGGAGTACGAGGGAGACTTTCGCACCGCGATCCGCCTGCGAGCGACGACCCCGCGCCGGGCCCGTCACGCCGGACGCATGCCGGCGAGCCTGGCACTGCGCCAGCAGTGGCGCGCCCTGGTCGACCTACCGGTTCGCCGCCTGTTCGGCCAGCTCTAGCAGCGCCGAGTGGATGGCCGGCGAGGCCGCCAGTATGTTCCCCGTCTCGCTCCAGGTGTCACCGCCCGACCAGTCGGTGACCCGTCCCTGCGCCGCGAGCACGATGGCGGAACCGCCGGCGACGTCCCACGTGTTCAGGGCGAGCTCGAAGAACCCGTCGAAGGTCCCCGCCGCCGTCCAGGCCAGGTCGAGCGCCGCCGCGCCGGCGCGGCGCAGGTCTTCAAAGCGATGGAGCGCTCGTTCGAACACCGGCTGGTAGGTCTCGAGGAGGCGCTTGTTGCGGAAGGGAAAGCCCGTGGCGACCACCGCCCGAGCCGGCTCCACGTCGCGCAGCGAGGGAAGCGCGTTGCCGTTCATCGACGCGCCCTCTCCCACGACGCCCGTGAACTCCAGGCCGAGGAACGGCGCGAGCACCACGCCCAGGACCGGGCGGCCACCCTCGAGCAGCCCGACGGAAACCCCCACCGCCGGGAACCCGCGGGTGAAGTTCGTCGTGCCATCGAGCGGATCGACCGCCCACATGGTCGAGGCACGCTGCCCACCGCGCTCCTCGGCGAGGATCGCGATGCCGGGGGTCTCCCGCACGAGCACCTCGAGGATGGCCGCCTCCGACCGCCGATCGCAGTCGGTCACGTAGTCGCCGGGACCTTTCTGCTCGGCCGCCGTGCCGGGGCGCGGCAGGCCCTGGTCGAGCAGCACCTTCGCTCCGGCGCGGGCGGCGCGCACAGCGACGCCCAGCAGGTCGCTCAGTCCTTGGTGTCCTCGAGCCCGAGGCCGAACATCGCCTCCAGGTCGTGGGCGGAGAACTGCTGGAAGGCGACCATCGTCTGCGTGCGTTCGATTCCGTCGAGCGCCGTCAGGTGCTCGGTGACCACCCCGGCAAGGCCGTCATGCTCGCGCACGCGCACGACCGCGATGAAGTCCCAATCGCCGGTCACGGTGTAGACCTCCGCGACTCCATCGACGTCGGCGAGCTGGGGCCCGAGGTGCTTCAAACCTTCACGCGTCGACTTGACGAGGATGAACGCCGTCAGCATCAGCGTCGCTTCTCGAGCACGACCACCTCACCGACGGCTTCGCCGTAAGCCCACACATCCATGTCCCCGTAGGCCAACCCATGGTGTCCGAGGATCGTGCAGATGTGAGTGCGGTGATCGTTTCCATGGTGCAGCGCCTGTATGAGGACGACGCCCGACTGGATCCTGACCCGGCCGTCCTCGTCTTCCTCTTCGATGAACTCGTCCGGCTCGGTGCGCCCGGCGAGGGTGATCAGGTCGTCGGAGCTTCGCCTGGCGTGCTCGACCAGCGCCGAGACCCCCGGGAAGTCGCTCTTCGACCGGATGCGCGGTTCGTCGCCGCCAAGGCGCTGCACGTACCGCTGCTCCGCACCCAGCAGGTGCATGAGCGTGCGTTCGAGGCTGCCGTACGTCCCCGGTGCGGTGAGCTGAAGCTGCTCATCGGTGAATGGCGCGCAGACCTCGAGCAGGTGCAGGTTGGCCCACTTGTTGTAGCGAAACGCTTCGATCCAGAACGGGCCCACCGCCAGAGATTTTAGCTCTGGTAAGCTGTCAAGGCATGGCCCTTGACACCTTGCAAGCCCGCGGCCGCGCCCTCGCGTTGTTCGAGCGGTACGGCGCCCTGCTGACGGATCACCAGCGCGAGGTCGTCGACCTGTACCTTCGCAGCGACTGGTCGCTCGCGGAGATCGCTTCACACCAGGGCACCTCCCGCGCCGCGGTGCACGACATCGTGCGGCGGTCGACTCAATCCTTGCAGGAGTACGAGCGGCGCCTTGGCCTGCTGGCCGAGGCCGCTCGCCGGCGGCGCGCGATGGAGAGGCTGGAGCGCGAGCTGAACAGCCTCAAGCGACGGATCGCAAGCCTGGACGCGACGGTCTGATGTTCGATTCGCTGGGAGATCGCCTCGCCGCCGCGTTGAAGAAGATCACCGGCCGTGGCGTGCTGCGACCCGAGGACGTCGACGCCGGCCTCCGCGAGGTCCGCCTTGCTCTGCTGGAAGCCGACGTCAACTTCAAGGTCGTCAAGGAATTCGTCGAGCGTGTCCGCAGTCGCCTTCAAGGCGTCGAGGTCGCGCCCGGCCTGACCGCCCCGCAGCAGGTCGTCAAGGCCGTCGACGAGGAGCTCGTCGAGCTCCTGGGAGGAAACGCGGAAGGCCTTCGCTACGCTCCCGCGCCCCCGACGGTGCTGATGCTCGTCGGGCTGCAGGGATCCGGCAAGACGACGACTGCGGTCAAGCTTGCACTGCTCGCGCGGCGCGAAGGACACAGGCCGATGGTGGTAGCTCTCGACCTGCGCCGGCCCGCCGCCGTCGACCAGCTGCGCACCCTGGCCGAGCGTGAGCAGGTGGCCTTCTACTCAGGCGAGGCAGCGGTCGAGGTGATCGCGAAGCAGTCGATCGCGGAGGCCGGCCGGCGCATGTGCGACGTCGTGATCCTCGACACCGCGGGGCGGCTCCACGTCGACCAGGAAATGATGGACGAGCTGAAGCGGCTCAAGTCTGCGGTGCCTGTCACCGAGACGCTGCTGGTGGCGGACTCGATGACCGGTCAGGAGGCCGTCAAGGTCGGAGAAGCCTTCCGCGAGGGCGCCGGCGTCGAAGGCGTGATCCTGACGAAGCTCGACGGCGACTCCCGCGGCGGCGCCGCCCTGTCCCTGCGCGTGGCCACGGGGCAGCGCATCCGGTTCGCGGGAACCGGTGAGAAGCCGGAGCAGCTCGAGGTCTTCCACGCCGAACGGATGGCTTCGCGCATCCTCGGCATGGGCGACGTGCTGAGCCTGATCGAAAAGGCGGAGCGGACGATCGACAGCGCGAAGGCCCAGGAGATGGAACGCCGCCTGCGCACCGGCCAGCTCACGTTCGACGACTTTCTCGCCCAGATCCGGCAGATGCGCAGCCTGGGGTCGGTGGAAGGGATGCTCGACATGCTACCCGGCGGGGCGGCGCTCAAGGGGAGGGCTGCGGGCGTCGACACGGACAGGGAGGTCACGAAGATGGAGGCGGTCATCCTTTCCATGACCGCCAGGGAGCGCGCGCACCCGGAGCTGATCGACGGCGCCAGGCGGCGGCGCATCGCCAGAGGCAGCGGCGTCGAGCCCGCCGACGTCAACCGCGTGATCAAGGCGCGCGAGGCGATGCAGAAGTTCGCGAAGCAGTTCGGCGCGGTCGGTCGCAGAGGCAAACCCATGGCCATTCCAGGCTTGTTTGGAAAAGGAGGAACAGGTTGGTAAAGATCAGGTTGAGGCGGATGGGGGCCAAGAAGCACCCCTTCTACCGCCTCGTGGTGGCGGACGCACGCTCGCCGCGCGACGGCCGGTTCATCGAGCACCTCGGGTACTACGACCCGATGACGGACCCGGTGAAGGTCAAGATCGACGCCGAAAAAGTCATGCGGTGGCTGCGACAAGGCGCGCAGCCGAGCGAGGCCGCGCGCAGCCTGTTGAAGCGGGAGGGACTACTTGAGCGACGAACAGAGAAGCCGACCCCCTCGGCGTGATTTCCGCCGCGGCGGCGGTGGTGGCGGTTTCAACCGTGGCTTCCGGCGCGACCGGCCGGCCTCGTCGGGGCCGAGCATCGACTATCGCGCCCTGGTCGAATACGTGGCCAGGTCGCTGGCCGAGAAGCCTGAGGAGGTCTCGGTCGAGTCTTTCGACCGCGGCGGCGGGACGGTGGCGATCAAGGTCAAGCTGGCCGATGGCGATGTGGGCCGATTCATCGGCAAAGCCGGGCGCAACATCGAGGCGATCCGGACGCTGGTCAGGGTCGCTTCACTGCGCGACCACAAGAGGGTCTTCGTCGACCTCGCGAACCCATCGCTCGCGCATGACGGATCCCAGCGCCCTCCGCGGCGGGGAGGCAGCCTGGCGTGATCCGGATCGGCCAGGTGACGGGGGCGTACGGGGTTGATGGAGCCGTCAAGGTGATTCCCTTGACAGACTTCGAAGATCGGTTCGCGCCCGGGTCGAGTCTCGTGCTCGAGGGGGCGGAGCGCCACGTCCAGTGGAGCCGCAGTGGCTATCCCGGGCTGGTGGTGAAGCTCGCCGGCATCGACAACCGGACGGTGGCGGACTTCTACCGCGGCCGCTACCTGGAGGTGCCGGACCACGCGGCTCGTGAGCTCGAGCATGGCCGCTTCTACCACCACCAGGTGGTCGGCCTGATCGCGGTGACCAGGTCGGGGCAGGGCCTCGGGACCATCACGGAGGTGCTCGAGCGCCCGGCCAACGACGTCTGGGTCAGCCACGACGGGCACGTCGAGCACCTGATCCCCGCGACCAGGGATGCCGTGGTCGAGGTCGACCTCGAAGCGCGCCGCGTGGTCGTCGCCGACTGGCTGGTCAGGTTCGAGGACGCATAGCCGAACGATGAGATTCGACGTCGTCACCATCTTCCCCGCGATGTTCGGTCCTGTTTTCGCCCAGGGCGTGGTCGGGCGCGCCATCGAGAAAGGCAGGCTCGAGCTGCGCGCGCACGACCTGCGCGATTTCACGCACGACCGGCATCGGCAGGTCGACGACATGCCGTTCGGCGGCGGCCCGGGGATGGTGATCAAGCCGGAGCCGGTGATCGAGGCTGTCGAGTCCCTTCTTCCGGAGAACCCGGGACCGGTGGTCCTGATGGAGCCGTGGGGGCGGCGCCTCGATCAGCCGCTCGCCGCCGAGCTCGCGCGAGAGCCGGGGCTGATCATCGTGTGCGGGCGCTACGAAGGGATCGACGACAGGGTCCGGGTCGCGCTCGACGCCCTGGAGGTCTCGATCGGCGACTACGTCCTCAGCGGCGGTGAGATCCCGGCCATGGTCCTCATCGACGCCGTCGCCCGCCTCGTGCCCGGGGTGGTCGGCGATCCCGACTCCCTGTCGCAGGACAGCTTCTCGATCGAGCCGTCCGGGTGGCCACAGTTCACGCGCCCGGCGGACTACCGGGGCATGACGGTCCCCGACGTGCTCCTCTCCGGCGACCACGCGCGCATCCGCCAATGGCGGCGCCAGCAGGCCGCGCAAAGACATGTTTCACGATCCAAGGAGTTGAAGAAGACATGAATGTGATCCAGCAGCTCGAGAAGGAGCAGCAGAAGCAAAAGGTCCCGGCCCTGCGCGCCGGGGACACCGTGCGCGTGCACGCGAAGGTCGTCGAAGGCACCCGAGAGAGAATCCAGGTGTTCGAAGGCACCGTGATCAGGGTGACGGGCGGCGGCCTGCGCCAGAACTTCACAGTCCGGCG
Source organism: Candidatus Dormiibacterota bacterium (assembly GCA_035279525.1). Taxonomy (GTDB): domain Bacteria; phylum Chloroflexota; class Dormibacteria; order Dormibacterales; family Dormibacteraceae; genus DATEHQ01. Next base: position 36,140 of record DATEHQ010000100.1, read on the forward strand.
CGTGACCCACGGCGTCGGTGTGGAGCGCACGTTCATGGTGCACTCACCTCGCATCGACAAGATCGACGTCCTGCGTCATGGAGACGTACGCCAGGGACGCCTCTACTACCTGCGTGGCAAGGTCGGCCGGGAGGCGCGCATCCGCGAGCGACGGCGTCTGATTCGCGACGAAGCCGCGGCGCCGGAAGGTGAGGAGGGCGAAGCCGCCGAAGTCGCGGAGGAGACCGAAGAGGCCGAAGCCTGAACCGCCGCGGCGCCTCTGCCTGTTAACGCCCTCCCCTGATCGGCGCCCGCTTCACTAAGCTCGATTGGTCATGCGGCCGATGCTGTGGAAGTACGAGCGCCAGGCCGGCGCGATGGGCTACCAGGTCGTCGCCGGCGTCGATGAGGTCGGCATGGGTCCACTTGCCGGACCCGTGGTCGGCGGGGCGGTCGTGCTGACGATCGGGGTGCGGATCCCGGGTCTGGACGACTCGAAGCTTCTGACCTCCACAGAGCGCGAGCGTGTCGACGTGCTCATCCGGCGGAGGGCTGTGGCCGTCTCGGTCTGCGCGGTCGACCACGCGCAGGTCGATCGGCTCGGGCTGCTTCGAGCGCGCCACCTGGCGACCGCGGGAGCGGTCGCCGGTCTCAGTGTGCCCGCCGAGTACCTGCTGGTCGACGCCTTCGACGTTCCCGATGTCCCTCTGCCGCAGATGGCCGTGGTGCGTGGTGACAAGACGTGCGCTTCGATCATGGCAGCGAGCATCGTCGCGAAGGTCGCGCGTGACGCGGCCATGATCGAGTACGACCGGCTCTATCCGGGTTACGGCTTCGCCGACCACAAGGGTTACGCCACCCCGTCGCATCGCGCCGCGATCCGGCGGCTCGGCCCTAGCCCGATTCACAGGACGACCTGGGCGCCTTTTCGCGTCTCCGAGCTGGTCGCAGGTCCGCCGAGCTAGGCCGCGCCGGCGAGAAGGCCGCCGCCGCGCTGCTCCGCAAACGCGGCTACGACGTCGTGGGCGCGGGCTTCCTGGCGCGGCGGGGTGAGCTCGACCTGGTCTGCCGGCGGGGAGACGAGCTGGTCGTGGTCGAGGTCAAGACCAGGACCGACGTCTCGTTCGGCGCCCCGTTCGAGGCCGTGGGGTCGCGTAAGCGTCGCGCCCTGACCGCGGCGACCGCCGAGTACAGGGCCCTCTCGGGTTGGCGCGGGCCCATCCGCTATGCGGTGGTCGGACTGACGCTGAAGGGCGATGGCGCTTTCGAGGCGGAGCTTGTGGAGGACCCCTTCACCTAGCTCGCTCCTTCGATGGCGCCGTCGAACGAGCCCAGCCTCAGGTTGGCCACCCACAGGAGTACGGAGACGACTGCAGCGGCGCCCACCGCCAGCAACAGCCCGATCACGACGATCGAGGCACCGACAGCCTGGGTGGACGGGATGAATCCGAGGGATGCCCGCCCCGCAAACACATCCGGAGCGAACTGCCACAGCGCGACGGCGCCGAGGCTGAGCAGCCCGAATCCAACCGACCCGCCGATCCCGCACAGCGTGCCGAGCAGCCCCACGGCGCGCCGGTCGTCGGGGGAGTCGAAGCGCGGGTCTATGGCGCCTGACGACACGCTTATGGCCACGAAACCGAGGCCGAGCCACAGCGACATCGCGACGAGGACCGGCGCCTGCGCAGCCGATCCCGTGACAGCGCTGACCACCACGCTGAAGACGACCGTCAGCGCCACCACCGGGGGCAGGGTGATCGCGATCTTCGCCCGCATCACCTGCGACGTCCGGATGGGCGCCATGCGCAGGAGCTGGAATCCGCGCCGTTCCCCAGGGATCGATGGCGTACCCAGCGCCGTCGCCATGAACATCGACACGAACGCGACGACGAGCGCCTCCGACCAGAAGCCGACAGCGCCCCTTCCGGGCCTCAGGAAGGCGAACGCGTAGCCGATGGGAAAGAGCAGCGCGGGCAGCAGCCGGCTCAGGCGTCGGATGTCCCTGCGATAGCCGAGCCAGTCCTTGCGCGCCATCGCGCGCAGGGGCGAGCCGGCGCCGGCGCGAACGACCCGAATCGCGCGCCGCGGGGCGCGGCGCCAGGGGGCGGGCACGGATCCGAAGACGCCCAGCCCGGCGAGGAGCGTCCGCGCATAGAGCAGCTCCGCGGCCAAGACCAGCACGACCCCTAGCCCGATGGCCAGCGCGGACCAGGTGAACGCACCTCCGAAGTTGCCGTCCGCGGCTGCGCTCAGCGCGTGGCCAGGCCACGCCGACGGAATCCAGTCGACGTGGTGGACCAGGTTCGTGAGGTTGGTGAGGTCTGGACCTCGGCGTGAGGTGAACGACTGGCGCAGGTTGAGGTTCCAGGCCAGGTAGAAGCCGGCCCCTGTGAGGCCGGCCACCGCGGCGGCGACGTCGCGGGCGAGGCGCGCCGGAATCCAGCGCAGGATGATCGACATCACGAGCGCCTGGAACGCGGTCACGACGAGCACCTGGTTGAGCACGAGCACGATCGCCAGTCCGTAGTAGGGGAGAGGCGCCGCCGCGCCAACCCCGACCCCAAGCACCGCCGCCAGGAGGATGGCGCTGATCAGCAGGTTGGCGCTCATCGCCAGCACAGCCCGTGCGGCGAAGATGTCGCGGGGTCGGACCGGCGCGAGGATCAGCTGCAGCAGGTCGCGGCCGACGTAAAAAGTCGCGATCACCGTGGGAAAGCCGACGACCAGCATCAGCACCGAGAGGGTGGTGAATCCACCCGCGATGATCGGGTCGCGCGCCACCGCCAGGAAATGCCCGACCGCGACCCCAAGCGAGAATGCGCCGCCGCCGATCACGAATCCGCCGACGAGGAGAGCCGCGGCGAGCGCGACGAGGCGGCCCGTCCCGCGCTTGAGCAGGCGGTGCCGGTAGGCGCGCAGCTCCGCGCGCAGGATGACGCCGGCGCTCGAGGTGGCGCTCACGACCCCGACGCCAGGAGGCCCTCGATCATCTCCTTCGACTCCGGACCCGCGGTGAGCTTGAGGAACAGCTCCTCGAGCGACGCCCGCTCGCTGCCGGCCTGGGCACGGAGCTGGTCCATGGTTCCCGTCGCGACGATTCGCCCGCGGTCGATGATGGCGACGCGCCTGCAGAGCGCCTGGGCGATCTCGAGGATGTGGGTGGAAAGCAACACCGTCGTCCCTCTCGACGCCAGCTCCTCGATCAGGTCCTTGACGAGCCGCGCGGACCGCGGGTCGAGGCCGTTCGTCGGCTCGTCGAGGAGCAGCACCGAAGGCTCGCGTATCAGCAGCGAGGCGAGGCCGATCTTCTGCCGCATGCCGTGGCTGTAACCGCCGATGAGCTCGCCGTCCCGTCCGGCCAGGTCGAAGAGCTGCAGCAGCCGTTCCATCCTCTGCTGGCGGTCCGCGCCGCGAGGCATGCTGTACAGGTCGGCGATGTAGTCCAGGAACTCGCGCCCGGTGAGATGAGGATGGACGAAGGGTTCTTCATCGAGGTAGCCGAGCCTCGCCTTCGCGGCGAGTGGGTCCGCGAACACGTCGTAGCCGTCGATGCGCGAGGTACCGGAGGTCGGCGTGACCAGGCCGCAGAGCATCCTCAGAGTCGTCGTCTTGCCCGCGCCGTTGGCGCCGAGGAAGCCGAAGATCTCGCCGCGCGCGACCTGGAAGCTCACGCGGTCCACGGCCGTGACCCTGCCGTAGCGTTTGAACAGCTCGCGCGCGTCGACGGCAGCGGGGCTCGGCGCGCTCATCGCCAGTGCCGGCCCAGCTCCGAGGCATAGCCGCGACCGAGGGAGTCCGCGCTGGTGAGCAGCCAGTTGTCCAGCTGCCTTGTGCCGCGCGGCCGCTCATGGGAGACGAGCAGCTCCTGCATCAAACCTTCGAGCTCCTGCTCATTGATCAGCTTGTCATTGACGAAACGGCTGACGAGGTTCGCGGCCCTGATCGTCATCCGCGGGGACATGTAGGCGAACTTCGGCCGGCGCCCGACGGCGATCGCGATCGCTTCGACCAGCTCGGTGTAGGTGAGCGTGTCGGGGCCGGCCGCGTCGACCGCGACGTTGTCGGTCTGCGCCGCGGCCCACGTCGCGATGTCGGCGACGTCCTCGCCGGCGACCGGCTGGAGGTGGTAGTCGCCAAGGCCCGGAATGATGAAGAAGGGGACGCGGCGCAGCAACCACGCGATGTTGTTGAGCAGGATGTCACCCGGACCGAAGATCAGTGTCGGCCGCACGATCGCCCACTGCAAGCCCGACTCGCGCACGACCTGTTCGGTCCTGGCCTTTCCCGCGTAGTAGTCGAGGTGGGATTCCTCCGAGGCGTTGCTGACCGAGATGTGCACGACGCGGCGGACGCCGGCTTCGGCGGCCGCCCCGAGCAGGATGCGGGTGTTGGCGATGGCGGCGCCGAAACTGGCCCCCCTGTGCCTGAAACGGACCCAGTACGTGTTGTACAGGACGTCAGCGCCGCGCAGGCTCGCGACCAGCGCGTCGCGATCGGTGAACTGAAGCGGCGCGACCTCGGCCTTGACGTCCTCCGCCCCGGCCCGCTGCGGATGGTTCGTCAGCGTCCTGATCGGCCGGCCCTGAGCCAGGAGCCTCCGGGCGATGAATCTCCCGGTGAAGCTGAACGCCCCGGTGACGACGTCGAAGCCGCGCTCCTCGCTCAAAAGGGAAATCGCGTCAGGTCGTAGGCGGGCGACCCGGGCTGCACGTGTCCGCTGATGACGACGCGCGGCCGGTGCCGCACCGCTTCCGCGGGATGCACCTCAGGCCGCAGGCCGTTGAAGATCGGAAAGCGCAGCGTGCCGTCGGGAGACCACTCCGAGTAGCGCACGCTGACCACGAGCTCGGGCCGGACCCAGCGCACCGGACGCACCATGATCGGTGGCGGATCGAGCGGTGACTCTTCGGTCGCCAGGTCGGCCAGCGCCCCTTTGATCGTGGCCGTCGCCGCGTCGTCGTAGCCGCCTCCCACGGTGCCGCAGGGCAGGAGCCTTCCGTCCTCGTGATAGCCGACGACGAGGGAGTTGAACGGCTCGTCTCCCATCCACCCGATGACGACGAAGTCGTCCGACTTGACGGCCTTGACCTTCAGCCAGAACGGGCTGCGCTGGCCGGGCACGTAGGGGCTCAGCCTGTGCTTGGCGACGACGCCTTCGAGGCCGCGCTCGAGGCATGCCTCGAACAGCTCGACGCCGTCCTCCTCGATGTGGTCGGGCACGAAGAGGTGCCCGCCGGTCTCGACGGCCCTCGCGAGCCGGGCGCGCCTCTTGATCACGGGCTGCCGAACCAGCGGCTTGCCCTCGAGGTACAGGGCGTCGAACGCGAGGTACGCCGTGGGGATGGTGTCACGCAGGTTCGCGCCCCCCGCCAGGCGCTCGCGCAGCCGCGGGTAATCCGGTCTGCCGTCGCCGTCGGTGGCGACCAGCTCACCGTCGATCACGCTGCCGGGAGGCACCCGGCGCGCCGCCGCGGTCACCTCGGGGAGGTCGGCGGTGAGGTCGTGCAGGCCGCGGTCCTGCAGGTGCACCCTGCCCTCGAGATCTTTGAACATGACGCAGCGGAGGCCGTCCCATTTGACCTCGAAGAGGTATTCGGACGAGCTGAAGGGCGCCTCGGCGGATGCAGCCTGCATCGGCCGCACCTCGGCCGGAAAGCTCTCGAGCTCGATCTGAAGCTGGTCTGACCCGGTGTCCCGCAACCGACTCAGATTAGCGGCGAGCGACTATGAGGCCTTGCGCCGCCTCCTGGTCGCCTCGGAGGCCGGCTTCTCGCGTCCCGCGCGCTGCTTCTTGGCCTGCTCGACCGACTGGCGCAGGGCCTCCATCAGGTCCATGACCTTGGCCGGCTGGGGCGCCTCTGGCGCCTCGATCACCTCACCCTCGAGCTTGGCCTGGACCACCTTCATCACCGCCTCGCGATATTCGTCCTTGTAGCGGCTCGGGTCGAAGGTGTCGGCCAGGCTCTCGATGAGCGCCTTCGCCATCTCGAGCTCCTTGGGGTTGATCTTCACGTCGCCGTCGAGGCCCTTCAACCCCTCGGTGGTTCGGATCTCGTCCGGCCAGTGCAGAGTGTTCATCAGGATGCCCGCCCCGTTGGGGTGGAGGGCGCACAGGTGCTCCTTGTCGCGCAGCGCGATCTTGGCGATCGCCATGCGATCCGTCGCCTCGAGCGCCTTGCGCAGGAGCTGGTACGGCTTCTTGCCGAGCTCTTCGGGCTCGACGTAGTACGCGCTGTTGAAGTAGAGGCCCGGTTCGACGTCGGCGCGCGATACGAACTCCTCGATGTTGATCGCGTGCGCGGTCGGCAGGGGCAGGTTGTCGAGGTCCTTGTCGTCGATGATCACGTAGCGGTCCTTGCCGACCTCGTAGCCCTTGAGGATCTCGCTGTAGGGCACCTCGTGGTCGCCCTCGGCGCACCAGCGCTTGTAGGAGATCGGTCCGCGGTGCTCGGGGCACAGCTGGCGGAAGGAGACCTTGGAGGTCGACTCGGTCGCGTTGTAGAGACGGATCGGGATCGAGACCATCCCGAACGAAACGACGCCTTTCCACATCGATCGCGGCATGGCGACGCAGTGTACCTCCTGTGTTCGCGGTTGGCTACTTCTGGTTGCTTTGTGGCGTCAGGGCGCCCGCACGCTCCTCTAAGGGCAACGCTTGAGATCGACGTTCAGGCGCCGACGTCGCGCCTCTGCATCGCCAGTATCGAGGTTCCGAAGCCGGCGATGGCGACCAGCAGCATCAGGGCGAGGCTGCGGGCGTCGATTCCATCGGTCATCGGGTTGCCGAAGAGCTTGAACGCGGAAAGGTCGAGGACCCAGGTGGGCCAGTTGAAGAACTGCCCGACCTGCGAGTCGAGGTAGCTGGCGAAAACGATCCCGCCGAGCAAGCCCACAGCCGCCCGGGGGCTCCAGGCGGCGAGCAGCGAGCCGGCCCCCGCGAAAAAGAGGGTGAACGGGACCAGGAGCAGCGACGACTCGACCAGGCGACCGCCGTCCAGGTCGATGCCCTGGGTGCGGGAGGCATATTCGACCGCCGCGGCCGCTACGAGGACGATCGCCGCGGCCCCGGCGGTCAACACCGCGGCGCGCTCGATCACGACGGCGGCACGCGAGAGCGGCTGCGCGAGCATCGATCCGAGCCTGCCCTCCACGTCGTCCGCCGACCATCGCGCCACCTGGACGATCGAGTACGCGGCGAACAGCAGCTCCGCGGTGCTGAACCAGAAGTAGCCGAGGAAGGACGAGAAGATCGCTCCGTGGACGAAGGTGCCGAAGAACCTCGCCAGCGCGGGAATCGACAGGAGCGGGTCAACCACCGATTTCGTCATCAGCACGAACACGACGCCCAGCGCCGCCACCCCGACCGTCCACGCCGCCAATCCGAGCCTGCGCTCATAGAGCGCGCGCAGGACGGGCGCGTGCCAGAGCAGGACCCGGCTCGGCTCATGGCTCGTGGGGTGGGGCCTGAGGGGCGGCCGGATCAGCGGCGCGCCGACATCGCGCAGCGAGAAGGCCACAGCCGCCGCGGCCGCCGCGACCGCCGAAACGCAGACCAGGACCAGGGTGGCCCTGACGTCGAAGGTTCCGCCCGGGACCAGCGGCTGGCTCGAGTCGAAGTAGCGAAAGGGCGGGCGACAGCCATCGTGCGGTCGACAGCCAGGGAAACGTGCGGCTCAGGCTGTTGTCCAGGAAGAGGATCAGCAGCACGATGCCCGCCGTCGCGGTGGCGACCCGCGCAGCGGTGAACTGGACGATGAGCAGCGTCAGCGAGTAGCAGCAGACCGCGAGGGCGACCAGCACGACCGCGGCCTCGAGCACGCCGCGAAAGGCGACGCTCTCGCCACCGCCGGCGGCTCCCACCATCAACCCGAGCCCGGCCGCGAGCGCGGCGGCGAGGCTGCCCGCGGCGTAGGCGAGCACCTTCGAGACGATCAGCGCAGCCCGCCCCGTGCCAGTTGCCAGCGCCGCCTCGACCAGGCCGCGCTCCTCGTCTCCGCGCAGCGCGCCTGAGGCCGAGACCATCGCCCACGCCGCGAAGAGGGCCGCCAGACCGCCGTAGGACCGGTACTGGACGTAGCCCTCCACGGTGTCCGGTCGCACAGGCGGCGCGAGAAGGACCGTGAATCGCGACGCGAGGATGTTGATGTTCTGGGCGAAGGCGAGGCGGTCTGACACGTCGTGGTCGACGACGGCGTAAAAGCCCAGGGCCTGGATCAGCGACGACACGAAGGCAAGAGCGGTGAATCCGAGGATGCCCCACCGGCCCAGGCGCAGCGCCAGCGCGACCGCGGTCATGAAGGCAGCGCTTTCTGTGTCGCCTCGCCGTAGTAGCTGAGGAAGATCTCTTCGAGGCTCGGCTCGGTGCTCACGAGGTCGGTGATCCTGTCGTCGCGTATCGCGTCGAGCAGGGGCTGGATGCTGCCGCGCACAGTGCACGTGACGCGCCGGTCCGCGACGCTCACGTCGTCGACGCCGTCGGCCGCGCGGATTCGCGCCGTGGGCCCTTCCGCGTCGCCCGCGAACTCGACCTCGACCCGATGGACGCGGATCCGCTTCAGCTCTTCGAGCTGCGCGACCCTGACCAGCCGGCCTGACCGGATGATGCCCACATGGTCGCAGACGTGCTCGACCTCGGAGAGGATGTGCGACGAGAGGAAGACTGTCGCTCCTTCCGCTTGAGACTCGCGGACGAGCGCATAGAACTCTCGCTGGTTGAGTGGGTCGAGCCGGCCGGTCGGCTCGTCGAGGATGAGCAGGTCCGGCCGGTGCATGAACGCGAGGAGGATGCCGAGCTTCTGCTTGTTGCCGGTCGAATACTCGCGAAACCTGCGGCTGAGGTCGAGGTCGAAGCGCTCCGTGATGCGCCGCACCGTGACCGGGTCGGCGCCGCCGCGCATGCCGCCGAAATACGCCACGATCTCGCTGCCGCGGAGGCCGCCGAACTGCGGGATGTCGCCGGGCATGTAACCGACCTTCCGTTTGACTCCGACGGAGTCGCGGATGCAGTCGAGGCCGAAGACGAAGGCCGACCCGCTGGTCGGCCGAACCATGCCCATGAGGAGGCGGATCGTCGTCGACTTTCCGGAGCCGTTGGGTCCGAGGAATCCGAAGACGTCCTGAGAGTTGACCGTGAGGTCGAGGTCGAACAGACCGCGCCCCAGACCGTAGTCCTTCGACAGTCCGGAGGTCCTGATCGCGGCGACCGCCATTTCGACGAGCATATAGGGCGCAGTGCTGCTGGGCGACCTGGAGCTACACCTTCTCGTGGCCGAGCGTTGGAAGGCCGACGGCGGCCTCATGTTCGGCGTCGTGCCCAGGGTGCTGTGGGAAAGGCGGAAGGCCCCCGACGGCAACAACATGATCGAGTGCGCCTGCGTTTGCCTGATCGCGCGGGTCAACGGCAAGGTGGTGGTGGTGGAGACGGGGATCGGCACCAAGCTCAGCGAGAAGCGGGCCATGCAGGTCGCGCTGCGCGAGCCCGAGGGCTTGCTGCACGCACTGCGCCGCCTCAGCATCACGCCCGACGAGGTCGACGCCGTGATCACGACGCACCTTCATTGGGACCACGCGGGCGGCATGACGCGCCGCGACGAGCTGGGCGCGCTCGAGCTCACGTTCAAGAACGCCCGCCATTTCATCCAGCGCAAGGAGTGGGACTTCGCCGTGCACCCCGACGTGCGAAGCCAGCCGAGCTACGTGATCGACGATTTCACTCCCCTGGCGGACGGCCACCAGGCCGTGGAGTTCCTCGACGGTGACGCCGATGTGCTTCCTGGCGTGCACGTGCGCCACGTCGGGGGCCACACGCCAGGCAGCCAGGTGGTGATCCTTCGCTCAGGCGAGCTGTCATGCGTGGTCACCGGCGACCTCGTGTGCCAGACGCCCCACCTGCGCGTGCCGTGGAACATGGCGGCGGACATCGAACCCCTGCGCGTCTTCGAGCAGAAGGCGCGGCTTTTCGAAGAGGCCGAGAAGCACCGCTGGCTGCTGGTGCTGAGCCACGAGACCGACCAGCCCGCGGGTTACCTCGAGGATGGCGGCCGGTGGCAGCCGGAACCGCGCCTGGCGTGAAGTTCACGACGTCCGACGGGAGGAAGCTGACGTACCGGCAGCTCGGCCACGGACCGGTGCTGGTCTGTCACCCGGGCGGCCCGGGCTTCTCCTCGAGCTGGTTCGGCGACCTGTCGGGCCTGTGGGAGCAGTTCACGCTGGTGATGCTCAACCCGCGCGGCACCGGTGGATCCGAGTTCGCGAAGGATGAACGCGCGTACCAGGTCGACGACTACGTCTCAGACCTGGAGGAGCTGCGCGAGCACCTCGGCCTCGAGCGCATGCTGCTGCTCGGCCACTCGCACGGGGGCGTTGTGGCGCAGGCCTACGCGGCACGTCATGCGGGCCGCGTGCGCAAGCTGGTGCTCGCCTCGACGCTCGCACGGTTCGGACACGAGAGCGAGGCCGCGATGCGCGACGGCATGGACAAGCGTTCCAACCAATCGTGGTATCCGGACGCTCTGGCCGCGCTCGAGGCGGAGCAGGCGGGCGAGTTCAAGACCGACGCCGAGCTGAGCGACCTCGTCTTCAAGGAGATGCCGCTCTACTTCGCGCGATACGGCTCGGTGGAGGCCGGCTTCCTCGACACCCTGCGTTCTGAGACCTTCAACGCTGCCGCCCTGCGATTGTTCAACAACGAGATCTTCAACACCTTCGACCTGCGCGCCATGCTCCCCAGCATCACGTCGCCCACCCTCGTGATCACGGGGGACGACGACTTCATCTGCGGTCCGATATGCGCACAGGAGATCGCCGCGGGCATCTCCGATGCGCGCCTGGTCATCGTCGGCGACTCGGGACACATGATCTTCGTCGAGCAGCCGCAAGCGTTCCACGACGAGGTCTGCGATTTCTTAGCACCCCACGAAGTCTGAGTGAGGCTTCGCCATGACTTCGTGGGGACCCCCCCTTAACAGGCTGAGTTCTCAAGTGGGCCGCCGCTCGATAGCCTCGGCTAATGCTCGGAACGGCCGACTCGTGCCTGCTGCTCGGGATGGACGTCAGGCGCGTGGAGGTACAGGCGCACATCGGCAACGGTGAGCCGACCTTCGTGCTCGTCGGGCTGGCCACGACATCGGTGAAAGAGGCTCGGGCGCGCGTTCGGTCGGCGATCAAGAACAGCGGCCTCGAGTTTCCGCCGCGCCGGCTGACGGTCAACCTGGCGCCGGCCGAGCTGCGCAAGGAGGGCGCCGGGCTGGACCTGCCGATCGCGGTGGCCATAGCACTGGCGCGGGCGAGCAGGAAATCACCGCCGCGTACCGCCTTCCTGGGCGAGCTGGCGCTGGACGGGGCGGTCGGGCACGTGGACGGCATCCTGGTCGCGGCGCGCGGCCTGCGGAGGCTCGGATACGAGCGATTCTTCGTACCCGCTGCGGACGCCCCCGAGGCCGCGCTGGTGGACGGGCTCGAGGTGGTTCCATGCGGGACGCTGTCGGAGGTGGTAGCCCATCTCTGCGGCGGTGAGGCCATCGCGGCGCAGCCGGCGCCGGCGGTCGAGTCGCAGCGCGACGCCGCGCCGCCTGAGCTGGACCTGGCCGAGGTCCACGGACAGGAGGAGGCCAAGCGCGCGCTCGAGGTCGCCGCGGCGGGCGGACACCACGTGCTGCTCATCGGTCCGCCCGGCGGCGGAAAGACGATGCTCGCCCGCTGCGTTCCAGGCATCCTCCCGCCGCTGGAGCTCGGCGAGGCGCTCGAGCTGGCGCAGGTGCGCAGCGTGATGGGCGAGCTTCCTCGGCACGGTCCACTGGACTGGACCCGTCCATTCTGTGCGCCGCATCACAGCGTCTCGACCGCGGGACTGATCGGCGGAGGAAACGGGCTTGCACGGCCGGGGGAGATCAGCCGCGCGCACCATGGCGTCCTCTTCCTCGATGAGCTGGCGGAGTTTCAGGCTCCTGTCCTCCAGGCGCTGCGCCAGCCTCTGGAAACCGGACGGGTGGCGATCACGCGCTCAGCCGGTTCAGTCGCATATCCGTCCCGTTTCACCCTGGTCGCGGCGACCAACCCCTGCCCTTGCGGGTGGTCGGGCGACGATGTGCGCTCGTGCCGCTGCTCGCCGGCCGCACTGAACACCTACCGGCGGCGCCTGTCGGGCCCGCTGCTCGATCGCATCGACCTTCAGGTCTCGGTCCGGCGGGTCAAGCTCGAAGCCCTCAGCGCTGAGCCTCGAGGCGAGCCGTCGGCCGCGGTGCGTGACCGCGTGGTCGCGGCGCGCGCTCGCCAGCACTCGCGCCAGGGCTGCTTCAACGCCCAGCTCAAGCCTGCCCGCCTCCGGCAGCACGCATTCCTCGCGCCCGCCCCCCGACGAACCCTCGAGAGGTGGGCCGAGCAGCGCGGCCTGACGGCCCGCGGCTTTCACCGGGCCTGGCGGGTGGCGCGCACCGCGGCCGACCTCGACGGCTCGCCGGAGATCGGCGAGCAGCATGTGCTCGAAGCGCTCGGCTACCGCCTCGAAGACCTTGCCGCCTGAGAGCTTGCCTCCGCTGCGGACGCGCGGCCGGTGGCCGCCGCCCGACGGGCCTCGTGTCGCGGTCGTCGGCTCGCGCCGCCCCTCGCCCTATGGGGAGGCGGTGGCCGAGCAGCTGGCGGTCGAGCTCGCGCAGGCGGGCGTGGTCGTCGTCAGCGGCCTTGCCCTCGGCGTCGACGCCGCCGCGCATCGAGGCGCCCTGCATGGCGGCGGGGTGACCGTGGCGGTGATGGGGACCGGGGTCGACATCGTCTACCCGGCGGCCAACAGCCGCCTGGCCGACGAGATCGTCGCCGCCGGCGGCGCCCTCGTCAGCCAGTTTCCCGACGGGACAGCACCCCGCAGGCACAACTTCCCCGCGCGCAACTACACCATCGCCGAGCTCTCCGACGTGGTGGTGGTCGTCGAGGCGGCGGAGGGGTCGGGCGCCCTCATCACCGCCGAGGCGGCGCTCGACCTACATAAAGAGGTAATGGCTGTGCCGGGGAGCATTTTCTCGCCGCTCTCAGTCGGCGCCCACGGGCTGCTCCGGGATGGGGCGGGGCTGGTTCAGAACACGCGCGACGTGCTGGCGGTCCTGGGCCCCGGCCGCGAGGTCCTCGACGATCCTCTCGCTCCGCCGAAGAGGCTTGGATTCAGCCTCCCGGCCGAGCGCGACGGGATCCTTTCCCATCTCTCGGACGTTCTGGCTCTGAGCGCGGCGGAGATCGCCCGGAAGCTGCAGCTGCCGGTCGCCGAGGTGCTCGGCCGGCTGACGGCCCTGGAGCTCGACGGCGCGGTGCGCCGCCACCAGGCCGGGTTCGTGAAGGCATTGCGTCCGGGCAAAGATCGGGCGTAGGATGCGCCGCCTGACACCTCGGCTGGGAACAAAGGGCCGGGGTTGGGAATAAAGAGGTGCTGTGCCGGAAGGTCTGATCATCGTCGAGTCGCCCGCCAAGGCGAGGACACTGAAGCGGTTCCTGGGGGACCGTTTCGACGTCCTTGCCTCGATGGGCCACGTCCGCGACCTGCCCGGGAATGACATGGCCGTGGACGTCGACGCGGGCTTCAGGCCGCACTACGAGGTGGTCGAGAGCCGGCAGAAGACGATCTCCGAGCTCAAGTCGGCGGTGAAGAAGGATGGGGGCGAGGTCATCCTCGCATCCGACCCGGACCGTGAGGGCGAGGCGATCGCATGGCACCTGGCCGAGGTCTTGAAGCTGCGCGCGCCCAAGCGGATCGAGTTCCACGAGATCACGGCCGACGCGGTGCGCCGGGCGCTGGAGTCGCCTCGCGAGCTGGACATGCGGCTGGTCAACGCACAGCAGGCAAGGCGCGTCGTCGACCGCCTCGTCGGCTTCGGCCTCAGCCCGTTCCTGTGGGCGAAGGTCCAGAAGGGGATCGGGGCCGGCCGAGTCTCGTCGGTCGCCCTCAGGCTGGTCGTCGACCGCGAGGAGGAGATCCGCAAGTTCGTCCCTGTGGAGTCCTGGACGATCGATGCCGAGCTTTCGAAGCAGGGTGACGCCCAGCACTTCATGGCGCGACTCAACCGGCCCCTGTCAGCCGCGGCGACGAAAGAGGACGCCAGGTTCGAGGTCCGCAACGAGGCCGACGCGCAGGAGATCGTGCGCAAGCTCGAAGGCGCGAGCTACCGGGTGCTCGGCGTCGAGAAGAAGCGCAGGAACAAGAACTCGCTGCCTCCGTACATCACCTCCACGCTGCAGCAGGACGCCTCGAGCAGGCTGCGGTTCTCGCCGCGAAAGACGATGAGCGTCGCGCAGCAGCTGTACGAAGGCATCGAGCTGGGTACCGAGGGCTCGTCCGGGCTCATCACCTACATGCGCACCGACTCGGCTCGCATATCGTCCGAGGCTGAAGCGCGCGTCAAGGCGTGGATCAGCGAGAAGCACGGCGACAGGTACCTCGGTGGCCCCAGGGCGGTGAAGGCGAGCCCGGGCGCCCAGGACGCTCACGAGGCGATCAGGCCGACCGACGTGAACCGGTCGCCCGAGTCGATCCGCCAACACCTGACCCCCGATCAGCTCAAGCTCTACGACCTGATCTGGCGCCGGTTCGTGGCCAGCAGGATGGCGCCGGCAGTCTACGACCAGACCCAGGTCGAGATCGAGGGAGGCGACTACGTCTTTCGCGCCAACGGGTCGGTGCTCACGTTCGACGGCTTCTACAAGGTGTGGCCTCGCGAGGAGAACGGCGAGGCCGATCTTCCGGAGCTTGCCGGTGGCGAGGCGCTCGACTATCACGCGATCAAGCCTGAGCAGCACTTCAGCCAGCCGCCTCCGCGCTACTCCGAGGCGACCCTGATCAAGGAGCTGGAACAGCGCGGGATCGGCCGCCCGTCGACGTACGCGCCGATCGTCGAGACGATCACCAAGAACCATGGCTACGTCGAGATCAAGGAGCGCAGGCTGCACCCGACCCGCATCGGCGAAGCGGTGAACTCGCTCATGGTCGAGCACTTCAAGGTCATCTCCGACGACGACTACACGGCCAAGCTCGAAAAGCGCCTCGACGAGATGGAGCAGGGGACTGAGGAGTACGTCCCGGTGGTCGGCGGCTTCTACGGCCCGCTGCAGCAGATGCTGACCGCCGCCGAGGAGGCGACCCCGGCAGACACCGACGAGGTCTGCCCTCTTTGCAATGAAGGCCACCTCGTGCGCAAGGCGAGCCGGTTCGGGCCGTTCATGGGCTGCTCGCGCTACCCGAAGTGCAAGTTTCGCCGCGCCTTGACGCCCGACGGCGAGCCTCCCCAGCCGAAGCTGCTCGACGAGCCGTGCCCCGTGTGCGGGAAGCCGCTGCAGCAGCGCACCGGGCGCTACGGAGAGTTCGTCGGATGCTCGGGCTACCCGGACTGCAAGTACATCAAGCGCGACGCGTCGCAGGGCGAGTCGAAGCTGACCGGTGAGAAGTGCCCTCAATGCGGGGAGGGGGACCTGGTGGAGCGGACCGGCCGCTACGGGCCGTTCGTCGCCTGCTCGCGCTATCCGGACTGCAGGTACCGCGCCAACCTGGGCAAGGACGGCAAGCCGGCGCAGGGCCCGAAGGTCCTTGACGAGCCGTGTCCCATCTGCGGCAAGCCGCTCGTGGAGCGCCGCGGAAGATACGGGCTCTTCAAGTCGTGCTCCGACTATCCCAAGTGCCCCGGACCGAAGGGCGTCAAAAAGCTCGAAGCCGCCTCCTGACAGCAGCCGACGGGGGGCCACGCGCCGCGCCGCGGCAAGGCGGCGTCGGCGAGGGCCGATTCCAGGTCATCGCCTGATTCGAATTCGCTTCACTGGGTATACTCCCTGACGCCAGTTGATCCCAGATCGACTGAGTTAGCACGTCCGGCGCATTCCCCTGTCCTTCAGTCGAAGGCGGTGCCGGGCGGAAGTGAAACAGGGAGGAGGATCGAACGTGGCTCAAGTCACTCTGAAGCAGCTGCTGGAGGCGGGCGTCCACTTTGGGCACCAGACCAGCCGCTGGAACCCGAAGATGCGGACCTACATCTTCACGGCCCGCAACGGCATCCACATCATCGACCTGCAGAAGACCGTCCGCCTGCTCGACGACGCCTGGGATTTCACGCGCGGCGTGGCCGCCAGCGGGCGCCCTGTGCTGTTCGTCGGCACCAAAAAGCAGGCGCAGGAGACGATCCAGACCGAGGCGGCGCGCTGCGGCATGTACTTCGTCAACCGCCGCTGGATGGGCGGCATGCTGACCAACTTCAGCACCGTGAAAAAGCGCATCGAGCGGCTCCAGGACCTGCGCAAGATGCAGCAGGAGGGGCAGTTCGAGCAGATGCCGAAGAAGGAAGCCAAGCGTCTCCAGGACGAGCTCGACCGGCTGATGTTCCACTTCGACGGGATCGCCGACATGAAGCGGCTGCCCGGAGCGCTGTACGTGGTCGACCCCCGCAAGGAGCACATCGCGGTGACGGAGGCCAACCGGTTGAAGATCCCGGTCGTCGCGATCACCGACTCCAACTGTGACCCCGACCTGATCACCTACGTGATCCCCGGCAACGACGACGCGATCCGCGCCGTCAAGCTGCTCACGGGGAAGATCGCGGACGCCTGCCAGGAGGGACGCCAGGAGGCCCAGGCGCGTGGCGAGATCCTGCCCGAGGTCGAGGAGCGCGAGTTTCTCGAGACGCCTCGCTACGAGGAGATCGAGGAGTACCTGGAGGACGAGGAGGACTACCTGCCGACCGTGTCGGAGGAGGAGTTCATCGGCCGCGGCGCCGACGAGGAGGAGGCTCGGTAGTGTCCGTGGGCATGGATCGAATGGAGCTGGTGAAGAAGCTGCGCGAGATGTCCGGCGCGGGGATGATGGATTGCAAGAACGCCCTCGAGGAGGCGGAGTGGGACCTCGACAAGGCGTTCACGATCCTGAGGGAGAAAGGTATCGCGAAGGCGAGCAAGCGGGCGGGTCGGGCCACCGGCCAGGGCGTCGTCGAGGCCTACCTCCACAGCACGTCTCCCGACTACCCGCCACAGGTTGGCGTCCTGGTCGAGGTGAACTGTGAGACCGACTTCGTGGCCAAAGGCGAGGACTTTCGCAAGCTCGCCAGGGAGATCGCGCTGCAGATCGCCGGCTTCGAGCCGCGCTGGGTCTCACGCGAGGACGTGCCCGACGAGCTGCTCGTCACAGAGCGCGAGATCTACGAGGCGAAGGCCCGCCAGGACGGGAAGCCGGAACAGATCATCCCGAAGATCGTCGAGAGCCAGATCGAGAACTTCCTCAAGCAGAACTGCCTGCTCGAGCAGCCGTACTTTCGCGAACCGAGCCACACTGTGCAGCAGTTCGTAGCCGAGCACATCTCGAAGCTCCAGGAGAACATCGCGGTCCGCAGGTTCGCGCGATTTAACATCAGGGAGTCCTGATCCAATCGCCGCGCCCGCGCAAGGCGCTTTAGTGGGAGACGGTTTGGGGGATCGTTCGCCGAAGTACAACCGCATTCTGCTCAAGCTGAGCGGGGAAGCCCTTGGTGGCTCGCGTGACTACGGCATCGATCTCGAGGTCGTTTCGACGATCGCGGGGCAGGTCAAGCGCGTCCACCAGATGGGCGTCCAGACCGCGCTCGTGGTCGGCGGCGGAAACATCTTCCGAGGCCTCGCCGCCACCGAGCGCGGTTTCGACCGGGCGACGGGTGACTACATGGGCATGCTGGCGACGGTGATCAATGCACTGGCCCTGCAGGATGCGCTCGAGCGCACTGGAATCCCCGCGCGCACGATGACGGCGATCCAGATGCCGCAGGTGGCCGAACCCTACATCCGGCGCCGCGCCGTACGTCACCTCGAAAAGGGCCGCGTCGTCATCCTCGCCGCGGGGACAGGCAACCCGTACTTCACGACCGACACCACCGCGGCGCTGCGCGCCGTGGAGATCGAGGCTGACGTGATCCTCAAGGCGACGAAGGTCGACGGCGTCTACACAGCCGACCCGAAGCGTGACCCCACGGCGACCAAGTTCGAGCGGCTCGGGTACCTCGAAGTGTTGAACCGGGGCATCGAGGTGATGGACAACACGGCGCTCACGCTGTGCATGGACAACGACGTGCCCATCGTGGTGTTCAACCTGCTCGAGCCGGGGAACATCGAACGCGTGGTGCTCGGTGACGAGATCGGCACCCTCGTCGGGGCCGCCGCGTCGTGATCGATCCGATCCTCCGCGAGACCGAGACGAAGATGGCGAAATCGGTCGACCACCTGGCTTCCGAGCTGGCGAGCATTCGCACGGGTCGAGCCAACCCCGCGCTGATCGACAAGGTGATGGTGCCGTACTACGGCACGCCGACACCCCTCAACCAGCTCGCGCAGATCAGCGCGCCGGAGCCGCGCCTGCTGGTGGTCCAGGTCTACGACAAGAGCCAGATCGGAGTGGTCGAGAAAGCGCTGCGTTCAGGAGAGCAGGGGCTGAACCCCGCCAACGACGGCCAGGTCATCCGGGTCCCCATCCCGCCGCTGACCGAGGAGCGCCGGCGCGAGTACGTGAGGCTCGTCAAGCAGAAGGCGGAGGAGGCTCGGGTGGCCATCCGCAACGTCCGCCGCGACGAGCTGCATAGGATCGACCAGATGCAGAAGCAGGGCGAGGTCGCCGAGGACGATTCGAAGCGCGCGCATGCCAGGCTGCAGAAGATCACGGAGTCCCAGATCGAGCGGATCGACGCCCTGGCGGGCCGAAAAGAAAACGAAGTGATGGAGGTGTAGGGCGATCGCCTCCCCGCCCACGGGAAGGCGGACGTCGGAGTCGCTGGAAGGTGGCGATCGGGAGCGCTGAGGGCCCCGGCCCTATGGGTACAGTTGAGACCCTTGGAGACTCAGGTTCCGCGCCACATCGGGATCATCATGGACGGCAACGGCCGCTGGGCCCGCCGCCTCGGAAAGCCGGCGAGCTTCGGCCACCGGGCGGGTGTGAAAGCCATCAAGCGGGTCCTGAACGCGTGCGAGGAGCTTGGCGTCCACATCCTCTCCATCTACGCGTTCTCGACCGAGAACTGGACTCGACCGAGGGCCGAGGTGCGCGCGTTGATGCGACTGTTCCACGAGACGATGCAGCGCGAGATCGACGAGATGCACCGCCGCGGCGTGCGCATCGTCGTCAGCGGCCGGGCCGGCGACCTGTCCTCCCGGATGCGGGAACGGATCGATGAGGCGATGCTGCGCACCGCGGGTAACACCAACGGAGTGCTCAACGTTTGTCTGAATTACGGTGGGCGGGCGGAGATCGTCGACGCGGTGCGCAAGGTCGTGATCGACGGACTGCGCGCCGACCAGGTGGATGAGGCCGCGATCTCGGCGCGCATGTACAACCCCGAATTGCCCGACCCCGACCTGATCATCCGCACCGCCGGCGAGCGTAGGGTCAGTAACTTCCTGGTGTGGGAGGGCGCCTACGCCGAGATGCTGGTGAGCGAGACCCTCTGGCCGGACTTCGACGCCGTCGACCTCAAGGCGGCGCTCGACGACTACGCCCATCGCAAGAGGCGTTTCGGCGGGAGGCCGGAGGACGGCGCCGGCGAGCAGGGAGTCGCGCGGGCGGCGCGGTGACCACCCGCAACGCATCGCTGACCAGAGGGTGGAAGCCGAGCCCGCTGATGATCCGCATCCTCAGCGGTTTCGTGATCCTCGGGCTGGTCATCGGCCTCGTGCTCGCCGGCATCTACGGCGTCTACCTGCTGGCGCTCCTCCTCGGCGGCCTGGCGCTCTGGGAGTTCATCGGGCTGTCCGACAAGATGGGGGCCCGCGCACCGGCGTGGCTGCTCTTTCCACTGGGCGCCTTCTTCACGTTCAGCGGCACGCTCCTCAAGCAGGTGGACGTCGCCCTGGTCCTCTCGCTGGCTCTCGTCGGCGGCCTCGCCGCCTTCCTGGTGGTGCCCGGCCGCAGGCAGGGTCTCAGCCGATGGGCCATGGGCCTGGCTGGGGCGCTGTACATCGGCATGCCGCTGAACTACTACCTGCTGCTCTACACGTCGCGACCTCACGGGGTGGTCTGGACTCTGTTCACCATCTTCGCGGTCGTCGCAAGCGATGCGGCCGCGCTGCTCGTCGGCAGCCGCGTCGGCCGGCACCCCTTCTTCACGTCGATCAGCCCGAACAAGACGGTCGAGGGGGCGATCGCGGGAGTGGTCGCCGCCGTGCTGGTGATGGTGGTCGGCGTATCGATCGTGCTCGGCCAGTCGCCGCTGCACGCGATGGCTCTCGGCGTGCTCGTCGGCGTGAGCGCGGTGATCGGTGATCTCGTCGAGTCGCAGATGAAGCGGATCGCCGAGGTCAAGGACTCCTCGCACCTCATCCCCGGCCACGGCGGAGTGCTCGATCGCATCGACTCGATCCTGTTTCCCCCGATCCTCGTCTTCTTTTATCTGACGATGTTTCAGCTGTTCGGGCGATGAGGCCGGTCAACGTCGCGATCCTCGGCGCGTCGGGCTCGATCGGCCGGCAGGCGCTGGACGTGATCGATCGCAACCCGTCCCGCTTCCATCTGTTCGGGCTGACCGAGGGGGTCCGCTCGACGCGCAGGAGCGCGGATCACATCGTCCAGGGCCACTCCGGCGAGGGCGACTTCGACGCGCGGGTCGAGGCGATGGTCACCGATCCGCGATGTGACCTGGTCGTGGTCGCGATTCCGTCCTCGCGTGCCTTGACGGCGACGCTGGCCGCGCTCGAGGCGGGGAAGGAGGTGGCGATCGCGACCAAGGAGGTGCTGGTCATCGGCGGCCACCTCGTCATGAGGGCGGCCGGAGAGCGGGGGATCAGGCCCGTGGACAGCGAGCACAGCGCGATCTGGCAGTGCCTGTGGGGCGAAAGGCGCGAGAACGTGCGCCGCCTCATCATCACCGCCAGCGGAGGCCCATTCTGGGCGCACCCCGACCTCGACCTCGACCAGGTCACCGTCGAGCAGGCGCTCAATCACCCGCGCTGGTCGATGGGACCGAAGATCACCGTCGACTCGGCGACGCTCATGAACAAGGGTCTGGAGGTGATCGAGGCTCACCACCTCTACGGCCTGCGCATCGACTCGATCACGGTCTGCATCCATCCCCAGAGCGTGGTGCACTCGCTCGTCGAGTTCGTCGACGGCTCGCTGAAGGCCCAGCTCGGGCGGCCCGACATGCGGCTCCCGATCGCCGTCGCCCTGGCCTATCCGGACCGGCTCCCGGACGCGGTGCCGCCGACTCCGATCGAGGAGCTGAGCGGGCTCGAGTTCCACGCCCTGGATGAGGGCCGCTTTCCGGCCGTTCGGCTGGCGCGCGAGGCGGCGCTGGCCGGGGGCGGACGCCCCGCCGTGCTGAACGCCGCCAACGAGGAGGCGGTCAGAGCCTTCCTCGCGCGCGAGATCCCCTTCAGCGGCATCATCCCGGCGGTCGAGGAGGCGCTCGACGCCTACCCGGGCGGCGGGCAGGCGCTGGAGGACGTCCTCGAAGCCGACCGCTGGGCGCGCCAGTTCGTGGCGGGGAATGCGATCAAGTCCGGTAGGCTGAAATCCCCGTGAGCGCTCTTGTCACCTACGTCCTCTACGCGATCGGCATCGCGGGCATGTTCCTCCTCCTGATCGGGCCACACGAGGGCGGCCACTTCCTCTTCGCCAAGCTCTTCCGCGTTCGCGTGATCGAGTTCTCGATCGGCGCTGGAACCAGGCTCTGGTCGACGGTTCGCCACGGAACCCTTTACGCGATCCGGCTCATCCCGATCATCGGCTACGTCCGGATGGGCGGGATGGAGGCAGGCGATTTCGAGGCGCCGAACGGCTTCCACACCAAGGCCGCCTGGCAGCGAATCGTCATCCTCGCCGCGGGTCCGGCGGCGAACTTCCTGGTCGCGATGATCATGTACACCGCGGTCGACCTGACGCAGCTCAACAACGATCCCGGCAAGGTGATCGGCGTGCTCCCGGGCAGCGTCGCCGCGCGAACCGGGTTCGTACCGGGCGACCGCCTGCTCACCGTGGACGGGCGCGCGGTCACCCAGGGTTACATCCAGCAGGTCGAGAACAGCAACCCCGGCGTGCCGCTGATCATCCGCGGCGTGCACGCAAACGGCCGGCCCTTCAGCTACGTGGTGGCGCCCGTGTGCCAGCAAGGGCAGTGCCGCATCGGTCTCGGAGTGGCGCGGATCGTCACCCCGTGGACGGCGGTGAGCGAAGGGGCGGCCTTCCCCTACACAGCCATCACCGGGATCGTCCAGGGCCTGGGCCAGCTGATCAGCGGCGCCGTGCCGGGCGGCTTCCTCGGTCCGAACGGGTTGACCGGTCCAGTCGGCATCGCCGACGTCACCGTGGGCGCTGTGAACCAGGGTCCGGCCACGTACTTCGCGGTGGTCGCCTTTCTCTCCGTCGCTCTGGGATTCACGAATCTCGTGCCGTTTCTCGCACTTGACGGCGGGCGCATCGTCGTCGTGGTGCTCGAAGCCCTGCGCCGGCGTCCATTCGATCGGACGGCCGAGTTGAACGTCCAGCGATGGGGCATCGCCGCGCTGTTCGGAGCGGCGGCGGTGATCACCTTCCTGGACATCCAGCGCATAGCGACCGGCACTTTCCCGGGTGTCCATTAAATGTCGCTCGCAGCCAGGCGGAAGGCGATCCCGGTCAACGTCGGAGGCGTGGTCATCGGCGGCGCGGCGCCGATCGCGGTCCAGACCATGACGAAGACCGACACCCGTGACGTCAAGGCCACCCTAAGGCAGATCCACGAGCTGAAAGAGGCAGGCTGCGAGATCGTGCGGCCGGCAGTGCCCGACCATGAGGCGGCCGAGGCGCTGAAGGAGATCGTCAAGGGCTCACCTCTGCCGGTGATCGCCGACATCCATTACGACCACACCCTGGCCTTGATGGCGATCGAGGCGGGCGTGCACTGCCTGCGCCTCAACCCCGGCAACATCCCGGACCGCGACAAGGTCGTCAAGGTCGTCAACGCGGCGAAGGAGCGTCAGATCCCGTTCCGGATCGGCGTCAACGCCGGCTCGCTGCCTGAAGAGGTGCACAAGAGCCTTCGCGAGCAGCACCACATCGACCGCGACGACCGTGAGCGCACTGCCGACCGGATGGTGGAGGTTGCGCTCGGCCACTGCAAGATCCTGGAGGACCTGGATTACGGTCCCGGCTTCATCAAGGTCTCGCTGAAGGCGACGGACGTCTGGACGAACGTGACCGCAAACCGGAAGTTCGCCGCCGCGCGGCCGTACCCGATCCACCTCGGTGTGACCGAGTCGGGCCCGGTCGAGGCGGGCAGCATCCGCAGCGCCGTCGGCCTGGGCATCCTGCTCAGCGAGGGGATCGGAGACACGGTTCGCGTCTCGCTCGCGACCGCGGACCCGCGGGAGGAAGTCCGCGTGGCGCACGAGATCCTCAAGACCCTCGCCATCCGCAACGAGAGCCCGACCCTTGTCGCGTGCCCTACCTGCGGCCGGCTCGAATACGAGATGGTGCCGACGGTCAAGGCCGTGGAGGCGCACATCGCCCGGCTCAAGGTGCCGATCACGGTCGCCGTGATGGGATGCGTGGTCAACGGTCCCGCCGAGGCGCGGCACGCCGACATCGGCGTGACAGGCGGCCGCGGCAAGGGCGTGATTTTCAAGAAGGGTAAGCTGTACCGGACCGTGCCCCAGGAAGAGCTGCTTTCAGTGCTGCTGGCCGAGATCGATGGGATCGCGGCCGAGCATGCCCCTGCGCCGGCGCCGCTCCCGCGTTAGCCCGGTTTCACAGACCGGGCTTTCTCGCGTCACGAATCTCAAATCATCGATGCTTGGGAGCTAGAGCATGAAACAGCAGGAAACCGAAGAGCAGCAGGACTTCGTCAAAGAAGTCACCAAGATGTCCGACGACTTCGACCGCTGGTACACGGACGTGATCCGCAAGGCCGAGATGGCCGACTGGTCGGGTGTGCGCGGAATGATGGTCGTGCGCCCTTATGGCTGGGCGATGTGGGAAGCGATCCAGCGCGCGTTCGACGACATGATCAAGGAGAGCGGGCACGAAAACTGGGCTTTCCCCTTGCTCATACCACGCTCGTACCTCATGAAAGAGGCTGAGCACGTCGAGGGCTTTGCGCCCGAGGTGGCGTGGGTCACCAAGGCCGGCGGCGGGATGGAGGAGCTGGAGGAGCCGCTGGCGGTGCGTCCCACCTCCGAGACGATCATCGGGGCGCTCATCAAGCGGTACATCCAGAGCCACCGTGATCTGCCCAAGCTGACGAACCAGTGGAACAGCGTGGTGCGCTGGGAGATGCGGTCGCGCCTGTTCCTGCGCAGCAGAGAGTTCTGGTGGCAGGAGGGGCACACCTTCCATGCCTCGGCACAGGAGGCGATGGACGAGACGCAGCTCATCCTCGGCTACTACCGCTCGATCGCTGAGGACTGGCTCGCCGTCCCCGTGCTGAGCGGAAAGAAGTCGCCGGCCGAGACGTTCCCCGGGGCGGTCTACACGCTCACGCTCGAGGGCTTGATGAAGGACGGGCTCGCGCTCCAGATGGGCACCTCGCATTACTTCGGCCAGAACTTCGCGCGTGCCTACGACATCTCGTTCTCCAACAAGGACAACGAGCGCGAGCTTTGCTTCTCCACGTCGTGGGGCATCAGCACACGCCTGGTCGGGGCCGTGGTGATGGCTCACGGCGACGATTCGGGCATCATCGTGCCGCCCAGGGTGGCGCCGATCCAGGTCGTCATCGTGCCCATCTTTCGAGACGACTCGGGTCGGGCCAAGGTCGAGAGGTTTATCGAATCGTGGTCCTCTGAGCTCAAGTCGGCGGGCATCCGGCATCGCGTCGATTGGCGCGACGAGCGGCCCGGCGACAAGTACGCGCACTGGGAGCTGAAGGGCGTGCCCCTGCGCCTGAACGTGGGCGCGCGCGACGCCGACGCCGGCCACGTCGAGATGGTCGACCGCCTGTCGCGAGAGCGCGTCACAGTGCCGGTGGCGGGAATTGGCGCGCGGCTGAAGATCGAGCTCGACTCGTTCCAGCGCAAGCTTTTCGAACGCGCCTTGCGCTTTCAGCGCGACCACACGTACGAGCTAGGCACGCTGGACGAGGTGGTCGCCCACTTCCGTGAGCGCGGTGGCTTCGTGTGGGCGAGCTGGTGCGGGGAACCGGCGGATGAGGCGCGCATCAGGGAGGCCGGCGGCGTGACGATCCGGACCATCGACGAGACGGCGAAACCCTCTGGGAGCTGCCTCGTGTGCGGCCGCCCGGCGAAGCACCGGGTGGCGCTGGCGAAAGCCTACTGAACGCCCGCCGCGCCTCGGTTAAGCCGGACTATCCGAAAGAGTATCAGCCGACCGGGTTTTCGAAAGCCCCGATCGCTGGAGCGTCCTGGTACATGGACTCCTGCGGGATGACCTTCAGCGTGCCGTTGTGCACGGCGTCGAGCACCGCCTCGGCGACGTCGGGATGGAAGTGGGTACCGGCGCCTGTACGCACCTGCTCGACCGCCACCGAGAGTGACATCCCGCGACGGTAGGGCCGGTCCGAGGTCATGGCGTCGATCGCGTCGGCCGCGCTCACGATCCACGCATACATCGGTAGCTCGTCGGCCCTCTTGCGGTCGGGATAGCCCTTGCCGTCGTAGCGCTCGTGGTGTGACCGCACTATCACCAGCTCGTCGGTCAGCATCTTGAGGACGCTCAGGATGTTGAAGCCGACCGTCGTGTGGCTCTTCATCTTGGCGAACTCGTCGTCCGTTAGCTTGCCCGTCTTGGAGAGGATCGCGTCGGGCACGGCGACCTTGCCGATGTCGTGCAGTCGGCCGCCCCGTTCGAGCCGAACCCACGCTTCCTGGTCCTTGGGGGAGTAGCGCATCTGCCGCGCGATCATCAGCGCGTACTGGGTCACGCGCTCGGAGTGGCCGCGCGTGTATGGGTCGCGGCCGTCCACTGTGCGCGCAAGCGCCTCGAGGGACTGGAGGATGACCTCCTCGCGGTCCTTGAACAGCCTCGCGTTGTCGATCACCACCGCGGCCTGCGCGGCCAGCTCGGTCACCAGGTTGCGGTGGTCGGCCGTGAAAGCGTGCCCGACCTGGTAGTTCGCCAGGAACAGGACGCCCAGCGGCTTGCCGCGCAGCGTGATCGGCACGCACAGCACGGCGCTCGGGTTGAGCGGGCCGTCGCTGGTGGACTCGCGGTCGATCGCCTGCATCACCGGCTCGCCCGTCTCCATGACGTCTCGGCAGATGTCACCCCCGAGCCCGAGGGCGAGCCTCTCCGCCGTCACGTGGTCGGTGCCAAACCCGCCCTTGAGGACGAGCTTCCCGTTGTCTTCCAGGGCAAGGCAGCCGATCTGCGCCGCCGACGCCTTGGCCGCGCCGGCGAGCACCTGCTGGAGGACCTCGTTCAGGTCGAGGGTCGAGGTCGCGGCCTGCAGCGCCTCCTGAAGGTTGCGAAGCTCCCAGATGCTGCGCTGGTTGTTGTCGTAGAGCTCGGCGTTGCGGACCGCGACCACACCCTGGTTGCCCAGGGTCGCAAGGACGCGCTGATCGTCGGTCGTCCACTCACGCCTTTTTGAATCGAAGACCGAGAGCGTGCCCCACAGGTGGCCGGACTCGAGCATCGGCGTGCAGATGGCGGCCTGCATCCCATAGGCGGCGAGGTCGGGGGGCGACCGCAGGTCGAAGCTCGCGTTGACGTCCGCCAGCGCGGTTGAGCGCAGGCTGAGCATCACCGCGCCGATGATGCCCTGGCCGTTCTTGAATTCCATCCCGTCGACCTCGGCAGGGAATCCAAGGGACATGATCACCGCCTGGCTGCCGTCTGGCGTGGTGCGGGTCAGGAGTCCCGCCGTGCCCATCGTCACGCGCACGGCGGTCTCGAGCGTCTTCTGCTCCAGCACGCGCGAGCCCTGCGTCACCGTGGTGAGCGCCTGCGAAACCTCGCCGAGAGCATCGAGGGCCGTGTCGAGCCGCGACGCCTGGCCGCTCACCGCCTGGAGGATGCGCGAGTTCTCGACCGCCACCCCCGCCATCGAGCCGAGCTGGTCGAGAGCCGCGATGTCGCCCTGGTTGAACGCGTTGGTTCCCCGCCGCCCGAGACACAGGGCCCCGATCACGCCGGCCTTGCTCCGGATGGGGGTGAGCGCTTCATTGGAGGTGCCGTTGCGCGACTCGGGCCGAAGCCCGCTGTACGCGTGCTCGTCCTCGGTGATCAGGTTGCGCAGCACGGTTTCGCCGTCCCGCACCCGGGTCAGCGCCGCGTCCAGCGGCAGCGGCTCCGTCGCTGCGCCGAGCAGGAGGTAGCTGCCGTCGGCCTGAAAGAGCACCGCACGTCCTCCGTCGTAGCGGATCACCTCTTTTCCCTTTTCGAGAACGAGCTCGAGCACCTCGCTCATCGTCTTGCCCGATGCTTCCTTGACGAGCTCGTTCATCAGCGAGTAGCGCGCGGACTCCTGGCGCGAGAGGGCCACGGCGTGCGCGCTCGCGAGCTGCGAGCCGGCGCGAAGGGTCAGGGTCGTCGCCAGGCGTTGGTCGTCGTCGTTGAAGCCGCCCGATTTGCTGCCCAGCAGGATGAACCCGCCGATGTGTTCGCCGATGGGCATCGGCACGGCCATCAGTCCCTCGACGCGCAGATCGTCAGGAAGGTAGTTCGCGAGCTCATGCAGCCCGGACTTGTTCCGGCCGACAAATCTCCTGCCCGACTCGACGGCGCCGAGCAGTGGACCCGCCCCATTGGTGCCGCGCTGGACGGGCTGCGGCCGCAGGCGCTCGAGGCCGATGCCGGGCGGCTGCGGGACGAACTGACGCCCGTCGGCTGAGGTGAGGAAGTAGCAGGCGAAGTCGGCGCCGACCTCCCGCGCGATGTTGGCGGTCAGCGTGACGACGTCGCCCGGACGCCCGGGCGCGTCGGCGTCCGCGGTCGCGGCCAGAAAGGCGCGGTGCTTCAGCTCGAGCTGCAGGTTGAGGTCCGAGATCTCCTCGGTCTGGCGCTGGATCGCGCCCGTGAAGCTGCGGTAGGCGATCCCGCCCACCACGCCGCCGATGGCGAGCAGGACCAGGCCGCCCAGCTGCGTCAAGAGGTCGCCCTGGACCTGGTTGAAGGCGGCGATGGCCACAGTCACCACGAGGCCGGCGGCGGCGGTCGGCACCGCCAGTCTCCAGTTCGTGTACAGGACGCCGGCAGCGACCGCGAGCCCGCCGGCGAGGCCCGCCAGCAGGGCAGACCAACCGTCGCGCCCGCCCACGTTGAGCGCACCGCCCACGAGGATCAGAAGCGCCGCCGCGGCGGAAAAACCGATCCGCAGCGCGATCGTCGTCCGGGCGGATCTCGACATGGCTAGGCGGCGAGTAAGTCTAGGTTTGTGTTGCGCCGGGGAAGCCCTTTTAACATGCGTCGCCGCCAATTCGCGCCCCTGGCTTTGATTTCGAGGGGATTGGAACCGCCCCTAAACTTCATGCCAGGCCAAAATTGACGGTTTCCGAGCTTCTCAGGATCGCGGACCACCTCGACCCGAAGGGTCAGCAGCTGGTCAGGAAGGCGTTCGAGCGGGCGGCCACCGCCCACACGGGCCAGCGCCGCCTCTCCGGCGAGGACTACGTCAACCACCCCCTCGAGGTGGCGGCGATCCTCGCCGACCTGGAGCTGGACGCCGAGACCATCGCCGCCGCCCTGCTCCACGACACCGTCGAGGACACAAACCTCACCGCCGACGCGGTGGAGCGCGAGTTCGGCCCGGAGGTCGCCCGCCTGGTCGACGGGGTGACCAAGCTGGGCCGGATCGCGCTGCGCTCGGACCAGCAGCAGCAGGCCGAGAACATCCGCAAGATGATGGTCGCGATGGCGGAGGACCTCCGCGTGGTCCTCATCAAGCTCGCCGACCGCCTGCACAACATGCGGACGCTCGACCCGCTGCCCGAGGTCAAACGCCGCAAGATCTCGCGCGAGACCCTCGACATCTACGCGCCGCTTGCGCACCGGCTCGGCATCGGCCACATCAAGTGGGAGCTCGAGGACCTCGCTTTCCGCAACCTCGAGCCCGAGGCATACGAGGACGTCGTCAAGCGAATCGCACGCAAGCGGCACGAGCGCGAGACGCTCGTCTCGGACCTGCGTGAGATCCTCGCCCGTGAGCTCGAGAAGGTCGGCATCGAAGCCGACATCACGGGGCGGCCGAAGCACATCTACTCCGTGTGGCAGAAGATGACCCGTGAGAGCAAGGAGTTCTCCGAGATCTACGACCTGCAGGCCATTCGCGTCCACGTCGAATCCGTGCGCGATTGCTACGGCGTGCTGGGGGTCGTGCATTCGCTGTGGAAGCCGATGCCCGGGCGCTTCAAGGACTACATCGCGATGCCCAAGTCCAACGGGTATCAGTCGCTGCATACGACGGTGATCACGCACACGGGTGAGCCCATCGAGATCCAGATCCGGACGCACGAGATGCATCGCGTGGCGGAGTTCGGCGTCGCGGCGCATTGGACTTACAAGGAAGGCGGCAAGGACGCGAGCTTCGACCAGAAGTTGTCGTGGCTGCGCAGCCTGCTCGAGTGGCAGAACGAGGTGGGGGACGCCGAGTCGTTCCTCGACAGCGTGAAGGTCGACCTGTTCCAGGATGAGGTCTACGTCTTCACGCCGCGTGGCGACGTCATCAACCTGCCCTCTGAGTCGACGCCGGTCGACTTTGCGTACCGCATCCACACCGAGGTCGGGCATCGATGCATCGGGGCCAAGGTCAACGGGCGCATGGTCCCGCTCGACTACGCGCTGCAGAACGGCGAGATAGTCGAGATCCTCACCTCGAAGGGTCCGCACGGGCCGAGCCGCGATTGGCTCAACTTCGTCAAGAGCGCGTCGGCCAAGGAGCGGATCCGCAAATGGTTCAAGAGCCAGCGGCGTGAGGAGAACGTCGCCAAAGGTCGCGACCTGCTCGACAAGGAGCTGCACCGGATGCATCGCGTGAACCTGGCCGACCTCTCCGACGACAAGCTGCTCGAGATCGCGAGCCTGCACAAGCTCAACGGCGTCGACGACTTCCTCGCCGCGATCGGCTACGGCGACCTGTCACCGCACGCCGTGGTGATGCGGATGTCCCTCGACCTGGACACACCGGGCGGCGACCTGCGCACGATCCCGCTGATCCCCAACGTCCAGCCGACGCCTCGAGTGCTCGTCCGCGGCGAGAAGGGGATCCTGACCAAGATCTCAACGTGCTGCCAGCCGGTACCTGGAGACGCGATCGTCGGTTACACGACGCGAGGCCGTGGCGTGACCGTGCATCGCGCCGACTGCATCAACGCGGTCAACGCGCAGGACGCCGCGCGTGTGGTGCCTGTCGACTGGGACGCGGAGGCGACGCATCTCTACCCCGTCGCGATCAAGGTCGAGGCCTGGGACCGCCAGGGCCTGCTGCGCGACATCGCGACCGTGGTGGCGGAGAACCGCGTCAACATGTCCGCGCTCGAAGTCCACGTGTACGACGACAAGACGGCCGTGGTCTCCGCGACCGTCGAGATCGACTCGCTGGCGCAGCTCTCGCGCCTGATGGAAAAGCTCGAGGGCGTCAAGGACGTCCACACCGTCGCGCGTGAAGCCTCCTGACCGGTGGGCGAATCCGCGGCCATTTGCGCAGATGACCCCGAATCAGCAAGGAATAGCGGGCGTTTTGCGCAAAACGAGCGCGCCTCTGCATGAGGCTCCACGTCGAGGTCACCGCGGACCGCCGTTTCGGCACAAACTCCTATCTCGTCGAGGATGAAGACACCCACGACGCGGCCGTGATCGACTCGAACCTCGAGCCCGACCTGATCGTCGCCGAGGCCAGGCGGCGAGGCGCGCATGTCCGCGCCATCGTGCTGACTCATACCGACCTCGACCACATCGCCGGCCTTCACGAGCTGATCGCCGCGTTTGGACCGGTTCCCGTGGCGGTGCACGACGCCGAGCGTTACGTCGTTACGGAGGGCCGTCCGCTGCGCCGCGAGTTCGGCCCGCTCGCGACGAAGGTCGACCACGTGGAGGCGCTCAGCGAGGGCCAGGCTTACCGCGCGGGCTCGCTCGAGTTCGAGGTGCTGCACACGCCGGGACACAGTCCTGGCGGCGTGACGTTGAAGATCGACGGCTTTCTCTTCACCGGCGACGCCCTGTTCGCCGGCTCGATCGGACGTTCCGATTTCGCCAACTCGGATGGCACCGCGCTCCTCGACGGGATAAGGACGAAATTGCTGAGGGAGCCCGACGACACCATCGTCTACAGCGGGCACGGTCCGGCGACCACGATCGGCCGTGAACGGAAGACCAACCCTTTCTTGAGCTGACCCGACTCGCGCAGGAGGCCGGGTGCAGCCTCAGGCGGGTGCGCTACGAGGGCGCCCGGTGCGCCTTCAGTGGCTGCTGATCGAAAGGGCGACGAGGAGCGCAGGGCCGAGCAGGATCAGCCACAGGGTGGGGAAGACGCAGCCGACCGTCGGGAGCAGGATCTTGAGCGAGGCGCGCGCGGCCTCGGTCCGGATCTTCATGCGGCGCTTGACGCGCATCTGCGCCGCGTGGGCCGCGATGGTGCGCGCGATCGGGACGCCGGTGCGCTCCGCGTGCAGGATGCCGCGGATCAATGAGGTGAAGTCCTCGATCCCTGTCGCCGCGGCCATGTCCTCCAGCGCCTCGGCGCGGGAGCGGCCGAGCTCGGTCTCGCGGAGTGCGCGGGCGACGAGCAGGGTCAGCGGCCCCTCCTGGTGGCGCACGAGCTGCTCGAGCGCGCGGTCGAGCCCGAGGCCGGCCTCCATGCTGATCGCGACGACGTCGAGCGCGTTGGGCAGCGCCGCCTCGAGCTCGGTGCGGCGCTGGCGGACGAGCTGGTCGAGCCACAGCACGGGCAGGTAGAAGCCTCCGGCGACGCCGATGATCAGCGAAACTCCGACCGCGAAGGGCGTACCGATCAGGACGCCAACCGCGACGCCGAGCGCGCCGAGCCCGGCGGCGGCGGCGATCCGGAGCGCCTGCACGCCCGCAGGGTCGAGACCGAGCGGGTTGCCCACGAAGTCGAGCTGGCGGCGGAAATTGGCCGCCTGCGCCGCGGGGGTGAGCCGGTTCAGCTGGCGCGCGAGGGATCGTCGCAGGGGCGCGGTCAGCCGCTCACCGAGCGGCTTCTCCAGCTCCAGAGCGACGGCGCTCTGTCCGAGGCCGATCTCCTGGCGAGCGAGCCTTTCGCGCGCCAGCGTCGCGGCATCGCCGGCGCGCGACGCGATGACGCCGACGACCAGGAGGTAGACCCCGGCCGCGGCCAGGACCCCCAGTACGATCGGCAGCCCGATCATGAGATCGCCGTCAGCCTGCGGATGATCACGTTCCCGATGGCGAGGAAGATCGCCGCGACGACCAGGATCACCCACCCCAGGGGATTCATGAACATCGGGCGGAAGTAGTCCGGCACGACGAAGTACAGGAGCAGGGCGGCCACGATCGGCAGCAGCGTGATGATCAGCGCGGTCGCGCGTGACTGCGCGGTCGAGGCGAGGATTTCGGCGCGCGTCTCAGCGCGCTGCTTCATCGTGTCGGCGAGGGTGATCAGGATGGCCGGCAGGTCGCCTCCCACGGAGTGCTGGATGGTGATCACCATCACCACCAGCCGCAGGTCGGCGCTCCCGATCCTCTTCACCATGTTGTTGAGCGCGCTCTCCACCGAAGCGCCGAGCTCGATCTCGCGCCGGGCCAGGCCGAACTCGTCGGACAGCGGAGGTCCCGCGTTGTCGGTGACGGAGCTCAGCGCCTGAGCCACCGACTGGCCGGCTTTCATCGAGTTGGCGATCAGCTCCATGGCGCGCGGAAGTCCCGCTTCGAACTGGTGCAGCCGGTGGCCGCGCCGGTTGCGCAGGTAGATCGCCGGCAGCACGTAGCCGATCACCGCCAGCACGACCACCGGCACGCTGACACCGAAGCGCAGCAGGCCGATCAACGCCATCACGACGGCCGCGCCGGCCTGGAGCAGGCGGAACTCGTAGGGCCGAAGGTCGAGGTCGGCGCTCGCCAGGTCGCGCGCGAGTGAGCTCGCCCTCTCGTTGGCCGCGATCCAGACCGGCGCGCCGGTGGGCTCGAAGCGCCGCCTCAGCTGCTCACGGACGTCGGCCAGCGTCCGGTAGGTGACGCGGGTCTCCACCCCCGTGACGACCGAGGTCGACGCAGCACGGTTGGGTGCGAGGACGCCGTACACGACCAGGCCCACGCCAATCGCTGCTGCCGCCGCGACCAGGAAGATGACGGTGGACAAGTTGCTATCGCGCTAGGGCTTGGTGAAGCCCCACCGATCGTTGACCTCTTTGGGTCCCACTCCGTTGGCCGAAGACACCTTGGGACACGATGGGTCGGGCTGCACCGGCGTCGCCGCGTAATCCGTGAACGACTCGAGCTCGTATTTGAGGGTCGCGTTGGTTTGCAGCCAGAAGAGGTACTCGGAATCGCAGCCCGTCATGAGCAAGGTCAAGCTGCTGGTCACAGACGGTCCGATCGACTGCCCGCCGGCGGCGCCGACGCGGATGATGTCGAGGTCGCGAAACACGGTGCGGACGACCGCCTCGCCCGGGCTCTGGCCGAAGACGCTCGAGTTCACCGTCGCGAGCATGCTGATCCGGTCGCCGACCTGCGGGTACCCGCCGACGCCGACGAGCTCGCTGGTCGGGACGGTCACCGCCACGTAGCCCGAGGGGATGGGCAAGAACGCGGCGTCGCTGTTGCTCAGGAGGTCGCCGGAAGGCGCGACCAGGTTGGCCGTGATCGGCGAGTTCGCCGGGATGTCCACGCGGGCGCCCTTGCCGGCCACGTCCTTGACCGCCAGGAACGCCTGCGGCGGTGCCGGGTTGTAGCTCATCAGGGTCAGGTCCGACGCCTGGATGACGGTCCGGCCCTTGATGTCGTGGGTGGCCACCACGACCCGGGTTCCGCCGGTCGACTGCTGCAGCAAGGGAAGGCTCGCGAGCGCGGCCGCGGTCGCGAACGCCAGCACGGCGAGCACCGCGCCGATGACGATGTAGAGGCGCCCGCGGCGCCCCCGCCTTACCTCTCCGCCTGCGATCGACATGTGGCTGGGCGCAAGGGTGCCACGATGTACCGCCCTCTGCAACTCATTAGCGCATGACGGGACGGCCGGTCATTCGACCAGCACCGCCTCGACCAGGGCCGTGCCGACCCCGTAGTCCGAACCGACGGCCGTCCCGGCGCCGGCCGCCGCGGACATCGAAAGCGTGCCGCAGGAGATGGACCCCGCCAGCGTCGAGCTGCCGTTCACGGTGTCGGTGCATGTACCCGGCCAGTAGAGCGACCCGAGCAGCCAGGCATTCGCGTTCGTGCCCTTGATCGCGATCTGGCCCGTGTCGGTCGAGGCGGCCCAGACGAGCAGGTTCCAGCAGGCCCGGTCGCCGCTGGGACACCACGCCGAGCCGCGGCAGCTCCCGTCGCCCGCGGGGGCCGAGGAGCACGGAGCGGCAAACCACGTGTAGCCCCCGCCAGAGCTGGAGTCCTCGGTCGTGTTCGGCGGGCAGGCCGAGATCGAACACGGAGCCGAGCCGAAGTCGCAGTCGGAGCCCGAGCAAACCGTGGCACCTCCGACCGCGCAGTTGCCCGAGGAGAGGCCGGCCTGGTTGACGAACTCCAGGGTGACGTCCTGGCCGAGCAGCTCCGCGCCGTTGAGGCAGATGCCGCCTCCACCGCCGAGCCCCGAGCCGTTGAAGTAGTAAAAGCCCGGGTCGAACACCACACCCACATTGGCCGCCGCGGCCTTGAAGGTGGCGATCGCCAGGGCCCAGGCCGTAGGACGGGCGGCGGTGACCGTCTCGCTCTCCACCCCGGCAGGCAGGTTGACCCGGTACTCCGAGGCGAATCCGTGGGCCGGGTCTGCGGTGGCGGCCGTCCAACCGGCACCCTTGGTGAAGGTCTGTCGGGCCACCCTCTTGCTGAAGCCGTCGGCCGTGATCACCAGCTCGCCCGCCTGAGTGGTGGCGCCGGTCGTGGAGACGGTGGCCGAGGCTGCGTTGGCAAACGTCGCCGCGCCCGTCTGGTCGAGCGCCGCCGCGCCGGTCCATTCGCTGAGCTGCGCGTCGGCGGCGAATGCACGGCTGGCGGGCAGCACCGTGAACTGGGCTTGCGTGATGCCGCCCAGGTTGAACGCGACCGGCAGGTACCAGATCTGAGTGGGTCCGGCGCCGGCCTGATCGACCTGGGCGGCTTGCACCCAATTCGCCGGGGCCGTGAGGCTGTTAGGCGTGTTCGCGACGTTGATGGTCGCGACCAGCAGCGACGCCGCCTTGCTGCCGAGGGGGATGGTCGGTGTCACGAAGTGGCGTACCGGCCCGACCCTGGCTCCGATCTGACGGTTGGCTATGCCGGCGGCCTTGAAGGTGGTCAGGTCGAGGTAGCCGTAGCAGCTCGGTTTGAAGTGGTAGAACCCGCCGGCGTCCTTGACCGGGGCCGGCGTCGTCGCCTCGGCCGAGCCGACCTTGGCGCCCGCGACGATGAAGGCCGGATACGCGGCGCCGGAGCTGCAAGGGGTACCGCCCGGAAGGGTTGCGGTGGCGAACCGATCGGTGTTCGGCTCAGGCGGCAGGTTGACGCTCACAGATGCCGCCGGCGGGCGCGCCACACCCGCCGCGCATGGGTTGGAGTTGACCGCCGCATCGCCCCCCGACAGGAACGACGTCGTGCCGGCGGCGCACGCCGGCGCATTGTGCCCGCTCAGCTCGTAGCCGTCGGCGCAGATGGCGCTCGATGAGCCGGTGTTGAGCAGCGCGGCGCAGGTCCCGGGCGCGGTCCAGGTCTGTCCGTCCGTGTACACGCTGACGTTGCCGAAGTCGGAGTAGGTGCCCGACGCCGCGTCGAAGCGCTGGTGAGCGTAGAAGGCGCACGTGCCGCCGCGAGTGATGAGGTTCTGCGCCGCGACGCTGCCCGCGATGTTCACCTGGCCGCTGGTGCACGAGAGAGTCGTCGCGGAAACGGCCGGCACCGAGCCAGAGAGCTGCTGCGCCACCGCGCGACGCGTCACGGTCGTGTTGGTCGCCCCGAGCTCGCCGCCGAACGAGATGGGCAGGGAGAGGGTGAGGATCACCTCGACCTGCTGCTGATGCGCCCGGTATGGGTAGTGGATCGTCTCGCTGAGGCCGCCGGCGAAGGTGTCGGTGCCGGTGTAGGGCGTGGCGCACGTGCCCGCCGCGATGGAGAGCGAGCCGCTGCGCGTGCGCTGCGTCGCGACGAAATTGTCCGCCTCGGTGATCACTGTGCTGGCGCTTCCCGCCGAGCAACCGACACCGACCTTCAATGCTGAATCGAGGGCCGCCTGGTCCGCGACCTGCTGCAGCTGGTTTCGCTGCCATTCGAACGAGCCGGCCAGGAGCACGAGCGCGGCCGAACCGATCAAGGCCAGCAGGGCGAAGGCGACGAGGACCATGGCCTGACCGGACTGCCGGCTCGAGGCGCGCATCAGTACTCCATCCGTTCCACGGTCTGCGAGTCGAACGTGATCACCGACGAAATCCCGAGGAAGCGCGCCATCACGGGCTGCCACTTGAGCTTCAGGTCGACGACCACGCGCTGGTGTCCGGACGTGCGAACGGTGCCGCCGCCGGCGCAAGCAGTGCAGCTCCACCGCGTGGCCCCTGTCGTCGGATCCAGCTCGTACACGAAGACGTAGACCGTGTTCGGGTTGGTGCCGCCGGCCAGCGAGAAGGAACCGGGCTGTGTCGGATCCGCGTTGGCCACGTAAGCCGTGCCGTACGACGGGGTCTGGTTGGCGAGCCCTGTCGAGTCCTGGTAGACGACCGACACGCCGAGTGCATCCAGTGCGTGCGCCCCGTTGACCAGCGCGCTCAGGCCGCACGGTGTGGTGAGCGCGGTGCAGTCCGGCGGCAGCGTGTTGGAGCCGCTGTAGTACTGGAGGGCGGCCTGGCGCGCCATGTCGCGCGACGCACCCTGGAGCATCGTGTAGAGCGCCAGCCCGCGACCCATGTCGACGGTGGCGCCGATCACCAGCAGCAGGACGGGCGCCACCAGCGCGAACTCGACCAGGGCCTGGGCCCCCATCCGGCTGAAGCTGCGCGGGTGCGCCGCTCGAATCACCACGAGGTCGTCGAACGGCTCGAGCCGGAGATCGTGATCCCCCCGCCCAGCAGGTTCAGATCGCTGAAGCCGTAATAGACGGAGACGTCAACCTCGGATTGGGTCAGTGCCGTGACGGAGCCTGTGCAGTTGCCGCTGGCCCCGCAGAAAACGACCACCACCGCCTGGCCCGCGACCGGCTTCGTGTAGTCGACGCCGGCGACGAAGGGCGGCGTGTGCAGCACCTGCGTCGGGCAGGTGACATTGCTGGTCACCGCGGCCAGGTCGGCCTTGACGAGGCTGCACATGCTCCCGAGGCCTGGACCGTTGGTGCTCGCAGTCTTGCCCGCGACCAGGCGCGCGGCGTCGCGAGCGGCGTCGGAGGTCGCCACGGCCATGGAGTAGCCGCGACCGAGCTCGAGCGTCCCGGCGACCAGCAGGACCAGGATCGGGACGGCTATCGCGAACTCGACCAGCGACTGACCGCGACCCCTGGCTCGGCGGCTAACCATCGAGCTTGAGGCTGGCCATGATCACGCGGGCCAGCTCGGTCGCGCCCCGCGAGACGAGCGAGGAGGGATCGCGCTGAAGAACCAGGCCGCCGGCGAGGGTCGAGTCCTCTGGACGCGAGTCGTCGAAGCCGACGACGGTCGACATCTTGCGGCCGAGGATCGACTCGACCGCCGGGCGGTCGAGCGGCGGGTGCGGCACGCGCTGGTTGAGGACGAGCTCGATCCGGTTGTCAGGCACGTTCATGATGTCGCGGAAGATCGCCAGCGCACGCCGCGCGTCGGTCATGGCGGCGATCTCGGGCGGCACGATCACCACCAGGCACTCGGCGCGCTCGATCACGGCAAGCGCGGCCTCGGCCAGGGACGTGCCGAGGTCGACGACCACCACCTTCTGCCAGCTGACCACAACGTCAAGAACGCGTCCGGTCAGATCCGCGGTCATCGCATCGACCTCTTCGGGCCGCAAGGTTCCCGGAAGGACGCCCATGCCCGATCGGTGGTTGACGATGTTGCCGCGAAGCGCGGGCTCGAAGTCGACCTTCGCCGCCTTCGATGCGCTGGCGATGGAGCCCGTCGCGATCAGGTCGGCGAACAGGGCGGCGTGGCCGAAAGGAGGCGAGAGGTCGACCAGCAGGACCTGGCGTGGGAACTTGCGGGCGAGCGCGGAGGCCGTGTTGATGGCCAGCGTGGTGGTGCCCGACCCGCCCTTGGCGGAGTAGAAGGCGACGATCGGCGCCGCGGTGCGGGAGGCGACCTGGGCCTCGATCGCCTCGGCGGCAGCGAGCTCCTGGTCCCAGAGCCTGTCGAGGGCGGCGGCCACCCGCTCGGCGTCCGAACCCAGGCCTTCCATCAGGCCGTCGCGGTCGAGGGTGAGCAGGACCGCGTCGGTCAGGCCGTAGATGCTGGTCACGTACCGGTCGGCAGTGCGCGGGGCCGGCAGGATGAGGAGGTCGCCGGGTGCCGGGCGCCGGCTGAGCAAGGCCTTCCCGGAGCCGTCGGCGATGGTTTCCTCGACCTGGCCCGAGGCCAGAAAGACGACCACGTCGCCGCCCGCGCCGCTGAGCCGAAGCGTGTCGCGAGTGGCCAGTCCGACCGCTCGCATCCGCCGGCTGAGGGCGCGGAGCACGCCGTCTCCGAGCTCGGCGAACACCGGTGACATCTCCAGGATTCGCACCCGCAGCTGCAGGGCTGAGGGCGTCTGGCCGCCGGTGGGCTCGCTGGTGGCAGCCACCTGACCTCGTTCTTCCTCCCGCGCCCGACCTAAGGTTTCCGGAACCTCCCGGGCGCTCAAAACGCCGATAATGTACCAACGTCCCCCCAGATCAGCCCCCCGCATCGCAGCAATGGTGTGAATACGAGACAGACGGCCCAGATGGCCGTGCAGGCGCCGGGCTCCCGATCCAAGCTGGCGAGCCGCGTCGAAAAAGTCCTCAACTCGATCCTTGCCGGCGAGCCCGGCGTGTCGCTCAACGTCACCGCGGGCGAGCTCCTGGCCGAGCCCGTTTCAGTCGCCTCGGTCATCTCCGCCGCGCTCGACCGGCCGGCCACGGGGGTGTCGGCGCACTGGCGGGTTCACGAGGTCTTCCGCCGCTCCGGCCTCGGCGACGACCTCCTGAACGCCCTTGTCGCGCCCAACCCCCTGACCCGGGCCGCCGCGGCGAGGCTGTGCGGGGCTCTCCGCCTGACCGAGTCGGTGCCCTGGATCGGCGACCTGCTGGCCGACCCCAACGCCAGGGTCCGGGACGCCGCGATCCGAGCCCTCGGCCACATGGGTGGGCAGCGGGCGATCGAGCTGCTGGTCGGCGCCGCCGACCGGATCCCGCTCTACCGGCTCGCGATCACGCTGTCGAGGGGTGCCTCAGACCTGGACATCGAGGCCCTGATGCGCCAGCCCAGGAGCGAGCGGGCCGCGGTCGTCACGGTCCTGGCCTGCGGCCTGCGGGGCGACCTTCTGCGCATCCCGCCGCTCGTGGGGATCGCAAATGATCGCCGTTGGCCGAAGCAAGTTCGGGTCGCAGCGTGTATATCACTCGGCATGATCGGCGAACAGTCGGCCGTGGAGGGCCTCGCCCGGGTGTCGGAGGGCGATCCTGTACCGGTCGTGAAGGGCGCGGCGGGCCGGGCGCGAAAGCGTCTGATCCGGGCGGCCGCCGTCGAGCCGTGAAGCTCTCCGAGCGGTTCGACCGGCGCTACCAGCAGACGCCCCTGACCGCCACACAGGCGCCTCCGGCGGAGCCGACCACGGAGCAGATCCCGATCGTGGCGCCCGTCGAGCGCCGGGCCGTTCCCCGCGACGGCGCCGGCCCGCTCACCCAGTCGGTGTCCACCGATGTGGCCCGCTCAGCCGAACAGCCGTCGGTACTGAGCCCCGCGCTGGCCTCGGCCAAGTCCGAGATCCACGCCCAGCTGCTGAGCCGGCATGCAGCCGCCATCGACATCAACAACCGCGCCGGCATCCGGCGGCTGCTGACGCAGCTGACCGAAGACCACTTTCGGGCCAAGCCGCCGGCGGCGCTCGTCACCCCCGCCGACCGCGAGCGCCTGGTGGAGATCCTGTTTGACGAGGTCATCGGGCTGGGGCCGCTCGAGGCGCTGCTCCGCGACCCCGAGATCACGGAGATCATGGTCAACCGGCCCGAGCAGATCTTCGTCGAGCGACACGGTCGCATCGAGCTGACCAACTTTGCGTTCGGCGACGAGGACAGCCTGCGCCGGGTCATCGACCGCATCGTCTCGACCATCGGCCGCCGCGTCGACGAGTCGGAGCCGATGTGCGACGCGCGCCTGAAGGACGGCTCCCGCGTGAACGTGGTGATCCCGCCGGTCGCCATCTACGGTCCGTGCCTCACGATCCGCAAGTTCGGCCGCGAGATGCTCACCCCGGAGCGCATCGTGATGACCGGTGGGTCGAGCGAGGCGATCCTCGAATATCTCGACGCCGCGGTGAAGACGCGGCTCAACATCATCGTCTCGGGCGGCACGGGCTCCGGCAAGACCACGCTCCTCAACGTCCTGTCCGGCTTCGTCCCGGCGACCGAGCGCATCGTCACCTGCGAGGATGCGGCCGAGCTGCGGCTGCGCCAGGTGCACGTGATCAGCCTCGAATCGAAGCCCGCCAACGTCGAGGGTCGCGGCATGATCGCCATCCGCGACCTGGTGCGGAACTCGCTCCGCATGCGACCCGACCGCATCATCGTCGGCGAATGCCGGGGCGGCGAAGCCCTCGACATGCTGCAGGCGATGAACACCGGCCACGACGGGTCGATGAGCACCCTTCACGCCAACAACCCTCGCGACGCCATCGGCCGCCTCGAGACACTGGTCCTGCTCGCGGGCACGGAGCTTCCCTCGCGCGCGATTCGCGGCCAGATCGCCTCCGCGATCAACGTCATCGTGCAGACCGAGAGGATGCGGGGCGGCGGCCGCAAGATCGTCAGCGTCGCTGAGGTCATGGGCATCGCCGATGGTGAGATCGCGCTCCAGGAGCTGTTCACGTACCAGCAGGTCGAGGTCACGCCGGACGGCCGTGCCGTCGGTTACCACAGCGCGACCGGCGTTCGCTCCATGTACGACAAGCACTTTCGTTCCAACGGCGTGACGTTTCCGGAATCGATGTTCACTCCGACACCCCAGCCGCCGGCGGATCAGCTCTACTGATGGCGGACTTCCGCGGCGATCACCAGCCGGACGGATCCACGTCGAAGGACGGCCCTCCCCGCCTCGTCACCGTCGATTCGCTCCTGCTCGACGACTTCGGCCACCAGCTGCGCACGCATCTCAACGCGGTGCTGGGCGCGGCCGGATTGCTGGCGGCGGCCGCCGCATCGGGCGAGGAGCGCGAGCTGGCTTCCATCGTCGAGTCAGGAGCCGAGCAGGTGTCGCGCCTGGTCGATGAGGTGCTCGAC
Organism: Candidatus Dormiibacterota bacterium; assembly: GCA_035279525.1. GTDB lineage: Bacteria > Chloroflexota > Dormibacteria > Dormibacterales > Dormibacteraceae > DATEHQ01. Next base: position 77,527 of record DATEHQ010000100.1, read on the forward strand.
GCGGCGTCGATCCAGGGCGGCGAGTTCGAGCTGGCGCTTCATCCCTTCGACGTGCGGGCGGTGGTCGAGAGCTGCCTCGGTCTCATTTCCGAAGCCACCGGCGCGAAGGACGTCGACATCTCGTTCCACGCCCAGTCGGAGGTGCCGGGTGTCGTGGTCGGTGACTCGAGGCGCGTCGAGCAAATCCTGCTCACGCTGCTCCACGGCGCCGTCGAGCGCACGTTCCGCGGTGGCATCGGCGTCGAGCTCAACTGCGAAGACCGGAACGGGTTGGTGGCGCTGCACTTCTTGATCCGCGACACCGGCCGGGGCATCCCTGCCCGAATCCTGCGGGGGGGCCTGGAAGGAGCGCAGGGGGCTCACGACCGCCTCGAGCCGGGAGACCGGCTCGCGATCCTGAGCCTCGCCACGACCAAGCACCTCATCGAGATGATGGACGGCGAGCTCCGCGTCGAGCAGGGTGGGGTGGAGGCGGGACCCGACGCGGGCACCGCGTTCAACTTCACGATTCTGGCCGAAGCACTGCCGGCGTCGGTGGCGACCACCGAGCTCACGCTCGAGGCGATGCGCGTCCTGGTCATCACCGCGGACCCGACGGACAAGCGGGTGCTCACATTGCAGGCCGAGCAGTGGGGCGCGACAGCCACGCCCACGTCTCCGGGCGATGTGATGGCCACGGTCCAGGCCGGACACCCGTTCGACATCGCGCTGATCGAACACCGGCCGCCGGCCACCGACGGCTTGAAGCTCTCCGAGGCGATCCGCACCTTGCGCCGTCCGGACCAGCTGCCGATCGTTCTGATCGCGGTCGCGACCCCGGGCACGGCCGAAGCGGCGGCGGCCGACAGCGGCGTCATCCAGGCCACGCTGACCAAGCCGGTTCCTCCGCGGACGCTGCACGACGTGATGCTCCAGGTGGGCATGCACGCCACGAGGCTGCCGGTGCCGGCCGCGCCCGAGGTGGCGCCAGGCGCGCTGCGGGTGCTGATCGCCGACGACAACGCGGTGAACCAGAACCTGCTGCGGCGGATGGTGACGAAGCTCGGGCACACAGTCGACGTCGTGTCGAACGGCCGGGAGGCCGTGGCGGCGGTGGCGCAGCAGCCCTACGACGCAGTGTTGATGGACGTGCTGATGCCGGAGATGGATGGGCTCGTCGCGGCCGAGGCGATCTGCCGGCGCTGGCCGCGCGGCAACCGGCCGCGGCTCATCGCGCTCACCGCGATGGCTGGACCCGGCGACCAGGAGCGTTGCCTCCAGGCCGGTTTCGACGACTACATGAGCAAGCCCGTGCACCTGGCCGACCTGGTCGAAGGGTTGCGGGCCGCGGCCGGCTACCGCACCACGCGCGAGGGGGCGGGGCTCTAGCCCTTTCCGTCTAGCTCTTCAGGCGGTTGTCGAGCCGTCCTTCGTGCGCCGACTTGCGTGACGCGCGTGCCTCGAGGTACACGACGACGATCACGATCATTCCGCCGAGCACCATCAGGCTGCCCAGCCCCTCGGCGGCGGTGCCCCGCGGCTGCGTGATGATCTGGACCATGGCCGATCCGAAGACGAGGATGTAGCTGAGCCCTAGCAGCCGAACACGTGGCGCGACGGTGGTCTCGTCCTGGCCGCGCCACGGTCGCTTGCCGATGATCAGCAGGTACGCGCCCATCACAAGGGCGAGCGCGGCGAGCACGAGTGAGATGAGCTGGATGTAGGCGGTGGCCACCGGCGGGCAAGTTTAACCCGCACAACCAGCCCTTCTTACAATCGAACACTCAATGCCGCGCACCGAGCCGATCAAAGCCGCCCGTGGCGTTCACGACATCCTGCCGGGAGATCTGCCGCTGTGGCGTGCGGCGGAAAGGGCGGCCGAGGTGACCGCCAGGCGGTTCGGATACGAGGAGATCCGCACGCCCCTGATCGAGCAGGCGGAGCTGATCGAGCGCATCGGCGAGGACAGCGATGCGGTGTCGAAGGAGCTGTATCGGTTTGAGAGGCGCGGGAGCCAGAACCTCGCGCTGCGGCCGGAGGCGACCGCCGGAGTCGTGCGCGCCTACTTCGAAGGCGGCCTGAACCAGGGCCCTCAGCCTTCGCGTCTTTACCTGATCGGCGCGATGTTTCGCCACGACAAGCCGCAGAGGGGACGCTACCGCCAGTTCTTCCAGCTCAACGTGGAGGCGATCGGTGCGGTGAGCGCCGCGGTGGATGCAGAGGTCATCGAGCTGGCGCGGGACTGGCTGCTCGAGGTCGGGCTGGGCAACCTTCGGCTCGAGCTCAACAGCATCGGCGACGCGAAGTGCCGGCCGGCGTATCTCGAGAAGCTGCGGGCGTATTACGAACCGCTCAAGTCGAAGCTTCACGGCGACTGTCAGCTCCGGCTCGACCGCAACCCGCTCCGGCTCCTCGACTGCAAGGTCGAGCAGGACCAGCCTTACAAAGCCGGCGCACCACGCATCACCGACAACCTGTGCGACGAGTGCGCCGCGCACTGGGGGCTGGTGCAGAGGCTGCTCGATGCCGCGGGTATCGAGTACGTCCTCAACCCATACCTCGTCCGGGGCCTCGACTACTACACGCGCACCGTGTTCGAGTTCTTTCCCGGGGGGGCCTCTGGACAGCAGGACGCGCTTGGAGGCGGAGGTAGATACGACGACCTCGCCGAGGCGGAGGGATGGCCGTCCACACCCGCGGTCGGCTTCGCCAGCGGGCTGGACCGGGTGACCGAGCTGATGGCCTCGGGCGGCCGGCAGACCATCGCGCCGCCTGCCGCGGACGTGGTCGTGCTGCCCGATGGCGACCTCGCCCTGGAAGCGGCGCAGGTGGCGCGGATCTGCCGCGCTGTGCGGTCGGTCGCGGTCGATTACGAGCCGAAGAGCCTGCGCGCCAAGATGCGCTCGGCGAACAGGGTAGGCGCGCGATGGGTGGTCCTGCTCAGCGCCGAAGATGCGAAGGAGCGCATGGCGCATCTACGCGACATGTCGAGCGGCAGCCAGGTCGAGGTCAGCTGGGACGACCTGCCCAAGCATCTCTCATGAGCGGATACACGGCGCCGCACTGCGGTGCGCTGCGCGCGACCGACACCGGCAAAGAGGTCGAGCTCTACGGCTGGGTCGCGCGCCGGCGCGACCACGGCGGGGTCACGTTCGTGGACCTGCGCGATCGCTGGGGCGCCGTGCAGGTGGTGCTGCGCAAGCTGACAGATCCTCCTGATTTGAGGCTGGAGTACGTCGTCCGCGTCCGCGGAGTGGTGTCGATGCGTCCGGCCGGCTCGGAAAATCCGCGCCTGCCGACCGGGGAGGTCGAGGTTGTCGCGGACGAGCTCGAAGTGCTGAGCACGTCGGAGACCCCACCCTTTCCGATCGAGGACACCGAGGAGGCCGACGAGAAGACGCGGCTCGCCTACAGGTACCTCGACCTGCGCCGCCCCCGGATGACACGGATGCTCGAGCTTCGCAGCCGCGTCAACAAGATCATCCGCGACTACATGGACGCGCGCGAATTCCTCGAGGTCGAGACGCCCATCCTTACGCGCAGCTCGCCCTCCGGCGCGCGCGACTTCCTGGTGCCGTCGCGACTGCATCCCGGCGAGTTCTACGCGCTGCCGCAGGCGCCCCAGATGCTCAAGCAGCTCCTCATGGTGTCAGGCGTTCAGCGCTACTACCAGATCGCACGCTGCTTCCGCGACGAGAACCTCCGTGCCGACCGCCAGCCGGAGTTCACGCAGCTCGACGTCGAGATGTCCTTCTGCGACGAGGAGGACGTGTTCCGCCTGGTCGAGGGTCTGTTCGCCAAGCTCTGGCAGGAGATCCTTGGTGTGAGCGTGGAGACTCCGTTTCCGCGCCTGGACATCAAGGAGTCCTACCTGCGCTACGGCACCGACAAGCCGGACCTCAGGTACGGGCTGGAGATCGCGGATCTCGGCCCAGCGCTTGGCGCGACCAGGGTCGAGGTATTCCGTAAGGTCCTCGCGGCCGGCGGAGTGGTGCGCGGCCTGGCGGTGCCCGGAGGCAAGGACATGGCACGGCGCGAGCTCGACGAGCTGGTCACAGTGGCCAGGGGCGCCGGCGGCCAGGGCCTCGCCTGGACGCCCGGTGGGCCGCTCGACAAGTTCCTCGGCGAAGACGAGAGCCGCGAGATCGCGCGGCTCACCGGAGCGGAGCCTTCGGACCTCGTCCTGATCGTCGCCGACCGCAGGCGGAAGGCGGAGACCGTGACCGGCCTCATCCGCCAGGAGGTCGCTCGCCGACGCAAGCTCGTGCGCGAGGGTGAGTGGAAGTTTCTGTGGATCAATCCGACCTACCTGTTTGAAGAGGACGACCAGGGCAAGCTCACCTACGCGCACCATCCGTTCACGCGGCCGTTCCCCGAGGACATGTCGTTCGTGCAGGAGCGCCCATACGACGTGCGCGCCCACGCGTACGACATCGTCTGCAACGGATACGAGCTCGGCGGGGGAAGCCTGCGGATCTACGACCCGCAGATGCAGGAGCGGGTGTTTCAGCTGCTCGGCATGCCGCTCGAGACGATCCGCGCGCGATTCGGCACGCTGCTCGAAGCCTTCACGTATGGCGTGCCACCACATGGCGGCATCGCGCCGGGCATCGACCGCGTGGTGATGATGCTCGGCGGAACCGACAACATCCGCGATGTGATCGCATTTCCAAAGACGCAATCGATGTCCGACCTGATGCTGGGCGCTCCGTCGGAGGTCGACCCTTCTCAGCTGGAAGAGCTGCACATGAAGGTGGTTCCCCCGAAGAAGAACGGATCGTAGTATTGGTCTGCTCCCGAAGGGCTGCGGCTCATGTGCGCGTTGCCCAACAGAACAGCATTAGGGACCCCGGAGTCCGCAAGGCCGACCAGATGCCCGCCGGAAAGCCCAGCGAGATCTCGATTTCGCCGGGACCCTGGACTCGGGACCTGGAGAGCCGAGGCAGGGGACCCACCTGAGCTCGCTCAGGACAACCCACCGCCGTGACCCCGAGGGAGCACCCGGCGGTTGCTGAGGTTCGTCGCGCCAGGCCTGATCGTCGGGGTGCTGCTCGTGCTCATCACGTCTCAGCTCGCATTCGCTTTCCTGCCCTACCGGCGCCGGGCCTACTTCCCCATCCTGCTCATGACCGCGATCGGCTTCGGCCTCGGACAGGTGTGGGACTTTATCGGCCTGCCGTCGGCGCGGCTCGGCCAGGCCGACCTCCTGCCCGCGCTCGCGTTCGCCCTGCTGCTCCAGCCGCTGGCGCGCTTCGTGCCCCGGCCGCGCCGGGAGCCGAAAGAGCCAGAGGAACGGAAGGCTCCGGCCCCGAACGACCCGCGTTCTCGCGCTTGAGGGCCGATCGAGGCGGACGGCGTCGCCCTCAGATTTCGCGGGGGGAAATAAGATTGCGCTTGGTGTTTGCCGGCTCAGCCTCGCGGGTATGGAACCGATGAGCAGCCAGAGCTTCATGTGGATTGCTTTCGGGGTGGCCGCGCTCATCGTGGCGCTGGCCCTGGCGGCAGTCCTGTTCAGGCTGCGCGGAACCCTGGGTGCCGTGGAGGAGCTCTTGGACACCACCAACGAAGAGATGAAGGAGACGCTGCCCGAGGTCAGGCAGACCATCGGCAACGTCAACGACATCACGGCAGGCGTCAACGTGGGCCTGCGGACCGGCGGTCGGGGCCTGGCGGCCTTCGGTCGTGGCATCAAGGCGGCCGCGCATGGCGTGAAGGTGGCGGGAAGGAGCCTTGTTCGCTCGGTGAATGGAGGTTAGCTATGGCTGACGAAAAGAACGGCGGCGGCGGCGGTTTCGGCTGGTTCATCCTCGGCGGCCTGATCGGTCTCGCCGCGGGTGCCTATATCGCGTCCGGTCCGGGCCGCTCGCAGGTGGACAGCCTGCGCAACAAGACAATCGAGCTGAGCACCAGCGAGCCGGTGCAGCGCGCGAAGGAAGCCGCGCAGAAGGCGCGCGACATGATGACCGATCCGGACCACCCGGTTGGCAAGGCGATCCAGGATGGCGTGGCGGCGGCTCGGCGCAAGCGCGAAGAGCTCGAGTCGGCGGCGGCGCGGCGGGTGCAGTCGAGCGGCGCGGAGTAGGAGCGACCGATTGGCGAAGCGCAACCTGGCCGAGCTCAAGATCCCCGCGACGCCGGCCTTCATCCCGGTCGCGAAGAGGGTCGCCTACACGCTTGGCGGCCAGCTCGGGCTCGGCCTCACGGACCTCGACGAGCTGACGATCGCCCTGACCCAGGCGTGTGACAGCGCCATCGCGGCGGCGGACGACCTGGGCACGACGGCGGACCTCAAGCTCACGTACTTCGCCACCAACCGCGCGCTCGTGGTCGACGTGGACCTGATGCCGACCGGCGACGCCCTTCCGGCGCACGCGCACTCGCCGGAGGTCGACCCTGAGCTCCAGCGTCTCGCTTACGAGATGATCCGCTGTTTCGTCGACGACTTCCGCCCGCTGGTCGAGCCGCGCACGGGTCACATCCGCTTCCGCATGGTCAAGCACCTGGCAGGTTGAGTCGCGGGTGAGGACACAGGTCCTCCCCCGCGGGACCCCCTCCTGTTCCATGCGAGGATTGGGGGGTGTTTGGAGGTTCACGCTGGGTGACGGCCGGAATGAATCCGGCCTTCGAACCGCGCTCGTATCCACAGTAGATGGCTGCTCAGGCGCGGATTCCCCGCGAGGAGCTGCGGGCGCTCCATCGACGCTATCGGGACAGCACCGACCCCGCTGAGCGCGATCGCATCCGCGAGCAGCTCGTCGACGCGTATCGCGACTTCGTGTATTTCCTCGCGCGCAAGTTTCAGAACCGCGGCGAGCCGCTGGACGACATCGTTCAGGTCGGATACCTGGGCTTGATCAAGGCGATCGAGCGGTTCGACCCCGACCTCGGCTACGAGTTCACCACGTTTGCGACGCTGACGGTCGCGGGCGAGATCAAGCGCCATTTCCGCGACAAGGGGACCGCGATCAGGTTTCCGAGGCGCCTGCAGGAGCTGCACCAGTCGGTGCTCCGCGTCAACGAGCAGATGAAGAACGAGCTGGGCCGCGAGCCGACCGTGGGGGAGCTGGCGGAGCGCCTCGGGGTCTCACCGGACGACGTCACGGAAGCGATGGAGATCGGCCCCGCATACGTGCCCCTTTCGCTCGATCAACCGATCGGGTCGAGCGAAGGGCAGGACGCGCGCCCGGTCGCGGAGCAGGTCGGCGGCGCGGACCCCGAGCTCGAGCGCGTGGAGATGCGGGACGTGCTGAACCGCGCCATGGAGCACCTGACCCCGCGCGAGCGCGCGATCATGGCCATGCGCTTCTACGAGCAGATGTCGCAGTCGGAGATCGCTCGCCGCCTCGGCATCAGCCAGATGCACGTGTCGCGGCTGCAGCGCGCGGCGCTAGAGCAGCTTCGCAAACACGTGCCCGAGGAAGCCGGCTGATGCCGCTGACCGAGGAGGAGGCGCCGAAGGATCCGTTCTCGCTCTTCGAGCGCTGGTACCGCGAAGCCGAGGAGGCCGGCGCGTCCCAACCGGACGCGATGGCGCTGGCGACGTCCGGACCCGATGGTCCGTCGGCACGCATGGTCCTCTTCAAAGGCCTGGAGGCTGGAGCGTTTGTCTTCTACTCCAATTACGAGAGCCGGAAAGGCATGGACCTCGCGCACGACGATCGCGCCGCGCTGGTGTTCTACTGGTTCGCCACGCATCACCAGGTGCGGGTCTCGGGCACGACGCGGCGGCTGGGCCGCAAGGCCTCCGCCGAGTACTTCCACAGCAGGCCGCGGGGGGCGCAGTTGTCCGCGCTCGCCTCGAGACAGAGCCGCGTGGTCGCCTCGCGCGAGGTGCTCGAGCGCGAGGCGGCGAAGCTCGCCGCCGATCATCCGGCCGGCGTCCCGCTGCCCGCGGATTGGGGCGGCTACGCGCTGCGGCCGCGCTGGATCGAGTTCTGGGAGAGCCGCGTCGACCGCCTCCACGACCGCCTGCGTTACGTCCGGCGGCGCGACGGCGCCTGGAGGGTCGAGCGACTCGCCCCCTGACCTTCGATCGCCTCCGCTTTGCGCAAACGGCCCCTGTGACCCCGAGAAACCTGGGGCGTTTTGCGCAAAGCGCGCGGGATTCGCGCGCCGACCGAGCTCACGCCCCCGCCCTACACTAGATCCCGCCCCGTGACCGGGAACGAGATCCGCAAACGTTTTCTAGAGCATTTCGCGAGGCGGGAGCACCTGGTCCTGCCGAGCGCGCCGCTGGTGCCGCAAGGCGACCCGAGCACGCTCTTCATCTCGGCCGGAATGCAGCCGCTCCAGCCCTACTACCTGGGCTTGAGCCGGCCGCCCGCGCCCCGGCTCGCCAGCGCGCAGAAGTGCCTTCGGACGGGCGACATCGAGGAGGTGGGGAAGACCGATCGCCACGGCACCTTCTTCGAGATGCTCGGCAACTTTGCGCCCACCGGCGACTACTTCAAGGAGACCGCGATCCCTCTCGCATGGGACCTGGTCACCACAGGATTCGCGATGCCCGTCGATCGCCTCCGCGTCACGGTTCATCCGTCCGACGACGAGGCGTTCGAGATCTGGACGACGAAGACTGGGATTCCGGCCGAGCATGTGACGCGGCTTGGCGACAACTGGTGGGGCCTCGGGCGCGGACCCTGTGGACCGGACTCCGAGATCTGGTGGGACCGCGGTCGCGAGGCGGGATGCGGACAGCCCGACTGCCATCCCGACCACTGCGAGCGCTTCACAGAGTTCTGGAACCTGGTGTTTCCGCAGTACGACCAGCATGGAGACCTCGCCGGCCCTCCATCGACCGCGGAATCCATCCGGCAGGGAATCGCCGACGGCGCTCTGATCCCTCTCGCGCGGCCCGCGATCGATACGGGCATGGGCCTGGAGCGCATCAGCTACATCCTCCAGGGAAAGTCGAACATCTTCGAGACAGACCTCTTCCAACCGCTGATCGACTTCGTGAGGCACAACAGCAAGGCCTCGACCGTGTTGTCCGAGAGGCTCATTGCCGACCACATCAGGGCATCGACTTTCGTCATCGGCGGTCATGTGCTGCCCTCGAATGAAGGACGTGGCTATGTTTTGCGCCGGCTGATTCGCCGTGCGGCGCTGCACGCGCGACGGGTCGGATTGACGCGGCCCTTGACCGACATGCCTCTGATCGTCGGAGCGGAGATGCACGACGCTTACCCCGAGCTCCAAAAGGACATGCCAAGGATTGTCGGAGTCCTCGGAGACGAGCTCGTCCGCTTCGACCGCACGCTGGAGCAGGGCATGGAGCAGTTCGAGAAGATCGCCACGGGCGGCGGCAAGACGGTGTCCGGCGCCGACGCGTTTCGCCTCCACGACACGTTCGGCTTCCCGCTCGAGCTCACACGCGAGCTCGCGTCCGATCGCGGCCTGCAGATCGACGAGGAAGGCTTCCGCGCCGAGATGGCGCGGCAGCGCGAACGCTCGCGACGCAATGCTCCGCAGCAGCTGGCGCAGGTCAAAGACCTCCCGCGGTCGGAGTTCACCGGTTACCGCGACCTCACGACCGAATCGAAGATCGTGGTGATCAGGCGCGACGGCGCGATGGTCGAGAAGGGGGCCGAGGGCGACACAGTCGAGGTTTTCCTCGAGCGATCACCCTTCTACGCGGAGTCGGGCGGGCAGATCGGCGACACAGGAGTCATCACGACCCCCGGCGGACGGATTCGCGTCGAGGACACCCAGAAGCCCGCCGAGGGCGTGATCGCCCACGTCGGCACCGTCGAGAGCGGCGAGGTCACGACCGGGGAGGACGCGAAGGCCGCGGTCGATGCGGCGCGGCGAAGGCAGATCGCGCGCCACCACTCGGCCACACACCTCCTGCACAAAGCACTGCGAGAGACCCTGGGCGAGCAGGTGGTGCAGAAGGGATCGTGGGTCGGCCCCGACCACACGACCTTCGACATTCCGTTCAACCGCGCCATCGCCAAGGACGAGCTCGACCGCATCAACCGGCGTGTGATGGAGAGGGTCCGCGCCGCTCTCCCTTTCCACGAGAGCCAGAAGCCGTACAGAGAGGCGGTCGAGCAGGGGGCCATGCACCTGTTCGAGGAGAAGTACGGCGACGTGGTGCGGGTGGTGTGCTTCGGTGACTGGACGTGCGAGCTATGCGGCGGCACACACGTCGAGAACAGCGCCGACGTCGGCACGGCGGTCATCGTTTCGGAATCGAGCATCGGCTCCGGCCTGCGCAGGATCGACATGGTCGTGGGCGAGTCGGCCGACCGGCTGATACGTCACGACCGCCAGCTGCTGACCGAGCTGGCCAACCGCTTCAACGCCGCGCCCGAGCAGCTGCCCGAGCGGATCAATGCGCTCCGCGTCCAGCTCAAAGAGGCGGAGCGCGAGCGCGACAGGCTTCGCGACCAGCTCCGGACCGCGAAGCTGGGCGTCGGGGACGGATTCGATGTGAAGCACGGCTCGGTCGATTACGTGGCGGCGACCGTCGAGGCTTCGAGCGTGGAGGAGCTGAGGTCCTACGCCGATCGTTATCTCGAACGAGTCAACTCGGGCGTCGTAACCCTTGTCGCCGGAGACAAGTTTGTGATCAAGGTGTCCAATGACCTCGTGCCGCAGTTCGATGCCACGCGCCTCAAAGACCTCTTCGGGCAGGGCGGCGGCCGCCCGCAGCTCGTCAGCGGAAAGCTGACAGTGGCTCCGGAAGAGGCCTTCCGGCGGCTGGACGAGGCTTTGGGAGGCGCATGAGCAAGTTCAAATTCCTCAAGAGCCGGCGCGAGTACTACAGGCACTTCACGGTCCTCGACATCGGGACGGACCTGATCAAGGTCCTGGTGGTGCGGCGGGACGGCCCCGACGGCGAGGTGCTCGGCGTCGGCCGCGAGCCGCAGGCGCCGGCCGCGATGTCCGGAGGCGCGATCGCCGACCTCGAATCCGTCATCCAGTCCTGCAACCGCGCCCTCGAGTCGGCCGAGGACATGGCCAAGACGGTGCCCGGCCAGGTCGTGGTGGGCATCGCGGGCGAGCTGATCAAGGGCTTCTCGTCGACCATCGCGTACCCGCGCGAGAACTCGAAATCGCGCGTACGGTCCGGCGAGATCTCGACCATGCTGCAGATGGTCCAGCGCCGCGCCCTGCGCGAGGCGCAGCACCTGCTGGAGTTGGAGCGCAGCTACGGCCAGCTCGAGGCGCGCCTCGTGCACTCCGCGATCACCAACGTGCGAGTCGACGGCTACCCGGTGACGAACCCGGTGGGCTTCACGGGAAAGAACCTCGAGGTCACCGTTTTCAACACCTTCGCCCCCATGACCCATATCGACGCCATCGAGACGGTGGTCAAAGAGCTCGACCTCGAGCTGGCGGCGGCGGTCGCCCAGCCTTACGCGCTCGCGCGAGCTTGCGCCAGCGAGGAGACCTGGGCCGAGGGCGGCATCTTCGTCGACGTCGGCGGCGGCACGACCGACGTGGCGCTGATTCGCGACGGGGGGGTCGAGGGGACGCGCATGTTCAACCTGGGCGGGCGCGCCTTCACGCGGCGGCTGGCGCTCGCTTTCGGCCTCAGCTACGAGGAAGCCGAGGCGCGCAAGCTGCGCCACTCCGAGGGGCTTTTATCCGCGGACCAGCACCGGCAGGTTTCCGAGCTTCTCGGAGCCGATGCCGAGGTCCTGCTGCAGGGCCTTGCGCTCAGCGTCAAGGAGCTCTCCAGGGGTGAGCGTCTGCCGACCAACATCTACCTGTGCGGCGGCGGCAGCCTGCTCCCGGAGCTGACCCTCGAGATGGTGAAGAACAACTGGGCGGCTGGACTTCCGTTCCCCCGAGAGCCTAGAATCCGCCACCTGGTACCGGCCGACGTCCGCAACCTGACGGACTCGACCGGCCAGCTTTCGACACCGCAGGACATCGCCCCGATGGGCCTCGCCAATCACGCATTGAGAACCGAAGCCGAAGAGCGCGACACCGTGAACACCGTCATGCGACGGGTCCTAGGCGCTATAAAGGCTTAGCCGGACTCCCAGGAGACGCTGTAAACGCCATGGCAACGAACCCGATCTACGTCGAGACGGAGGAGGAGATCCCCGAGGTCGTCGAACGGCTTCGGAAGTATCCGAGCGAGGACACGATGCTCGTGCTCCCGATGCGCAGCCGCATCGGACAGAGCCGGTTCAACTTCCAGCTCCTGCGCAACTACTCGGCCAGGATGGGCAAGCGTGTGACCGTGGTATGTGACGACCCGGCCGTCCAGAAGATGGCTTCCGAAAGCGGGTTCCCGGTCTTCGGCGCGATAGGTCCGGAGGGGGAGGGCATCGTCTCCGAGGCGGAAGCCCCGCCGCCGGTGAAAAAGTGGTGGCAGCGAGCCAGGATGCTGCCGACGACCCACGTGGGAATCGCGGCTCAGCGAAAGCTGATCACCAAGACGGCGACCGAGATGAAGCCTGGTCGCTTCCTGCTCTACGTCACGGCCGCCACGATTCTGGCACTGGGCATCTTCGCCGCCGCCGTCTACATCCCGTCCGCGTCGGTCACGCTGGTCGCGCAGGCAAGCCCGTTCAGTGAGAAGGACATAGAGATCCAGGCCCAGCCGGGCAAGGCGCCGATCGGGGTTCGCCTGGTGACTCTCTCGAAGTCCGCCTCGCAGGGATTCAAGACCACGGGATTGATCAGCGTGCCCCTCGCCCCGGCGACTGGCTCGATCACCCTGACGAACGGTTGCCCGAAGCCCGGCAACGATTCGCCCGGGATCACCAGCTATCGCGGAACGCGATTTGTCAACTCGAACGGAATCGAGTTTGCGCAGACCTCATCGGACGTCATGATCCCCTGGGGGCAGGCTTCCCCCGCCAGCGTGATCGCGGTCGTCCCCGGAACCTCGGGCAACGTGGGCGACCACACGATCAACTCGTGGGCGCCATCAGACCCGAATCCCTATGACTGTTTCAAGGTCACCAACCCGCAGGCGACCGGCAACGGGACCAACCCGTCGCAGACCCCGCAGATGACCGAGGCCGACTTCGACTCGGCACGAGCGCAGCTCGAGAACTCCCTGCACCAGCAGATCGCCCAGATCCTGACCACGTCCGGCCGGCAGGGCGAGAAGCTCAGCGACACCATCATCTACGGCGCGCCGGTGCCCTCGACCGACCACCAGCCGAGCGACAAGGTGCCGTCCTTCAGCATGACGATGACGATCAGCGGCGAGGGCGCCTTCTACAGCGACTCGGACGTGCAGAAGGCCTACCAGACCTATCTCGCGCAGCGCGTGCCCAACGATCAGCAGCTGCTGACGGAGAGTCCGATCCAGGTCACCTACCGGATGCTGTCGGACGCGCAGGGCGGCAACCTCACGTTCGTCGGCAGCGCCTCCGCTTACATCGCACCGAAGCTGGACCTGACCCAGATCCAGTCTCAGATCGTGGGCCGTCCGCTCTCTTCGGCGAAGTTCATCCTGCAGCGGCTGCCGGTCCGGTCGGTGGCGATCAAAGAAGAGCCGATGGCATTGCCGCTCATGCCCCTTTTGAGCCGGCGCATCGACATCCATTACGTCGTCCAGTCAGGCGCTCCCTCCGCCTCCGCCGTGACGGGTACGACGAGCACCGTCGCCAATCCAACTCCTTAGTGCGCTAGCTTGCGGATCCTCGCGGTGGATCCGGGCACGAAGCGAGTGGGGGTGGCGGTCAGCGACCCGACGGGAACGATCGCGCAGGGCCTGACCACCGTCGCCGCAGAACCGCGGGCCTCCCTCGCGGAGCGGCTCGCGCGGATCGCGCAGGACCACGAGGCGGCCCGGGTGGTGGTCGGGCTTCCGAGGCGCATGGACGGGTCCTACGGTCCCGAGGCGGCCGCGGCCCGGCAGCTCGCCGGCGCGATTCGCGAGGCGTCGGGCCTTCCAGTGGAGCTCGTCGACGAGAGGCTGACCACGGTCGCCGCCGAGCGGGCGATGATCCAGGGCGGGGCGCGCCGGGCCAGGCGGCGGGAAACCATCGACCAGGTCGCCGCCGCGCTGCTCCTCCAGTCGCACCTCGACCGAAAGAAGTGAGCGAAGAGGCCGGCGGTACGATCACCCTCATCGACGAGGCGGGGCACGAGCGCCGGTTCACGATGCACGACGCCTTCGACCTCGACGGCGTCGCGTACTACCTGGTCGAAGACGTCGCCGACACAGAGCAGGTCCTCCTGCTGCGCGAGACCGGGTCCGGCCTCGAGACCGTCGACGGCGAAGAGTTCAAGCGTGTGATGGCGGCGCTCGAGCAGGACACGGTCGAGTGAGGAAGCTCGTTGCGATCGTCGTCCTCATCGCGGTCCTCGGCCTGGGCGCGTCGCGGGGGATCGATTGGTGGAACTACAACGTCAACACGCCGGTCTCGAGCGCCAGCCACAGGGTTCCGTTCCACGTCGACCAGGGCGAGACGCCGGCCGACATCGGAACCGGCCTTCTGGGCGCCCACCTCATCCGCAGCGCCACCATCTTCGATCTCTACACCCGCCTCACGGACGCCGGCCCGAAGTTCCAGGCCGGCGATTTCGTGCTCGACTCCAACATGAGCATGAGCCAGATCGTGGCCGCCCTCCAGCACGGCAACTCGCAGCAGCAGGTCGTGACCTTCCCCGAGGGGTTCCCGCTCTACCAGCAGGCCAGGGTGGTAGAGAGCAAAAAGCTCGGCCCAGCTCCCAACTACTACACCGCGGCGCAGTACCTGCAGGTGGCCAGGGACCCGGCCTGGGCGACCCAGTACCCGTTCCTGCCCGCGCATCCCGCCAACGCCGCTTACCCGTACGAGGGCTACCTCTTTCCCGACACGTACATGATCGATCCGGCCTCCGGCGTGCATGGACTGATCAAGCAGCAGCTCGATGAGTTCAGCGTCGTGTTCTCGAGGGACCTTCAGGCGCAGATCGCCCAGCCGACCGCCACGCGCCCGGCCGAAACCATCGCGGCGATCGTGATCCTCGCTTCGATGGTCGACCGTGAGGCCAACACCTCGACGGACCGCGGCAACGTGTGCAGCGTGTACTACAACCGGCTCGAGCTCGGGATGGCGCTCGGGGTCGACGCCACGCTCCTCTACGCGCTGGGACGCCTCACCCCGGAGCCCACTTTTCAGGAGCTCCAGTCGAACTCCGCCTACAACACCCGCAAGCACGCCGGTCTCCCGCCCGGTCCGATCAGCAACCCAGGGAAGGCGGCGATCCTGGCCTGCGTGAACCCTCCCAAGACGCAGTACCTCTACTACTTCGCCGACCGGCAGGGGGTGACCCACTTCGAGACCAACGCCGCGGACTTCCAGGCCGACCAGCAGAAGTACGGCGTGAGCGGCAGCTGAAGGTCTACCTGCTCGGCCACGGCATCGCATACTCGAGCAGCCCCGGCATGCAGAACGCGGCATTCCACTCGCTCGGCATGGACTGGACGTATGAGCTGCTCGACGTGCCGCCAGGGGGCCTCGGCGACGCGGTGCGAAGCCTGCGACTGCGGGATGTCGCGGGCGCGAACGTCACCATCCCGTACAAGCAATCGGTGATGGAGCAGCTCGACGCGATCGACCCCGAGGCGATGCGGGCGCGGGCCGTCAACACCATCGTGAAATCCGCGGAACGTCTCGAGGGCTCGAACACCGACGTGGCCGGCATTCGCGCGGCGCTGGACCAGGTCGGCCTCGAGCCGCGTGGCGCGAACGCTGTGATCCTGGGCGCAGGAGGCTCGGCCAGGGCCGCCGCGGTGGCGCTGGAGGGCGCTCACCTCTGGTTCGCCACCCGGCATCCAGGCGACGTCGACGTGCCCGGCAAGGTGATCGCCTGGGACGACCCGGTCCTGCCCAGGCTGACGCGGTCCGCCGACCTGCTGCTCAACGCGACCCCGGTCGGGCGGGCCGAGGAGATGCCGCTGCACCCAAGAGCCCTGCCGCGCTCCGGCGCCGTGATCGACCTCGTCTACGTCCGCGGCGGAACGCCGCTCGTGCGCAAGGCGCGCTCGCTCGGGCTGCGGACGGCCGACGGATGGGCCGTCCTGCTCGCCCAGGGCGCGGCCGCGTTCGAGAAATGGACGGGACGCCCCGCGCCGGTCGACGCGATGCGCGAGACTCTCACGCCGTGAGGACCCCTGTCAGGTGAACACCGTGCTGGTCGCGTGCGCGTGGACCGTGGTCGGGGCGGCCGCCGGCTGGTTCGTGCGCTGGGGCTCGGTCAAGCTGGCGCGGCTCGAGGAGCTCGAGCCGGGCAACAAGCGCTGGCAGAACTACGGCCCGCCGATTCTCAGCGCGCTACTGTTCGCGGCGTTCGCGCTCATCATCCCGACGTTTCCCATCCTGGTCCTCGAGAGCGTCTTCATCCTGGTCCTGGTGCAGGTGATCTTCTTCGACTTCGAGCACCGCCTCATCCTCGACCGCGTGATGTTCCCGGCCATGGCGCTCGCGCTGGTCGCCAGCCTCTTCAAGAATCCGTGGTGGGCGGGAATGGTCACGGGGGTGGCCGCGGGCCTGCTGTTCCTCCTCCTCGCGCTGGCGGGCGCCGCCATCTTCAAGGGCGACGCGCTTGGTTTCGGCGACGTCAAGCTGGCCGCCTTCATGGGCTTTCTGCTTCCCGGGCTGCCCATCGTCCAGGCTCTGTTCTACGGCGTGTTCATCGCGGGCGTGGTTTCCGTGGGCGTGATCGTGTGGCGTCGCTCGATGAAGGGCACGATCGCCTACGGGCCCTACCTCGCGGCGGGTACCCTGATCACTCTTTTCTTACTGAACCGTCCACAATAGGCGGCCATGAGCAACCTCCTGCCCAATGAGAACCTGGTCCTCAAGGACCATCCCCACTGGATCACTGTCGTCAAGAGCTTGCTGTTTCCGTTCCTCCTCCTCGTCCTGGTCGCGATAGTCGACGTCGCGTTCGTCAAGAACGGCGGCCTTCAGGCGTACCTGGCGCTCGGGGCGATCGCGCTCGCCTTGCTGTGGCTGATCGTGGTCTGGATCCGCTGGCGGTCGATCACGTACACGCTGACCGATCAGCGAATCAAGATCGACGTGGGCGTGTTCGGGCGGTCGGAGAAGATCATTCCGATCGACCGGGTGCAGGACTGCACGACCAGGCAGTCACTGCTGGGCCGGATGCTCGGCTACGGCCGCGTGGAGATCGACGCCGCGGGCTCGCAGGGCGCGGAAGTGCTGGAGCATCTGCCGCACCCCGGCACTTTCCGCGACCAGGTCTTCGTCGAATCGGAGAAGAGGCGCGGCGGCGGCGCTCCGGCTGCGCAGGCGGTCGCTGCCAACCCGAGCGGAATCTAACCCCGCACGTTCCGAGCCTGCGACTTCAATTGGCGGGGACCCCAGAGGTGATTGTCCCGCCGAGGCGACCGCTCGCGCTCATCGGTTTCATGGGCTGCGGCAAGTCGGTCGTGGGCGTGCTGGTGGCGCAGCGCGCGGGCGCCCCCTTCCACGACCTCGACGTCATCATCGAAGGCGAGGTGGGGATGCCGATCTCGGACTTCTTCGCCGTCCACGGAGAGGAGGCTTTCCGCAAGCACGAGTCACGTCTTCTGCCCGCGGTGCTCCAACCCGGGGCCGTCGTGGCGCTCGGCGGAGGCGCTCCGCTTTACGGCGACAACTGGCGGTTGATCAACGAGCGCGCGGTGACCGTCTTTCTGGATTGCGAGTTCGAGGTCCTTTGGCAGAGGACGAGCGGCACCACGAACCGGCCCCTGATGACAGGCCGAACTCGCGAGGAGGTGCTGACGCTCTTCGACGAGCGCCGGCCCCGCTACAGGCAGGCCGTGCACCACGTGCTGGCTGACAGGCCGCCGGACCAGGTGGCCGAGGAGATCGCGCAGCTTTGGTGCGGCTGATCCTCGACTCCTCGATGGGCAGCTACCCGGTGCTCATCGGGTCCGGCCTCAACCGAGAGCTTCGAGCAACCATCGCACGGCTCGACCCGACGGGAGCGGCGATCATCACCGATTCCAACGTGCGGCCGTGGGCGGCGAAGGTGGCCAGGGCGATCAAGCGGGCCGGCTTGAAGACCGACATCCTTGCCGTACCCGCCGGAGAGCGATCGAAGAGCATGGCGCAGCTGCGTGACGTGCTCTCGTTTCTGGAGCGCCGGCGGATCGACCGCGGCGGGATCGTGATCGCGGTCGGGGGCGGCACCGTCGGCGACCTGGCGGGCTTTGCCGCCGCGGTCTGGCAGCGCGGGGTGAGGCTGGTCGCGGTGCCGACGACGCTCCTTGCGATGGTCGACTCCAGCATCGGCGGCAAGACCGGCGTCAACGGAAGCAGGTCCAAGAACGCAATCGGCGCCTTCTGGCAGCCCACCGCCGTGATCTCGGACCTCGCCGCCATCAAGACGCTGCCGGCGGCGAGCTACCGGGACGCTTTCGCCGAGGTTGTAAAGTACGCCGTCGCCATGGACCGTGGGCTTTTCGAGCTGCTGCAGACGGAGCGGGAACGGCTTCTCGCCGGCGATCCCGCCATGCTGGAACGCGTCGTGTTCCGCTGCGTCGCCGCCAAGGCACTGGTGGTGGCCAAGGACGAGCGGGAGAAGGGCCGGCGGGCGATTCTCAACTACGGCCACACCGCGGGGCACGCGCTGGAAGCGGTGAGCGGGTTCCGGGTTTCGCATGGTCGCGCGGTCGCCTTCGGCATGCGCGTCGCGGCGCGTCTCTCCCTCGAGCTGGACCTCTGCAGCCGGCGCCTGGTCGAGTCCCAGGACGAGCTGCTCGCAGCGTACGGCCTGCACGACCGTGTGCCCAGGGTCGAGCCCGGCCGGCTGCTCGCCGCCATGTCGCGGGACAAGAAGGCGCGCCGTGGAAAGATCGCGTGGGTGCTGCCTAGGCGGATGGGCCATGCGGAGATCGGTCACACCGTGCCGGTGCCGCTGGTGCGGCGGGTCGTCACGAAGGCGCTCGCGTGAAGTCGGTGGTCGTCGTCAACGGACCGAACCTGAACTTGCTCGGCAAGCGGGAGCCTCACATCTACGGCACGCGCTCGCTCGAGGACCTGGAGCAGGCGGTCAGGGCCAGGGCGGCCGGCCTGGGGATGGACGTGAGCATGTTCCAGAGCAACGACGAGGGCGAGATCATCGACTACCTCCAGCAGCACGCGCCCGGCTCCGTCGGGATCGTGATCAACCCTGGCGCGCTGTCCCACTATTCGCTCGCCCTCTACGATTGCCTGCAGGCCCTGGCCCTGCCGGTGGTCGAAGTCCACCTGTCGAACATCCACGCACGCGAGGAGTTTCGCTCCAGGAGCGTCACGGCCCGCGCCGCCCGAGGAGTGATCACGGGTCTGGGCTTCTCCGGGTACGAGCTGGCGCTGGAGTTCCTGGCCAAACCGCAATGATTTCGACCAACGACTTTCGCAACGGGACGATGTTCGAGATGGACGGCCAGCTGCTGTCCATCGTCAACGTCGAGCACATCAAGCTCGCGCGGGCCGGCGCGGTGATCAAGGCCAAGCTCCGCAACGTCCTGACCGGGTCGATCTTCGAGCAGAGCTTCCGGAGCGGCGACAAGTACAGGACGGTCAGAATCGACAGCAACGAGGCGACCTACCTCTACTCGGACGGGGCGCATCACTACTTCATGGACACGCAGACCTACGACCAGGTCCCCGTCGACGAGGACATGCTCGAGACGGTGCTGCCGCTTTTGAAGGAGGGCAGCACGGTATTCCTCCAGCGCTACCAGGACCGGCTGATCGGCGTCGAGCTGCCCATCAACGTGGAGCTCGAGGTCGTCTCGACCGATCCGGGCTTCAAGGGCGACACCGTCTCAGGCGCGACGAAGCCGGCCAGGCTGGAAACCGGCGCGACGATCCAGGTCCCGCTCTTCATCCAGTCGGGCGATGTGATCCGTGTCGACACGCGCACGAGCTCTTACATGGAAAGAGCCTGATCGGGACTTAGCGAGTAGCATCGGCAAGTAATGAGTGAGAACGGTTCGCTGGGGGCGGTTCGCGTGGCCAACGAGGTCATCGCCAGCATCGCGGCGCTCGCCGCGTGCGAGGTCGAAGGCGTGGAGGGGATGGACGAGGCGTCGGCCCGTCATTTCGGCGACTGGATGCGACGCCAGGCGGCGCATCGCGGCGTGCGCGTCAACATCGAGACGGACCGGTCGATCCACCTCGAGGTCTTCATCACCGTCGACTCCGATGCGAAGCTGGCCGAGGTTGCCGCAGCGGTCCAGGCCAACGTGGTCGAAGCGACCGAGCGAATGCTTGGGCTCGAGGTCGGCGAGGTCAACGTCTTCGTCTCCAGCGTCGCCTTCGCCACTTAGTTGGGCAAGCGCCACCAGGCGCGTGAGCTTGCGCTCAAGGTCCTCTTCCAACTCGAGGGTGGTGGGGACGAGGTCGATGAGGTCTTGAGCTACCACGCCACCGAGGCGGGCGTGACGGCCGACGTGGCGACCTTCGCCGGCCACCTCGTGACCGGCGTCCTCGCGAACCGCAAACGTCTCGACGAGATCTTGAGCGAGGCTTCCGAGCACTGGAAGCTGGACCAGATGGCCAAGGTCGATCGCATCATCCTGCGCATCGCCGTGTACGAGATCGCGATCGATCGGCACGTCCCGACCAAGGCCGCGATCAACGAGTCGATCGAGCTGGCCAAGACCTTTTCCGGCGACGAGGCGGGCCGGTTCGTCAACGGCATACTCGGCCGCGTGGCCGCGACCGCGACGTGAACCAGGCCGAGCCGCCCGAAAAGGGATACGAGGAGCTGCTGGCCGCCCTCGAAAGGACCATCGGCGAGCTGACGGACGGCTCGGCGCCGCTCGAGGACCTCGTCGCGGCACACCAGCGCGCCACCCGCCTGCTCGCCGAGGCACAGGCCAGGCTCGCGGAGCTCAGGGCGAAGGCGGACCAGACGGCTAGATTGCTCTCGGATTGAAGTACCTCCTGGCGCCGCTCGTGGCCTGGGCCATCGCGCAGGCCGCGAAGGTCACGCTCAGCTCCGTGCGGCAGCGGCGTCTGAACCTGCGGGTTCTGGCGGAGACCGGGGGGATGCCGAGCAGCCACGCCGCGATCGTGATGGGGCTCACCGCCGCCATCGGTAAATATGCGCACCTGGACTCCCCCGAGTTCGCCATCGCGCTTATCTTCTCGTTCGTGGTGATGTACGACGCCGCGGGATTGCGGCGCGCGGCGGGCAGGCAGGCAGAGGTCCTGAACCGGCTGGTCGAGGACCTCGTGCACATGCGCGGGGTGCAGGAGGCGAAGCTGCGAGAGCTGCTCGGCCACACGCCGGTCGAGGTGCTGGTGGGGGCTGTGCTCGGACTCGCCGTGGGCATACTCCTTCCGGCGCGATAGCGCTGGGATGCCGCGCCTTGACGTCCTGGTGACGCGAAGTGGCCTCGCGGAGTCGCGCGAACGGGCCCAGGCTCTGATCCTGGCGGGCAAGGTCCGGGTGGCCGGCGAGACCGTGCGGCGCCCCGACCGAACCGTGAACGACGATGCCGCGATCTCGGTGGAGTCCGAACCAGGCTACGCGAGCCGGGGTGCGCTCAAGCTTTCGCCGGCGCTGGATGCGTTCGGCGTGGACCCTCGGGGACGCATCTGCGCGGACATCGGGGCCTCGACAGGCGGGTTCACGGACGTGCTGCTGCGCGCGGGGGCGACGAAGGTCTATGCCCTCGACGTAGGCCGCGGGCTGCTGCACTGGCGCCTGCGCCAGGATCCGCGCGTGGTCGTGATCGAACGCGTCAACGCGCGTGACCTCGAATCGTTTCCCGAGCCCGTCAGCCTCGTCGTGGCGGACGTTTCGTTCATCAGCCTCGAGAAGGTCCTGCCGGCGGTGCGCCGCGCGGCTCCTCAGGCTGAGGTCGTCGCGCTGTTCAAGCCGCAGTTCGAGGTCGGCCGGTCCGAGGTGGGCAAGGGCGGCATAGTGAGGGACTTCGCGGTGGTCGCCTCCGCCCTGGCCCGGTTTCGCGATTGGTGCGCCGCGAATGGCTACCTCGTGCTGGCGGAGTCGCCGTCCGCGGTCGCGGGCGCCGAGGGCAACCGCGAGATCTTCGTCCACCTGAGGCCGGCGGCGCGATGAAGAGGGTCTGCATCCTCCGCGGCCCAGGCTGTGACGACTCGATAGTGCAGCGCGCCACGACCGCGATCGCGGCCAGGGAGTTCGAGGCTTTCGAGCTGCAGAGGGACGCCCCGCTGATGGCGGCCGCCCCGCAGCTCAAGGAGGCAGTCCTGGTCCTGACGCTGGGGGGCGATGGCACCTTTCTTGCCGGCGCTCGCCTGGCGGCGCCGAGAGAGATCCCCGTCCTCGGCGTGAACCTCGGAAGGCTTGGGTTCCTGACGGAGCTCGAGGCCGAGCAGATGGAACAGGGCCTGAACCGCTTCTTCGACGGCTCGTACCGCACCGAGGAGCGCACCATGCTCCAGGTCGGGCTGATTCGCGGTGGCCGCAGGCTCGCGATGTCGATCGGCCTCAACGAGGTTGTCGTCGACCATTCGGGCGAGGCGCGCATGGTGCGGCTCGAGATCGACGTGGGCGGCCAGCCCGTGGGCGTCATCGACGCCGACGGCGTGATCGTCGCGACGGCGACAGGTTCGACGGCGTATGCGCTCGCCAGCGGGGGCCCGATCCTCGAACCCACGCTGGCGGACCTCGTGCTCGTGCCGATGAGCGCATTCGCGCTCACCGTCCGGCCCATCGTCTTCGCGCCCGGGCAGGACATCACGTTGACGGTCGTGAGGGGTCCGGCCGAGGTCCGCATCGACGGCGGCAGGCGTGGTCGCGCAGTCGAGAACGGAGACATCATCCGTTGCGGATCTCACGCCCGGCGGCTGAAGGTCGTGCGCTTCAGCCCGGCCGAGAGCTTTTATCAGCGCCTCGCGGACAAGCTCGGATGGGGGCGGCCGCTGGTCCCCAAGAAGTAGTGCTCAAAGAATTGAAGGTTCGCGACCTCGCGCTGGTCGCGGAGTCAAAGGTGCGCTTCGGCCCCGGTCTCAACCTCCTGACCGGAGAGACAGGCAGCGGCAAGTCGCTGATCGTCGACGCGCTCAGCCTCACACTGGGCGCGCGCGGCGGAGCGGACCAGGTCCGGCATGGCGCGCAGCGCGCCGTCGTGGAGGCGGTCTTCGAATCGGGTTCGTCGGCGCTGGTCCTGCAGCGCGAGCTGGGCAACAGGGGCGCCGCTCGGATCGACGGCCGCGCCGCCACGCCGGGCCAGCTCCGCGAGCTCGCCCGCAACCTCGTCGCGCTGCACGGCCAGCACGAGCATCACGCGCTGCTCGACGCGCAGACGCAGACCGATCTGCTCGACGCCTACGCGGGCGCCGACGTCCTCCGCACCGCGGTCGCGGCGTCACACACCGCCTGGACGGCCGCCTGCGCCGCGGTGCGTGACCTCGAGCAGCTTCGCTCTCGGGGGGCCAGGGAGGAGGAGTACCTGCGCTGGCAGCTGGACGAGCTGCGCACCGCGGACCTGCATCCGGGGGAGGACGAATCGCTGGCCGCCGAGCGTGCGGCCGTGAGGCATGCGGCTCGGCTGGCCGAGCTGGGCCGGCAGGCGCTCGATGCGCTGCACGAGGAAACCCTCGCGCGCGCTGCGGCGGCCGTTCGAGCCGCGGCGGACCTCGACCCTCGGCTCGCCCGCGAGGCCTCGCGACTCGAGTCGCTGGCCGCCGAGGGCGATGACGTGGCGGCGGAGCTCCGCCGCTACGGAGAGCTTCTCGATGCGGACCCGCGGCGGCTCGAGGCGATCGAAGCAAGGCTCTCCATCCTGGATGGGATCAAGCGCAAGCATGGCGGGTCGATCGAGGCCGCGATCCAGGAGCAGGAGAAGCTCGAACTGCAGGTCGGCGCGACCCAGGACATCGACGCGGCCCTGGCGAAGGCGGAGGCGGACCGGGCCGGGCTGAGGGCGGACCTCGAAGCGGCCGCCAAGAGGTTGACCCGTGCGCGAGCCGCAGCGGCCCGCCGCCTGCAGGACGCCGTGTCGGCAGAGCTCGAGGGACTGCGACTCGAGGAAGCGCGGTTTCTGATCGAGCTTCGACCGCAGGCCGAGATCGTCCAGTCAGGGGCCGAGCTCGCCGAGATGATGTTCTCGGCCAATCCGGGTGAGCCGCCCGCGCCGCTTGCCCGCGTCGCCTCGGGAGGCGAGCTGGCACGGGTCATGCTGGCCATCAAGTCGGTCGGCGCTGACGCCGATCGGGTGCCCACGCTCGTGTTCGACGAGGTCGATTCCGGCATCGGCGGGGAAGCCGCGGTCCAGGTCGGCCTCCGCCTCAAGGCGCTCGGTGCGAGGCACCAGGTCCTCGTGGTGACGCACCTGGCACAGATCGCGTCCTTCGCCGACCACCACCTCGTCGTCGAAAAGAGGCCAGGCTCGGACGGACGGAACGTGGTCAGCGTGCGCGAGCTCGCCGCGGACCAGGAACGCGCCCAGGAGCTCGCCCGGATGATGAGCGGCGGCATCACCGCAAAGGCGATGGCCCGCGCCCACGAGCTGCTCGACGAGGCGCGTCGGAGGTAGCGATGCCCATGCCGCGCATGTTCACGGGCCCCGAGGACAGAAGGATCAAGCGCGCCCTGTGCCTGGTGGCGCACCCGGACGACATCGAGTTCTACTGCGCCGGCTGCGTGCTGTTGATGGCCGCCCATGGGACGGTGGTCGATTTCGTCCTGGCCACCTCCGGCGACAAGGGCGCGCGAGACGCGAAAAAATCTCGAGCGAAGCTGGCGCGGATCCGCGAGCGCGAGCAGGAGATCGCAGCGGAGCTGCTGGGCGTGAAGAGCGTGCGGTTCTTGAGACATCCCGACGCCGAGCTGGTCGAGAGCCTCGAGCTGCGCGAAGAGTTCGTGCGAGAGATCCGCGCCACGCGGCCTGACGTGCTGTTGACCTTCGACCCCAACGTGCCGTACCGGTTTCATCCCGACCATCGTGTGGTCGGGCGCACGTCGCTCGACGCGGCGTGGCCGAGCGCGCGCGATCCGCTCACATTTCCCGGGGCGGGCGAGCCCCACGAGACCGCCGAGGCGTGGTGCTTCGGAGGCGAGCAGCCGAACCTCGAGGTCGACGTCGGCGCGGTGATCGACAGGAAGATCGCGGCCCGCCTCGCACACACGAGCCAGACACGGAGCGCCGCGTCACTCACTCGGCGGTGGCGCGGCACCGCGCGCCTCGAAAGATTCCACCAGGTGAATCTCAGGTAGGCTTGCGCCTCGTGGAATCGCCGGTCGCGGCGCCGGGCGCGTCAAACGCCCATCAGCTGGAAAACAGCCCCCGGCTCGAGGTGAGGACACCCATCTTCGAAGGTCCGCTCGAGCTGCTCCTCGCCCTGGTCGAAAAAGAAGAGCTCGACATCTTCAAGGTGCCGCTGGCCAAAGTGACCGATGCATACCTCGCCGAGGTCGCTTCGCGCGAGGTTGCGGAGCCGCAGGAGATGGCCGAGTTCCTCTGGATGGCGGCCCGGCTCCTGCTGCTGAAGTCGATCCGTCTCCTGCCCGGCGAGCCGCCGAGCGACGAGGAGACCGACCTCCTGGGCTGGGAAGACGAAGTCCGCCAGCGCCTCGAGGAGTACAGGGCTTACAAGGCCATGGCCGGCGAGCTCATGGAGCGCGCGCAGCAGGAGCGTTTCTCGTTCCCACCGCCGGCCCGCGTGGTCGAAGCGGGAGGCCAGGAGGAGCCGCTCGAGGTCGAGCTCCTCGTCGTCGCCTTCAACAGCGTGCTGGCTCGCATCCCACCGCGTCCACTGGTCGTCACGGGCCGCACCTGGACTCTGCAGGAGAAGCTCGATCTGATCAGCGACCGCCTGAGCCGCGGTCCGATCGAGCTCATCGAGCTGATCCTCGAGTCGGAGGATCGCCTCGAGGCGGTCATCACGTTTGTCGCGGTGCTCGAGCTGCTGCGGCGCGCGCAGATCACCGTGCACCAGAAGGAGCGGTTCGGGCCGATCCATGTCGAGGCGAAGCAGGGCGGGGGGAGCGCGAGTGGGTGAGCTCTCCGCCTCG
This sequence comes from Candidatus Dormiibacterota bacterium, assembly GCA_035279525.1. Classification (GTDB taxonomy): domain Bacteria; phylum Chloroflexota; class Dormibacteria; order Dormibacterales; family Dormibacteraceae; genus DATEHQ01. Next base: position 103,414 of record DATEHQ010000100.1, read on the forward strand.
CTGGAGGCCATCCTCTTCAGCTCCAACCGTCCACTCAAGGTGCGTGAGCTGCAGCAGGCCACCGACAGCGACAAGACCGCGATCGAGCACGCGCTGGACGAGCTGCGATCGGCGCTGGATGGAAGAGGTGTGATGGTCATGCGACACCATGACGAGGTGCACCTCGCGACGCGCCCCGAACACTCGGCGGCGGTGCGCCGCGCCCTGCGGCCCGAGGTTTCGGGCCGGCTCTCACCCGCCGCGTATGAGACGCTCGCCATCGTCGCCTACCAGCAACCGGTGGCGCGCTCTCGGATCGAAGAGGTGCGTGGAGTGAACTGCGAAAGCGTGCTCGGCAACCTGGAGCTGCGTGATCTCATCGCCGAGGTGGGGCGCGGCCAGGGACCGGGCCAGCCGAAGCTCTACGGCACCACCATGCGATTCCTCCAGGTGATGGGGCTCGAGTCGCTCGATCACCTGCCCAGCCCGCGGCTCGAGCGCGAAGCAGCCGAAGCACGGAAAGGCTGAACCGCTTCCTCGCGCGGTCGGGCGTGGCCAGCCGGCGCGCGGCAGACGAGCTGATCGCTTCAGGCGCGGTGCGGGTCAATGGGAAGCGCGCACCGGCGGCCGGACTGCTGGTCGACCCGGACGCGGACGCGGTGGAGGTCGACGGCCGGGCCGTCAAGCCGCGGGCCTCGCACCGCCATCTGATGCTCAACAAGCCGCTGGGCGTCATCGCCACGGCGAAGGACGAATCGTCTCGGACCACGGTGCTCGACGTCGTGGGCGAGGAGGGGCGACATGGGCACAGGCTGTTCCCGGTGGGCCGCCTCGACGCCGACAGCACAGGGCTGCTGCTTCTCACCGACGACGGGCAGCTTGCGTACCGCCTGACGCACCCGCGCTACGGGGTCGCGAAGGAATACCTCGCCGTCGTCGCGGGCGCGCCCACCGCCTCGCAACTCGAGCAGCTGCGCCGGGGAGTGGAGCTGGACGACGGCCGGACCGCGCCGGCAGAGGTCGAGGTCGTGCGCACGACGCCGGCCGCGCGGGACTCCGGGCGGACCGAGCTTCGCATCGTCATCCGTGAGGGCAGGCACCGCCAGGTCCGCCGCATGCTGGCGGCCGTCGGCCACAGCGTCGTCTCGCTCAGGCGCACCGCCTTCGGTCCGCTGCGGCTCGGCCGCCTGAAGACCGGCGGGTGGCGCGTGCTCGGCGAAAACGAGGTCTCGGCCCTGCGCCGCACCACGGGAGACCAGAGCCGGTGAGCGCATGATCGTCGCGATCGACGGCGGGGTGGCCTCCGGCAAGTCCGCGGTCGGGCGGCGCGTCGCGGAGCACCTCGGAACACCCTTCATCGACAGCGGCCTCATGTACCGCGCCATCACGCGGCTGGCGGCCGAGCGCCGCATCGACGCGCACGACGCGGACCAGGTGACGAAGCTGGCCGAGGACACCGAACTGCAGATCGACGGCGGGCGGATCTGGGCCGACGGCGTCGAGCTCACGGACGGCATCTACGACACCGACTACATGGACTCGCTGCCCGTGATCTCGGCTACACCCGGGGTGCGCCACGCGCTCGTCGAGCGGCAACGGCTGATGGGCCGCTCAGGTGTGGTGATGGCCGGGCGCGACATCGGGACGGTCGTCTTCCCGGCCGCCGACCACAAGTTCTTCCTCGTGGCCAGCCTCGACGAGAAGGTGCGGCGCCGCGCGGCTCAGTACGAGCGGCGGGGGGAGGCGGTGGACGAGGAGTCGATGCGCAAAGAGGTCGCGGCGCGCGACAGGGTCGACATGGAGCGCGCCGTGGCGCCGCTTCGCCCAGCGGAGGACGCCATCGTCATCGACACCGACCACCTCGAGCTCGAGGAGGTCGTCGAGCGCATCGTGCGCGACGTCCGCGAGAAGGCCGGCCGGTGATGTACGCGTTCCTGCGCGGCGTGATGCGCGTCATCACGCTCACGTACCTGGCCGGATTGTTCACGATCGAAGGAAGCGAGAACATTCCGCGCACGGGGCCCGTGATCGTGTGCCCCAACCACGCGGGGACGATCGATCCTCCGCTCGTGCCTGCGTTCCTGCCGCGGTCGGACAGCTGGAGCATGGCGAAGTCGGAATATTTTCGTAAGCCGATGACGCGCTGGCTGTTCGAGCGCTATCAGGCGTTTCCGGTGGTCCGGCACACCGCGGACCGCGCGGCCCTGCGCCGCAGCTTCGACCTCCTCAAGAAGGGACACGTGCTGATCATCTATCCCGAGGGCACCCGCATCGACTCGGGAATCCTTGGGCCTCCCGAACCGGGCGCCGGGTTCATCGCGCAGAAGGCGCGATGTCCGGTGGTCCCGGTGGCGCTGAGCGGCACCAGCGAGTGCTTGCCCAGGGGCGCCAGGTTCCCACGCCGCGTCAGGGTCACGGTGCGATTCGGCAAGCCGTTCGTGGTGAGGACCAGGACCCCGGGCGGCCGGCGCGTCAACCACGACGAGGCATCGGAGGCGATCATGGTCCGCATCGCCGAGCTGCTGCCGCCGGAAAGGCGTGGCGACTTTCGCGACGTGGAGGCGATGAAGCGAAGGCTGGAGGAAGTGACCGAGCCGGTCCCGCTTCGCGCTTAGCCTATGGCGGGCCTGGCCCAGTCGTCCTCGGTGAGGCTGCCGAGCGCGGGGTTGAAGCAGGCGTCGAACGCCTCCTTCAACGTCTGCGGCGTGAGACGCGGAGGCTCCTGCCGGTAGTTGGCCAGGTCGACGAGGCGCGCGATCAGCGCGCGGGGGTGCGAGCCGCGCAGCGGCTTCTTCCCGTACAGGTTGTTCAGCAGGTAACCGATCGCCTTCTCGTCGAACGGCACACCCTGTCGCTCGCACTCGTAGCGCAGGATGCGGCCGAACGCCTCAGGTGACGGGTTGCCGACCCCGATCTTGTACGCCATGCGGCGAAGGAACGCCTCGTCGACCAGCTCGGTGGGCGAGAGGTTCGTGGAAAAGACGACCTGGCACAGGAAGGGCAATTCGATCTTCCGTCCCGAGGCGGAGAGGTCGAGGTAGTCGATCTTCTTCTCCATCGGCACGATGAAGCGGTTGAGGAGGCGCATCGGCGGCACCTCCTGGCGGCCGAAGTCGTCGATCACGAACACGCCGGCATTCGCCTTCCACTGCAGCGGCGCCTCGTAGTAGCGGTTCGACTGGTCGTAGGTGAGGTCGAGCTGCGCGAGCTTGAGCTCGCCGCCGGCGACCACCACCGGGCGCTCGACCTTGACCAGGCGCCGGTCGATGGGCTGCTCACCCTCGGCGACCTTGTGGAACACCGGGTCGATCACCCGGATGATCTCGTCGCCGACCGCGACCGCGTGCGGGATCTCGATTGGCGCGCCCATCAGCAGGGCCATGCGCTCGGTGATCGTGCTCTTACCGTTGCCCGGGGCCCCGAAGATGAACAGCGAGGCGCGCGACACCATGGCGCCGCCGATCTGGTCGATCACGTGCTGCTCGAGCTCGAGCTCGCCAAGGGCGCGCTTGAGCTGCGAGTCCGTGACCGGCGACTTGCCGACGACCTGTGAGCGGATCAGACCGAGGTAGTCCTCGAAGTTGATCGGGCACGGGCCGAGATAGCGGGTCTGGACCGAGGACATCTCGAGCGCGCGCTGACGGCCCGCGCCTGAGATCGCGTAGTTCATCTTCACGGGGTACGGACGGCCCTCGAGGCCCGGGTCGTTCGACACGCCACGCGTGTCCATGAGCTGGTTCTTCTCGAACTCTTCGATGATCGTCGAGAAAGTTTCGAAAGGCAGGCCGAGGCGCTGTTCGAGGGCGGCTCCGGTCAATTGGTCGGCGAACGCGAGGGTTCTCAGCAGCAGGCTGGCGACGAGGTCGCGCCTCACATGCAGATCCTCGAGCCGCCTCGGTGCCTCGATCGCCCCGGATACCATCGGCCGCACATATTACCTTTCGCGGTCCTGATTCGAGTTCGTACACGGGTTTGCGCCGGGCTGGGGCGGCGGGCTGGAGCCGGCCTGAACGTCGCGGCCGGGTGGCTCCCCCGATCTCCGGCTTACCATCGTTTGCACTTGACCCTCGAATACGCGGCTCTTGACCTGGAGACGACAGGTCTCGACCCTGCCCGAGACCGGGTGATCGAGATCGGAGCGGTGGCCTTCACGCCGGACCGGATCACTTCGACGATGGAGCAGCTCGTCGATCCCGGTCGCGCCGTGCCCGAGCCGGTGCTGCGCCTGACTGGAATCAAGGCCGAGGAGCTCCGCGGCGCCGCGGACGCGGACATCGCCCTGCGCGAGCTGGGTGAGTTCTTGCGCGGCCGGCAGCCTGTCGGCCACGGGGCGAGGCTCGATGTCGATTTCCTCACGGCCGCCGGACTCTGGGATTCCGATCAGGAGATCCTCGACACGCTCGACGTGGCGCGCATCCTGCTGCCGTCGGCGGCGAGCCACAGCCTCCCACTCCTGTCGATGGAGATGGGCTTCAACCAGCCGAGGCCGCATCGCGCACTCGACGACGCCGACGCGACACGGCAGCTGTTGCTGCGGCTGCGCGAGGAGGCCGTCGCGCTGGACGAAAGCCTGAAGGAGTCGCTCGTCGCGCTCGTCGCCCCGTACGGCTGGCCGATCGCGCGCTTTTTCGCCGACGCGCTGACCGCGCCCGCGCCGGCGAGCGAGCCGGAGCCCACCGAACGGGTCGAGTCCGTCGTCCGGGGCCGGCCGGTGGAAGCGCCTCCCCAGGACCCGCTGCGCATGACCGCGCTGCTGGGTCCAGAGGGACCTCTCGCGGGGTCCCTGCCGGGTTACGAGCACCGCGAGGCCCAGATGCAGATGCTGCTCGCGGTCGCCCAGATCCAGGCGCGGGGCGGCACGCTCGTGGTCGAGGCCGGAACCGGCACCGGCAAGAGCCTCGCTTACCTAGTGCCCTCGCTGGCCCGCGCGGTCCGGCACGAGGAGCGCGTCGTCGTGTCGACCAACACGCACACGCTGCAGGAGCAGCTCATGGGCAAGGACCTGCCGGGCCTGCGCGAGTGGCTGCCCTGGGATTTCAAGGCCTCGCTGCTCAAGGGACGCTCCAACTACGTCTCGCTGCGCCGGTGGCGGCGCCATCTCTCCGAACCGTGCCGGGACGCCGACGACCTGAAGTTCAAGCTCAAGGTCATGATCTGGCTGCACTCGACTGAGAGCGGCGACCGCTCCGAGCTGCGCCTCCACGGCCGTGAAGAAGTCCTGTGGGCGCAGGTCGCCAGCGACCCTCTCGACTGCGTAGGCGTGCACTGCACCAAGGAGGACTGCTACGTGCATCGCGCGCGAGCGGAGGCCGAGACGTCGGACCTGGTCGTCGTCAATCACTCGCTGCTGCTCGCCGACGCCGAGGTCGGAGGAGGGCTGCTGCCTGACTTCGACCACCTCGTGATCGACGAGGCCCACCACCTGGAGGAGGCGGCGACGCGCGGGCTCAGGCAGGAGGTCGACGGCCCCGGCCTCACCGCGCTGATCGAGCGGCTCGCCGCCGCCGGCCCGGAGCCGAAGGGCCTGCTGCACGAGCTGAGGCGACAGACGCACCTGGGCGCGTCAGGCGACGCTTTCGGCGAAGCCGTCGCGCTGAGCGTCGCCGCGGCCCCACGCGTGCGGGAGCTGTTCGAGCTCGCGGCTCGGTGGGTGGCGAGCAAGCTGGGTGAGGCGGATCGGCGCGAGGAATCGGTCCGGATCACCGAGGAGGTTCGCGCCGAGACGGCGTGGCAGCCGCTGCACCTGGCGGGCGAGAACGCGGCGACGGCGCTGGCTGCGCTGGACGGGTCGCTGCGCAGGGCTGTCGCCGGCGTGCGCGAATGGTTGGGAGGCAACGAACCAGACCAGGGCGTGCGCGAGCTCGAGATCATCCGCGCGAGGCTGGAGGGCGCGACTTCGCTGCTGCACGAATCGTTTCAGGAACCCGACCCCAACCGCGTCTACTGGTTCAGCCAGCTCTCTCGCGTCGAGAACCTGCTGCTCCGTGCGGCGCCGATCAACGTGGGCCGGCTGCTGCGCGAGCAGGTCTACGGGGAGCGCCGCTCGACAGTCTTCACGTCGGCCACGCTCGCGCTCGCGGGCAGCTTCGACTACTTCGCGTCTCGTGTCGGCCTGGGCGCCGCGTTCGAGGAGCTGATCCTTCCCTCGCCCTTCGACTTCCTGCACCAGGCGCTGGTCTGCCTGCCGACGGACGTGGCCATGCCGGACGACGAGGCCTTCGATCGCGACGTCGAAGCGGTGATCGCGGACGTCGCCCGCCGCGCGGGGGGCAGGACTCTCGTCCTGTTCACGTCGCACCGGCAATTGCGCGACGTGCACGCCGCGCTGAAGCAGCGAGTCGACCTCGACGAGCTGTTGATCCTGGCGCAGGGCATCGACGGACAGCGCCGTCAGCTGCTCAAGACGTTCGAGGAAAGCAAGCGTCCGCTGCTGCTCGGGACATCCAGCTTCTGGGAGGGCATCGACGTGCCCGGCGAGAAGCTCAGCTGCGTGGTCATGGTTCGCCTCCCCTTCCCGGTGCCCTCCGACCCGGTCTACGCCGCACGCGCGGAGCAGGTGCGCGACCCTTTCGGGCAGCTCGCCCTGCCGCAGGCGGCGCTCCGGCTCAAGCAGGGCTTCGGACGGCTGATCCGCCGCTCGACGGACCGCGGCGCGGTGGTCATCCTGGACAACCGCATCCTCGGCCGGGACTACGGCAAGGCTTTCCTCGACGTGCTGCCGCCTGCGTCGCGGTTCGTCGGCCCGGCACGGGAGATCGCCGCCCAGGTCGGAGACTGGCTCGACACCGCTTGAGCCGCTTGTTCGTGGTGGGAACCCCGATCGGAAACCTCGAGGACATCAGCCCCCGTGCGCTCCGCGTGCTGGCTGAGGTCGGCGCCATCGCCGCCGAGGACACGCGGGTCACCTCGCGCCTTTTGGCGCGTCACGGAATCCGCAAGCCGTTGATCAGCTACCGCTCACCCGTGGAGCGACGCGGGCTGCCACGCGTCATGTCAGCGCTGGACCAGGGAGACGTGGCCCTCGTCAGCGATGCCGGGACGCCGACGGTTTCGGACCCAGGGCAGGCGCTCGTCACCGCCGCGTGGGCGGCCGGGCACAGGGTGGTGCCCATCCCAGGTCCAAGCTCCATCACCGCGGCGCTGTCGGTCGCGGGCTACGGCGGCCCGGGTTTCACGTTCCTCGGCTACCTACCCCGCAAGCCGGGCGAGATGCGCCGGCTCCTGGCGACCCTGGCGGGCGATCCCAGGCCCGCGGTCGCTTTTGAGTCGCCGTATCGGATCGCGAGGTCGCTGGCCCTGGTCGATGAGGTCATGCCAGACCGAAAGTTGACAGTGACCCGCGAGCTGACCAAGGTGCACGAGGAGGTGCTTCGCGGAACCGCGCTCGAGGTGCTGGCGGCTCTGGGTGAGCGCGCGCGCGGCGAGTTTACCCTTGTGATCTCCGGTGACTGAGAGAAGAACCGTTCTCGTCGCTCCCGCGTGGCCGTACGCAAACGGTCCTCGCCACATCGGGCACGTGGCAGGCTTCGCCGTACCCGCCGACGTGCTCGCGCGGTTCGAGCGCATGCGTGGATCTCGCGTCCTGATGGCCAGCGGGACCGACGAGCACGGCACTCCGATCACCTATGAGGCCGACAAGCAGGGCATTCCTCCGCGCGAGTTCGCGGACCGCAACAACGCCTTGATCGTCGAGGACCTGCGGCGGCTCGGAATGTCCTACGACATCTTCACGCGAACGACCACAAGAAATCACTACCGTGTCACACAGGACCTGTTTCTCAAGCTCCACGAGAACGGCTACCTCGTCACCGAGAAGCAGATGGGTGCGTTCGACCCCGCCAGCGGCCGCACCCTGCCGGACCGCTATATCGAGGGCAAGTGTCCGATCTGCGGCTATCCCGAAGCTCGTGGCGACCAGTGCGACAACTGCGGCAACCAGCTGGATCCCATCGACCTGATCGATCCTCATCAACGTGGGAGCGATGCCCCGGTCGAGTTCCGCGAGACCGAGCATTTCTTCTTCGACCTGCCGGCGTTCGGCGAGCAGCTGAAGACCTGGATCGAGCAGCACCACGATTGGCGGTCAAACGTGCGCAAGTACTCGCTGGAATACGTCAGCAACCTGAAGCGCAGGGCGATCACGCGCGATCTGGACTGGGGCGTGCCGGTGCCGCTGCCCGGTTGGGAGGACAACCCACACAAGAAGATCTACGTCTGGTTTGACGCCGTGATCGGCTACCTGTCGGCGTCGATCGAGTGGGCGGTCCAGCGTGGCGAGCCCGACTCGTGGAAAGACTGGTGGCAGCATGCCGAGTCCTGGCACTACTACGTGATGGGCAAGGACAACATCACCTTTCACACGGTGATGTGGCCGGCGATCCTGATGGGGGTCGGCGACATGCATCTGCCCGACGAGATCGTCGCCAGCGAGCACCTGCACATGGAGGGCAAGCGGCTCTCCACCAGCCGCGGCCACGTGATCTACGTCAAGGACGTGCTCGACCGCTACGACGCGGATGCGCTGCGCTACTACCTGCTCATCGCCGGTCCCGAAAACCAGGACACCGATTTCACGTGGGATGAGTTCGTCCGGCGCAACAACGACGAGCTGGTCGCGACATGGGGCAACCTGGTGCACCGGACGCTGGTCAACGCTCACCGCAACTTCGGCTCGGTCCCGGAACCAGGCGAGCTGACGCCTGCTGACCAGGCCGTCATGGGGGAGACGGAGGCAGCACTCGAGACGGTGGCCGGCCTGCTCCGGCGGGCTCGCTTCCAGGCCTCACTGAAGCTCGCGATGCAGACCGCGGCCCGCGTCAACGTGTACCTCGGGACCGAGCAGCCCTGGCACACGATCAAGACGGACAGGATGAGGGCGGGGACGGTTCTCTACGTCGCGCTCCGCTGCGTGGACAACCTGAAGACGATGCTCACGCCGTTTCTGCCCTTCTCGGCGCAGCGGCTGCACAGCATGCTCGGCTATACGGACGTGATCGCGCCTCAGCCCGAGGTCCGCGAGTTCGAAGAGGAAGGCACGTCCCATTCGGTCATCACGGGGGACTACCCGAGCGAAGACCGCTGGCTGCCGTCAAGGCTCGAGGCAGGGCGCAGGCTGCCGGCGCCGGAGCCCCTGTTCAAGCGGCTCGACGCTGTGGTCGACGAGGCCCCATCGCAAGCCTGAAGCCGCCGGCCTCGCGCTTTGTAGACACTCATCTCCACCTCGAGGAGCTGGGCGACACTGCTGAAACGGTGGAGAAAGCGGTTGACGCCGGCGTCACACGGCTCATCGCGGTCGGCGTCGACCTGGAGCGGAGCCGCGGCGCGGTCTTGCTTGCGCACCAGCACCGTGAGGTCTGGGCAGGCGTGGGTCACTATCCCCTCGAGGCATCACCCCTGGACGTCGAGGCCCTGCGCGAGCTCGCGGCCGACCAGCGCGTGGTCGCGATCGGCGAGATCGGCCTCGACTTCGTGACCGCCGATGAAGCCGAACGAAGGAGCCAGATCGGCGACTTCGACGCCCTGCTCGACCTGGCGGTCGATGCGGACCTGCCTGTATCGGTCCACAACCGCGGCGCCGACGACGAGGTGCTCGCCGCGCTGTCCGCCCACCACGGAGTGCGAGGCGTCATGCATTACTTCGCCCTGGAGTGGGAGTGGGCAGAGCGCTTCCTGGATCTCGGTCTCTACCTCTCGTTCGCCGGCCTGATCACCCGGCCGAGCCGGGTCGCCCTGCGTGAGGTGGTCAAGCGCTGCCCCGCCGATCGTCTCCTGCTGGAGACCGACTCGCCACACGGCCAGGCGCACAAGCGGATGGGAGTGCCCAACCGGCCGGCCTACCTGCTCGACACGGCCGAGCTCGTCGCGGATCTTCGCGGCATCGATCTCGCCGAGCTCGCCGCCCTGGAGACCGACAATGCGCTGCGGCTCTTCAACCGCATCACCCCGTGATCGACCCCGCCGACGCTCACCAGCTCGACGATCTATTGCGCCGGCACCGCATCGACCTGAACCACCGCCTCGGTCAGAACTTCCTGATCGACCCGGCGGCACGCGACGCCGTCGCCAGGGCCGCCGGCCTCGCGCCCGACGACGACGTGCTCGAGATCGGGGCGGGGGTCGGCACGCTGACAATCGCTCTCGCGCCGCTCTGCCGCAGGCTCGTCGCGGTCGAGATCGACCAGCGCATGATCCCCGCGCTCCGCGACGTGACGGCCGCCCACGAGAACGTCGAGATTGCGCGGGCCGACATCATCCGCTACGACGTCGCGAAGGCCTTTCCGAGTGGTGGCGAGGTCGTGGCCGGCAACGTTCCCTACAACCTCACAGGGGCCCTGGTGCGCAAGCTGCTCGATCCCACCCCGCGGCCGCGACGGCTCTCTCTCGTGGTTCAGAAGGAGGTCGCGCAGCGGTGGGCCGCCGCCACTGGCGCAAGCCTCTCCACCGTCGCGGTGCAGGTTTTCGCCGAGGCCCACGTCGTCATGAGCCTGCCCGCTGAGTCGTTCACTCCGGCGCCGCGCGTGGACTCGGCCCTCGTGGTTCTCGATGTGCGCGCGACGCCAGCAGTCGAGGTCGACTCGATGGATGGCTTCTTTCGCTTTGTCGAGACGATCTTTCAGCAGCGCCGCAAGCAGCTTGGCGGCGCGCTTGGCCGTGTATTGGCGATCGGGAGCACCGAGGCCGCAGGGCGACTGCGTGAGCTCGGGATCGATTCGACCCGCCGGGCCCAGACCCTTGACCTGCGCGAGTGGCAGTCGATGTACCGCGCATTCAATCCAGGCGCCGATCGTTAGGCTCTAGCGGTCGTGGATCCTATCCGGCTGCCCGTCGAGGGTCCTGGTGGCTTCCGCGCGGTGCTTCGCCACACCGCGTTTCGCAACATCTGGTTCGCGCAGCTTGCGGCGCAGCTCGCGGACAAATTCCTGCTCTTCTCGCTGATCATCCTCGCGTATCACATCTCGGGTGGAAGCACGCCGGTCGCCGTGACGCTGCTGACCTACACCGTGCCGGCCGTCCTGCTGGCGCCGCCCGCCGGCGTGATCGCGGACCGCCTCGACCGCAAGCAGATCATGATGTGGTGCAACTTCGGTCGCGCCGCGGTGGTCGCGCTGATCCCCATCGCCGCGCTTCTGCCGTCACTCTCCGGCGACTTCCTCCACCTGCTCCTGATCACCTTCATCTTCTCCGCCGTGGGCCAGCTGTTCGGCCCGGCGGAGGCGTCCGTGATCCCGACCATCCTGCCGCGCTCCGCGCTGATCACGGCCAACTCGATGTCGCTTCTGACGATGGTGCTCACGCTCGTGGTGGGCGGGGCCCTGGCTCCGATCGTCTCGAGGATCGACCTGTACGCGCCTTACTGGTTCGCGATGGTGCTCCTGGTCATCGCGGGAACTCTCATCTTCGCCTCCGACATCCCGCACCTCGGCCGCAGCACCGAATCCCCGGTCGCGGAAAGTCGCAGCCGCTTCCACGTGATGGTCGCGGACATCAAGGAAGGCCTGGACGCGGTCCGGTCCTCACGGGGCTTGCTGCTCGCTTTCGGCCAGGTCACGATCGCCGTGCTCGTTCTGTTCATGCTCTTCACCCTGGCCCCGGCCTACGTGAGCAAGGTGATCGGCATCGCGGCCCAGGACACTTACGTCATCCTCGGTCCCGCCACCGGCGGCGCCATTCTGAGCGCGATCCTGCTCGGCCAGTTCGTCCGCAACATCGAGCGGACGCGACTGCTCGCGGCCTCGCTGGTCGCCAACGGCGTGACCATGCTCGCGCTCGCAGCGGTGCCCGAGGCGATGACACGATTCTCCGACCTGCAGGTGCACAATCGAATCACCGGCGCGACGTTCAGCTTCTTGATCGGCGTCGAATTCGGCGCGATCCTGATTCCCGCCATCACCTACCTGATGGAGACGACCAGCGATGCGATTCGCGGCCGCATCTTCGCGCTCCTCTACATGGTGATCAACGGAGTCACGGCGCTCCCGGTGCTGATCGCGGCGGCGCTGTCGGACACGATCGGCACGGCCCACGTGATCGGCGGCATGGGGGCCCTGCTGCTATCCGGCGGTGTCGCGATCATCGCGAGCGGACGGCGCGGGCGCGCCGCCGCGCCAACAGCACAAGAGCCGCAATGACGAGGAGGACGACGGCCAGGCCGCCGGCGCCGATGTCGCGCACGATCGTCTCGAGCAGGGGAAGGTTGCTGCCCAGCACGTAGCCTGCGGTACCGATGGCGGTGGCCCAGGCCAGGCCGCCGATCGCGCTGAACACCTGGAAGCGCCAGAACGGCATGTGGGACATGCCGGCCAGCATCGAGGCCCACGTCCTCAAGCCGAGGATGAATCGCGCGGCAAGGATCGATGCGTCGCCGTAGCGAGTGAAGAAGAGCTCCGCACGCGCGATGTGCTCGGGCCGGATGTGCAGGACGCTGCCGAAGCGCTCGACGAAAGGCCGTCCGCCACGATGCCCCAGCCAGTAGCCGATGTCCGCGCCGGCGGTGGCTCCGAGAAAGCCGAACAGGATCACGAGGACGAGGGAGTGATGGCGCGCCGCCGCCCACGCCCCCGCTGCCAGCAGCAGCGTCTCGCCGGGGAACGGCACCCCCGCGCTCTCGATCAGGATTCCCAGCCCGGCCGAGGGATAGCCGAGCACGTCGACGATCCGGGTCCAGTCCAAAGTGCTTCATATACTGAGTGACCCAATGCCCGACTACGGCGACCACGATGCAGGCGACGATCCGCTGAACGTGATGCGGCATTCGACCGCGCACCTGCTGGCGGCCGCGGTGACCGAGCTCTACCCGGACGCGAAGTACGGCATCGGACCACCCGTGCAGGACGGCTTCTACTACGACTTCGATTTCGGCAAACCGATCTCCGAGGCGGACCTGCCCGCCATCGAGTCACGCATGCGCCGGATCGTGCAGGAAGACCGCCTGTTCGTGCACGAGGTCCTTTCTCGCGAGCAGGCGATGGAAGAGTTCGCGAAGCGCAAGCAGGACTACAAGCTCGAGCTGATCGCCGACAAGGTCGAGGGTGACGACGTGAGCGTGTACCGCACAGGCGAGTTTCTCGACCTGTGCCGCGGGCCGCATGTGCGGTCGACCCGCGACCTCAAGGCGTTCAAGCTGCTTCGCGCCGCCGGCGCGTACTGGCGCGGAGACGAGAAGAGGCCCCAGCTGACCCGCATCTATGGGACGGCGTGGATGACCCCGAGGGAGCTGGACGACTACCTCAAGTTCCTCGAAGAGGCCGAGAAGCGCGACCACAAGAAGCTCGGCAAGGAGCTCAAGCTCTTCACGCTCGACGAACGCCTGGGCCTGGGGCAGGTCGTGTGGTTGCCCGACGGAGCGACGATCCGGCGTGAGCTGGAGCGCTGGATCGTGGACGAAGAGCTCAAGCGCGGCTACCGGCATGTCATCACGCCTCACCTCGCCAAGCTCGACCTCTACCGGCAGAGCGGCCACTGGGAGCTCTTCCACGACACGATGTTCCCGCCCATGCGGTTCGAGGATGGTGAGGAGCTCGAGCTCCGCCCGATGAACTGCCCGCACCACATCGTCGTCTACTCGCACGACCTGCACAGCTATCGGGACCTGCCGCTCCGTATCGCCGAGCTCGGTCAGAACTACAGGCTCGAAAAGTCGGGCGAGCTGGCGGGCATGATCCGCGTCCGGTCCTTCACCCTCAACGACGCGCACATCTTCTGCACGCCCGACCAGGTCGTCGGCGAGGTGCGAGGCGCGATCGAGCTCGCGAATCATTTCATGTCGGTGCTCGGTGTCGAGGACTACTGGTACCGCCTTTCGGTGCGCGACAACGTCAAGACGAAATGGGCGGGCTCAGACGAGGAGTGGGAGAGCGCCGAGGCGATGCTCAAGGAGGCGCTGGAGAGCCTCAACCTCCCTTACAGGGTCGGTGTGGGAGAAGCCGCGTTCTACGGGCCGAAGATCGACTTTCAGGTTCGCGACGCGCTGCGGCGCGAGTTCACCAACAACACCGTGCAGGTCGACTACCAGCTGCCGAAGAAGTTCGACCTCGAGTACGTCGCGGAGGACGGGTCGCGGCAGCGCCCGGTCCTGGTGCACCGCGGCGCCTTCGGCGCCTTCGAGCGCATGACCGCCTTCCTGATCGAGCAGTACGCCGGGGCGTTTCCCACCTGGCTGCACCCGCTGCAGGTGATGGTCATCCCGATCACCGACGCGCAGCGTGAGTACGCGCAAAACGTGGTCGATCGGTTGAGGGCGCTGCGGCTGCGGGTCGAGCTGGACGACCGGTCGGAGCGCATGCAGCGCAAGATCCGTGACGCGCAGGCGCGCAAGGTGCCCTACATGGCAATCGTGGGCGCGAAGGAGGCCGAGGCGGGTCACGTCAACGTCCGGGATCGCGCGGGAAACCAGGTCGACACGCCCCTGGATTCGTTTGCGATCATGCTCGCGACCGAGGTCGCCGAGCGCCGCCGCTGACGGCCCTAGCTGTCGAGCTTCACCTGGATCTCGGTGTGCTGTCCTCGTCCCAGCAGATTGATCACGCCCACGGTGGCGGGTCGGGAGACGCGCTGAAACTGGATCTGACCGGTGGTCGGATCGTTGCCCGTGATCGTCCAATCCCCCGAGTTCAGGTGGCTCGTGTAGAACGAGGTGACCGCTGAAACGTCGTCGTTCGACTCGAGTGTCATCGTGCACTCGTGGGTGTCGCCCTGCGCAACACCCGTACCGACGAAATTGTTCTCGCTCGCGACGGTCGCGCCGGAGTATTGCGGAAAGTCCGATGGCAGGCACGCGAATCCGCCGTGCTGGAAGTTGTTGACCAGCGAAACAAGTCCGAAAGCTCCGGCCACCCCGACGATCACGACGAGCAGGAGGCAGCCGCCCCCGAGCCACCACATCCAGGCTCGAGAACGTGGAGGCGGAGGCTCCGGCGACATCTGGGGCCTCGAGGGAATCCAGCGCATCCCGTCCCAGCGCCACATGCCATCGGGCGAGAGCTGCCCAGGTGCCGGCTGCTGCGTCGACATCGGCCTACGTTGCCGGCCCGGTCAAAGGGCTCCCGGGATGCGGCCGGCGCAGTCACCCTGCGCGGCGGCCGGCACGACCTTGCCGGTGGTGGTGTCGGCCACGCTCGGCTGGCGCTGCACGTCTCCGCCCGCCAGGAGGTGCGTGTCGTCGATCCAGCCGCAGGCGGTCAGGCGCACCGCAACGTTGGATGGATTGAGCACAGTGTTGGTGCTCGATTCGAAGGCGATCTGAGAGCCGTCCGGGGAGATCTGCGCCGGCGAATAGCCAGCCAGGGCCGTCGCCCGCGCCCTGGTCGACGTCCACGTGAAGACCACCGCCTGCGCGCTCGTCTCGCACAGGACGCCACCGGGTGAGGGCGGGCCGCTGGGCAGGCAGCCCGAGCCGCCCACCACGAAACGCCGTGCGGCGTTGGCCGGGTCGACCACGTGGTACTCCTGCGGACCGCAGCAGCCGGGACCTCCGCCCGCCGTGCAGGTGGGCACCCTGGCCACGACCAGGTTTCCGGCGTGCCATCCGACAGGCCACACGGTGTAAGACCCGCTCTCGCTGAAGATCTCGTTCTTGGCGCCCCCCGGCTGCAGGTCGTCGATGAAGAGCCTTGTGGCGGCGCCCCCGGCCTGGTAGTCGATCACGGCGACGGCCATCTTCGATCCGTCAGGGGTCACCGCGAACACGCTGCGGGTGGAGGGGCCGATGGGCAGCGTGTACACGGCGCGAACCCTCGTGTCGTTCGGGCCGATCATCTTCACGGCGCCCTTGGCGTCCATGAAGTACGCATGGGTGTCGCTCGTGCTCAGCGGATAGGGGGCGATGCCCGCTGCCTGGCCGGCGCATGTCGGCGAGACGGGGTTCGAGGCCTGCGCGCCGGCGACCACCTTGCCGTCGACCCCCACCAGGGCCACCGAGTAGTTCGCACCGGTGAAGGGGCCCGCGAGCACGCCGTACGAACCGGTGACCGCAGGTGGCGCCGTGCTCGGAGAGGCGGCGGGCGAACCCGTGGTCGGCGGCGTGGCGGAGCTCGCCGTGGGGGAGGTGGCTGACGAGGCGCGGGCGACGGGCGTGGTGAAGTGCGCGTTTCCGGATGCCGGGGCGCCGCCGCAGCCGGCCACGGCGAGCCAGGCCGTCAGCGGCACGACCAGGTGTCTGAGTGCTGGCGCCGCCCATGGCGTTCTCGTCAGCAAGGCCATCGGAACTGTACTTGGCAACGCCACTCTGCGCATACGGTTACGTTTCCGGTACCATCCACGCTCTGAAGCAGGGCGCCCGCCCTCACCCTCAGGGCCGAGCTCGAATGGGTACAGAAGCGGACGGCCTGTGCTGTCCGTTTTGTTTTTGCCGGTTGAAAGTGCGCCGTGTGCGTGCCCGGCGTGGAGGAATAGAGCAACCCTGAATTTGGCCGAGGTAGCGTCTCATCTCGTTTAAAGAGCTAAGAATCAACGATCAGATCCGCAGCAACGAAGTGCGGCTGATCGATGACCAGAACAACCAGCTTGGCGTGCTGTCTCTTGACGCCGCGCTTCGCATCGCGAACGAGAAAGGGCTCGACCTCGTGGAGGTGGCGCCGCAAGCGCAACCGCCGGTCTGCCGCTTGATGGACTACGGACGCTACAAGTTCGAGACCGTCAAGCGCGAGAAGGATCAGCGGCGCAAGCAGAACGTCATCAAGCTGAAGGAGATGAAGCTCCGCCCGAAAGTGGCAGAACATGATTTCCAGACCAAGTTCAAGGGTTTGCGGCAGTTCCTCGAGGCAGGCGAAAAGGTAAAGGTGACGATCATGTTCAGAGGCCGCGAGATGGTCCATCAGGACATCGGGAGGAAGATCCTCGACCGGGTGGCGGACGACGCGCGCCCGTTCGCGGTGGTCGAGCGCCAGCCCCTGCTCGAAGGCAAGAACCTCTTCATGATCCTGGCACCGAGCCGGCAGAGCCCGGTGAAGGAGACCGCGACCAGTGCCTAAGCTCAAAACCCAGAAGGGCATCGCGAAGCGCGTCCGTGTCACGCGGAACGGCAAGCTGGTCCGGCGCAACTCATGGACGAGCCACCGCCTTCACCAGAAGTCGAAACAGCACAAGCGCAAGGACCACACCGAGCAGCCGGTCTCGAAAGCTGATCGGAAGATCGTGCGCAGGGCGCTCGGGGTCTAGCGGATGGCACGGATCAAGCGCGGCGTACCCGCGCATCGCCGCCACAAGTCGATCCTGGATCGCGCCAAGGGCTTCCGGCTCTCCAAGAAGCTGCTCTTCCGACCTGCCAACGAGGCGGTCCTTCACGCCCTCGCGTACGCGTATCGCGACAGGCGCCGGCGCAAGCGCGAGATGCGCCAGCTCTGGATCGCTCGGATCAACGCCGCTTCGAGGCAGTCGGGACTGCCGTACAACAAGCTGATGCACGGCCTTCGCCAGGCCGGAGTGGAGATCGACCGCAAAGTGCTGGCTGACCTGGCCGTGCGCGACAGCGGTTCCTTTGCCCGGCTGGTGGAGGTTGCGAAAAACAACCTTTAGAGCTCGATCGCAACCCAGTCGTGGGATCGACGCCGTGCCGCGCCCGACCTCTGACCAGCTGATCAGCAGCCCGGACAACGAGGTCGTTCGCCGCTTCAAGCGACTCGCCCACCGGCGCGAGCCAGGTCTTGTCCTCCTGGAAGGTCCGCGCGTGCTCGAGGCGGCGAAGGCGGCGGGCCTTGCCTTCGACCTGATCGCCGTGCGTGATGGCGACAAGCTTCCCTTCCATGCTCCGTCGCGCGTGACGCTGACCGCCGGCGCGTTCCGTGCCGCCACCCAGACCGTCACGCCGCAGGGCGTGATCGCCATCGCGCGGGTGCAGGAGTCCGATCCCGCGTCCGCCCTTGAGGCGTCGCGTCGCGCGCGCTGGCCCCTCATCGTGCTCGACGGCGTACAGGACCCCGGCAACGTCGGCGCGATCTGCCGCACCGCGGCCGCCGCGGGCGCACCCGCGATCGCGGCGCTTCCCGGGACCGCGGACCCTTACTCACCCAAGGCCGTTCGTGCATCGGCGGGAAACGTCTTCAGGCTCAAGGTGGCGCGAGCCTCTTGGAGCGACCTGGAAGGGCTCGACGGGTACGGCGCGTCGGCGGCGGGCGGAGCGCCGCTGGCCGAGGCGCCGATAGAGTCTGCGGGGATGATCGTGCTGGGCAGCGAAGCACACGGCCTTTCGCGGCGAGACCTGAAGCTGGTGACCGTCCCGCTGACAGAGGGCGTCGAGTCCCTCAACGTCGCCGCGGCCGCGGCCGTCGTCCTGTTCGAGATCCGGCGGAGGCTCGAGTAGTGACGACGTTCGGCGAGCTTGCGGGGATGACGGGACAGGCCGAAATCGATTTGCAGGCAGCCCAGAACGAGGCGGACCTCGATGCCGTGCGCATCAAATATCTCGGACGCAAAGGAGCGCTTTCGGAGCAGCTTCGCGGCATCGCGGACCTGCCCCCCGAGGATCGCAAGAAGCTCGGTGAGGCGGCAAATGGATTCAAGAGTTGGCTCACGAATGCGCTCGAGGCACGCCGCGCATCGCTCGAAGCAGATCGAATGGCCGACATCGCGGAGACGGAGGCGATCGACATCACGTTCCCCGGTCCGCCGCCAGGGCGGGGACACATCCACGTCCTGACCCAGGTGAGGCGGCAGATCGAGACCGTGCTCGAGAGCCTGGGCTACCAGGTCGAGCTCGGGCCAGAGGTCGAGACGGAGTGGTACAACTTCGAGGCGCTGAACATCTCGGCCGGCCACCCGGCGCGAGAGAACTGGGACTCGTTTTACTTCAGCCCGGAGCTTCTTCTGCGCGCGCACACGTCACCTGTGCAGATCCGCGCCATGCAGCGGATCAAGGAACCGCCCATCTACATCATCACGCCGGGGCGCTGCTACCGTCGCGATGCGCCCGAGGCGACACGGCTCCCGTGCTTCAGCCAGGTCGAAGGTCTCGCCGTGGACAGGGCCCTCACCGTCGGCGACATGAAGGGCACGCTGCTCTACATGATCCAGTCGCTGTACGGCACGGAGCGCAAGGTCCGGGTGCGGCCGAGCTACTTCCCCTTCACCGAGCCGAGCTTCGAGTTCGACGTTTCGTGCGGCATCTGCGGCGGCCTCGGCTGCAAGAGCTGCCGGCACAAAGGGTGGCTGGAGGTTGGCGGCTGCGGCATGGTCCATCCGCAGGTGCTCCGCAACGGCGGAATCGACCCCGCCCGGTGGAACGGCTACGCGTGGGGTTTCGGGATCGAGCGCATGGCGATGCTGAAGCACGACGTGGACGACATCCGCCTGTTCTACGAGCCGGACCTGCGCTTTCTGGAGCAGTTCTAGACGCCAGTGAAGTGGCAATCGTGTCATCTGCCGAGTACACAGATACCGAGCGACTCTCTTGTTCTCTCGCGAACCGTGGCCGGCCCCGGGAAAGGTAGGGTCATTTAAGCCGCATGCGGATCTCATACGAGTGGCTGGGTGACTTCCTCGACCTCGACGGCGTCACGCCCAAAGACGCCGCCGACGTGCTGACCAGCCTTGGGGTCGAGGTCGAGTCGCTGGTGCACGTGGACCTCTCTCGGATAGTGATCGGCAAGGTGCTCGAGCAGAAGCCACACCCCAAGTCGCGGCACCCGCTGTGGATCCACCAGGTGGATCTCGGCGGGCACGTGCAGCAGATCATCGCCGGCGCACCCAACGCGGTCGCGGGCAGCCTCGTGCCAGTGGCCCTCCCGGGTACGACGGTGCCCAACGGCAAGGTCGTGAAGGACATGAGCATCGCCGGCGAAAAGGCAAGCGGCATGCTTTGCTCGGCGGAAGAGCTTTTGCTCGGCGACGACCACTCGGGCATCCTGATCCTCGACCGAGGCAACCCGGGCGATCGGCTCACCTCTGTCATCCCGAGCGAGGCGATCATGGAGGCGGAGGTCACCTCCAACCGGCCCGACTGCATGGGCCACCTGGGCGTCGCGCGCGAGCTGGCGGCCGGCCTGGCCAGGCCCCTCAGGCGTGACTTCATGCCCGCGTTCACCGGAATGGCCAACCCGCCTGGGAAGGACCTGATCGCGGTGTCGATCGACGAGCCGGACCTGTGCAGCCGCTACATCGGCGGCGTGATCAAGGCCGTCCAGGTCGGACCGAGCCCGGACTGGATGCAGCGCCGCCTCCGCGCAGCCGGCGTCAGACCGATCAACAACATCGTCGACATCACCAACTACGTGCTCCTCGAATACGCGCAGCCCCTCCATGCGTTCGACCTGGCCAAGCTCGAGGGCGGGCAGATCCACGTCCGGCGCGCGAGGCAGGGGGAGAAGCTGCTCTGCCTCGACGGGGAAGAGCGGGCGCTGACGAGTGACATGCTCGTGATCGCCGACGCATCGAGGCCGGTCGCGATCGCCGGCATCATCGGCGGCGAGGAGACCAGCGTCACATCGTCGACGACGGACATCCTGCTCGAGTCCGCCAACTTCAACGGGCCGAGCGTCCGGCAGACCGCGCGCACCCTGGGACTCAGGACCGAAGCCTCGGCGCGGTTCGAGCGCGCGCTGCCCCCTGAGCTGGCCCTGGCCGGCGCCCGCCGGGCGGCGGCGCTCATCGCGGAGCACGCCGGCGGTGCGGTCCACCGTGATTGGGCCGACGTCTATCCGCGGCCCCAGGAGCCGGTGCTGGTTCGACTCAAGCCCTCGCTGGTGGACGACATCCTGGGTCTTCACGTTCCGCTCGAGGAGGCCGAGGCGATCCTGGTCAGGCTCGGTTTCCACGTGAAGGTGCTCGGGGACGGCGAGTGGGACGTGCTGCCGCCCGTCTTCCGGCTCGACGTCGCCATACCCGAGGACCTCGTCGAGGAGGTGGGACGTGTCCACGGCTACGACAGGGTTCCGCCGACCCTGCCCGGCAGGCGCCACGACACCTGGACGCCGCTGACCGAAAGCATCGACCGCCGCCTGGACGCAGCGCGCGATGCGCTTGCGGGCGCGGGATTCACCGAAACCTGGAACCCCGCGCTGGTCTCAGGGGACGAACTCGAGGCACTGCGCATCTCCGCGCACGCGCTGCGCCTGTCGAACGCGCTGAGCGACGACATGGACACCCTTCGGACCTCGCTTCTGCCCTCCCTGGTCGGCGCGGTGGCCCTGAATCGCGATCGAGGGCGGGGCAAGGTCAATGTCTACGAGATCGCGAACGTCTACCTGGCGCGAGTGGGGGAGAAGAACACCCAGCCCGAGGAGCCGCTGCGCCTGGCCGCCGTAGCCACCGCGGGAAGCACCGCCGAGTCAGGACGGCAAGCGTTCTACGCGCTCAAGTCGGTCCTGGCCGGCTGCATCGCGTCGCTGTGGGCGCCGGCCTGCACGTACCAGCGCGCGGCGACCGAGCTGTTCCACCCTGGACGCTGCGCCGCTGTCGTGATGGACGGGAAGCAGCTCGGCTACCTCGGCGAGCTTCACCCGACCGTTGCCGCCCAGAAGAAGATCGAAGGCCGCCTGGTGGCCTTTGAGATCGACGTCGCACCGGTGCTCGCCGCCTCGCGCGTCCTCCGCGCGCAGCCTCTGCCCAGGTTCCCCGGCGTGGAGCGGGACCTTGCGGTGGTGGTGGAGGAGCACGTCGCCGCGGGACAGCTTCTTGCGGCGATCAAGGAATCCGGGAGCGACCTGCTGGAGGCGGTTCGAGCGTTTGACGAATACCACGGTGCGCAGGTGCGAGAGGGGCACAAGAGCGTTGCGTTCACCTTGACTTTCAGGAGCCCCGAGCGCACCCTGACGGACGCCGAAGTGGACAAAGTGATTTCGGAGATCAGATTGAGCCTCGAGAAAAGGCATCAGGCGAGCTTTCGAGAATGAAGGTCCTTCGATGACCTGGATCGACCTCTTGCCGATAGCGCTGGTCATCGTGTACGGCGTCGGCGGCTTCTTCACGGGAGTCGTGCGGCGCCTCATCGGCTTGATCGCGCTTTACGTCGCGATCTGGGCCGCCACCAACATGGGGCAGCAGGCCGGCGGCATCCTGCAGCAGTCCGGGGCGGCGGAAGCCACGGCCGACGCCCGGATCTACGGGTTCTTCGGGATCGTCGTCGCGTTCCTGGTGATCATCGAGGTCGCCACGCAGCTCGCGCACTCGCAGATCCAGCTGCCAGGGCTGCTCTTCAATCGCGCGTTCGGCGCATTCGTCGGTGTGGTGACGGCGATCATGCTGTCGTTCGTCGTCGTGTACGAGCTGGGCCAGGCGGCCAACCCGTTCGGCGGACCGCAGCTCACAACCCTCGAGCAGCGCGTCCGCGACGCGGTCCACGGGTCGCTCTTCATGGTCAAGCTCACGAACTCGGTCGGCCGCCCGATCGTCGGCCTCTTCTCCCCGGTGCTGCCGGGCGACGGGCAGATCTACTTCGGTCCAGGCCCCATCAGCTCATAGCCGCCAATTGAGCTCCGAGCTGTTCGACCGCCTGCGGGCGCGGGCGGTGGAGATCCACGTCGGGGATCACCTGCGCTCCCGGCTGGAGGGCGGCGACAGGCTGCGCGTGAAGCTCGGCCTCGATCCGACGGCGCCCGACCTGCACCTCGGGCACCTCATCCTCCTCGACGTGCTGCGCGAGTTCGCCGAGGCCGGCCATACGGTAGTGGTCATCATCGGTGACTACACCGCCCTGATCGGCGACCCGAGCGGGAGATCCGAGACGCGGCCGATGCTCACCCGCGAGCAGGTTGCCGCCAACGCGGAGACGTACTTCGAGCAGGTCGACCTGGTCCTCGATCGAAAGAGGCTCGAAGTTCGCTACAACTCGGAGTGGTTGGCCTCGATGACCGCCGAAGGCATCCTGCGGCTGACGGCAAAGGCGACCCTGCAGCAAGTGCTGCAGCGCGAGGACTTCGCCGAGCGGCTGAAGTCCGGAACCGCGATCGGTGCGCACGAGGTCCTCTACCCCTTCAACCAGGCCTACGACTCGGTTGCCGTGAAAGCCGACGTCGAGATCGGAGGCACGGACCAGCTCTTCAACCTTCTCTTCGGACGCGAGATCCAGAAGGCGTACGGGCAAGAGCCGCAGGACATCGCCGTCTTTCCGCTGCTCGAGGGCACGGACGGCGAACAGAAGATGTCGAAGTCGCTCGGAAACTACATCGGGATCACGGAACCGCCCGAAGAGATCTACGGCAAGACGATGTCCATCCCGGACAAGCTGATCGAGAGGTACGTGCGACTGGTCTCCGGCCTGCGCGATGAAGAGCAGGCACGCACCCTGTCGATGAAGCCGCGCGACGCCAAGGCCGCGCTCGCGTTTCAGCTGGTCACGCGCCTGCATGGGGAGGCCGCGGCGCGGCGCGCCGAGGCGGACTTCGATGCGAAATTCCGCCGGCGCGAGGCGCCTGCCGAAATCGAGGAATTCGCGACGGGGTTTCCAATCCGGCTGATTGAGGCTATGGTCAAAAGCGGCCTGGCGAGATCCAACGGCGAGGCGCGCCGGCTCATCGACCAGCGGGGAGTGAAGATCGACGGAAGGGCGGCCGCAGGCGATGATCCACTGGAGCCCGGCTGCGTGGTCCAGGTCGGGAAGCGGCGGTGGATTCGATTTGTGGTGAAGTAGAATGGGCGAAAGCATGTTCGGAGGTTGCAGCTGATGTCCGGACATTCCAAGTGGGCGGGCATCAAGCACAAGAAGGCGATCGTCGATGCCAAGCGCGGCCAGGCCTTCACCCGGGCCAGCCGGGAGATCACCATCGCGGCCCGTGAAGGCGGAGGCAACCCCGAGGGCAACTTCCGACTGCGTCTCGCCATGCAGAAGGCGCGCGAGATCAACATGCCGACCGACCGAATCAAGAACGCCGTCCAGCGCGGCACGGGCGAGCTCGCCGGTGAGAAGCTCGAGGAGGTCCGGTACGAGGGGTACGGGCCCGCGGGCGTGGCGATCATGGTCGACGCCTTCACTGACAACCGCAACCGCACGAGCGCTTCCATCCGCCATCGCTTCTCCAAGCTCGGCGGCAACCTCGGGGAGAGCAACTCGGTCGGGTGGATGTTCGAGCGCAAGGGCGTGATCAGCGCCAACGCGGGCAACCACGACCCCGAGGAGGTTGGTCTCGCGGCGATCGAAGCCGGGGCGGACGACGTGCAGGTCGACGGCAAATCGATCGAGATCTCGACCTCGCCGGCGGCCTTCGAGAAGGTGAAGGCGGCGGTCGAATCCAACGGCGTCTCGGTCGACAACGCCGAGATCACCATGCAGCCCAAGCAGACGGTCGCGGTGGGCGAGGACAAGGCCGCCGCTGTCCTCAGGCTGATGGAGTCACTGGAGGAGGACGACGACGTCCAGCAGGTCTACGCCAACTTCGACATCGCATCCGACGTCCTGGAACGCGTCTCGGCCCAGGTATGAATGCACGAGGAGTAGATGCGCAGCCTGCAGGCCGTGCTTTTCGACATTCATCCGACGTCGTTGAACGCGTTCCCAGGTGTGAATGAAACCCGATGAAGCTGCGCCGGTAGGCCGGGTCCGCCCCGGTAAGTCTTCTTTGATCCTCGGCATCGACCCCGGCCTGGCCGGCACCGGTTTCGCGCTGCTCGCCGAGCCCAACCTCGTGCTCCTCTGCGACACCGTCGTGACCATCCCCGGCCGCGACGGAGCGAGACTGCTCACCATCACGAATCGCCTGCGCGCGCTCCTCGCCGAGCACCCACCGGCCGAGGCTTCGATCGAGGAGCTCTTCATGGGCCGCAACGCGACCAGCGCCGTCGGCGTGGCTCAGGCGCGCGGCGCGATCCTCACCGTGCTCGAGGAGTGCGGAGTGCCCGTCTTCGAGTACAAGCCAAGCCAGGTCAAGGTGATCCTCACGGGTTATGGCAACGCTGACAAGGCGCAGATCGCTCGCATGCTCGCGGCGCAGGTCAAGGTGCCTGAAGGTAAGCTCGACGACCATGCTCGCGACGCCATCGCGATCGCGCTGTGCCACGCGCGCAGCAGGCGATTCTCCAGGGCGGCCATCACACCGGACGCGCGCAGCGCGTACCTCAGGTGATCGCTCACCTCAGTGGAGTCGTGCGGCGGGCCGGCCCTGATTCCGTCGTGCTCGATGTCGGCGGCGTCGGCTACCTGGTCGCCGTCGCGGCGGGGACGCGGCAGCAGCTCCCACCACCCGGCGGCGAGATGGAGCTCCACATCCACACGCACGTGCGCGAAGACCAGATTGCGCTGTACGGCTTCACGTCTGTCGAAGAGCTGCAGCTCTTCGAGATGCTGATCCAGGTCGATGGCGTCGGCCCGAAGGTCGGGCTCAACATCCTGAGCGCAGCGAGCATGGAGGTCCTGAAGCGCGCCATCGTGAGCGAGGACACGGCGCCCATCCGCCGCGCGACGGGCGTCGGCCCACGCACCGCGGCCAAGGTGATCATCGAGCTGAAGCCGCGGCTCGACGCGGTCGCGGCTCTCGAGGCGGTGCCGCGAGGGGCCGCGCTGGCCGGTGACGGCGCCGTGCCGAAGGCGGTGGAGCTGGCCCTGCGCAACCTCGGCTTCTCCTCGCAGGAGGCGCGGACCGGAATCGAGTCCGTGGATTGGAAGGCCTCGCCCTCGACCCAGGATGCGCTCGCGCACGCGCTGAAGGCGTTGGGCCAGGGAGCTCGCACCCGGCCGTGACGATGGATCTTCGGCGCCAGACCGAGGTCGAGTCCCAGTGACGGGAGACGCCGTCCTCGACGCCCGGTCCGACGACGAGCAGTTCGACCGGACGCTGCGCCCGCGCCAGCTGGACGAGTACATCGGGCAGGAGCAGGTGCGCGAGAACCTGGGCATCCTGCTCGAAGCCGCACGGCGCAGAGGCGAGCCGGTCGAGCACGTCCTGCTCAGCGGCCCGCCGGGCCTGGGCAAGACGACCCTGGCGCACATCATCGCCAACGAGCTCGGCGTGGCCATCAAGGTCAGCTCCGGGCCCGCGATCGACCACCAGGGTGCGCTCGGCTCGATCCTGCTCAACCTGAGCACGCGCGACGTCTTCTTCATCGATGAGATCCACAGGCTGAACAGCGTCGTCGAGGAATCGCTCTACCCGGCGCTCGAGGACTTCCGTTTCGATGCGGTCCTCGGCAAGGGCGTGGGGGCGAGCGCGGCGACGCTGCCGCTGCCGCATTTCACCTGTGTCGGGGCGACGACGCGGCAGGGCCTGCTCAGCGGTCCGCTCCGGGACCGATTCGGCGCCGCGTACCGGCTCGACTTCTACAACAAGGGTGAGCTGGAGCGCATCGTGACCCGCTCGGCCCGCATCCTCGACATCGAGATCCACGACGACGCGGTGTCCGAGATCGCCAGGCGAGCGCGAGGCACCCCGCGCATCGCCAACCGTATCCTCCGCCGGGTTCGCGACTACGCCCAGGTGCGGAGCGACGGGCGCGCGACCATGGAGACCACCCGCCAGGCGCTCGCCATGCTCGAAATCGACGAGATGGGCCTCGAGCCCATCGACCGGCGGCTCCTGGAGACGGTGGTCCTCAAGTTCAAAGGTGGTCCCGTCGGCCTCGACACGATCGCGACCTCGCTCTCCGAGGAACCCGAGACGATCGAGGACGTCCACGAGCCGTACCTGATCCAGGTCGGCTTCCTCGCCCGCACCGCCCGCGGGAGGGTGGCGACCGAGCTCGCCTACCGCCACCTCGGCCTCACCCCGCCCGACCCTGGACCCCAGCAAACCCGCTTGCTCTGAGCCGCCCAAACCGCCCTAATGTGGAGGTGTGCGGGACGTGGGGAGACTGCTCCTCGTCTTGGGCGTGGTCCTGGCGGCGCTCGGCGGTGGGCTCATGCTTTTCGGTCGCTTCAACCTGCCGGGTGACCTGACGTTCCGGATCGGGAACGCAAGCTTTTACATCCCGATCGCGACCAGCATCATCCTTTCGGTGGTCCTCACCGCAGTCCTGAACCTGGTGTTCCGGCATCGGTAAGTGTGCGCGCCGTAGACTAGGCGGTCGCCCATGCAGTTAGTCCTCAGCTGGCCGGTTCGCCTGTTCATCGTCGGCGTCCTGATCTTCTCGATCTTCGTGGACGGAGCCGGCTACATCTACCGGATCGCCAACCACTACCAGATGACCGGCGCGGTACCGGGCCTGCCACCGAACTTCGGAGGCTGGCAGCTCTACATCCACCAGGGCCTCGACCTGCAGGGTGGCACCCACATCGACTACCAGCTGACCAACTTCCCGGCAGGGCAGTCGAGGGCGGACGTGCAGCAGCGCACGATCCAGGTCATCAACAAACGCGTCAACTCGCTGAACGTCAGCGAACCCGAGATCCGCGGAGGGGGCAGCAACTTCGATCGCATCACGGTCGACCTGGCGGGGGTCACCGCGGCGCAGGCGCAGAAGACGATCGGCGCCACGTACCGGCTCGTCTACACGAAGTGGGTTCCCGACGCCAAGGTCACCAACGGCGACCACCCCGGCTTCAAGCCACAGCTCACCGGCTTGACCGGTGACGACATCCAGAGCGCGGTGGCGGGACTGGACCAGAACGGCCTGAACTGGGTCGTCAACGTCACCTTCAACGCGGCGGGCGCGATCAAGTTCGCCGACCTGACACGCGCCGCGGTCGCGGCCTGTCCAGGCGATCCCAGCACAGTCCAAACCGCCACCTGCCCCCAGCGCTTTCTGACCATCTGGCTGGACCTGACGCAGAACGACATCAACCACTGGGAAGACCCCGCCTACGTGACCCGGATCTCGTCGAGCTACGACACCGGGTGCCTTGCCTCGCAGACGGCCAGCACGCTGTGCGGGAAGAAGCTGACCGACCCGATCACGATCCAGGAGATCGACGGCGGGCAGGCACAGATCAGCGGCAGCTTCACGCAGGCCGCCGCCAACGACCTCGCGACGGGGATCAACAGCGGCTCGATCCCTGTCGACCTGCAGGTGCTCGACTCCACTCAGGTCAGCGCCACCCTCGGGGCTCAGTCGGTGCGAGTCAGCCTCGCCGCCGGTCTGCTGGGGCTGGCGATCATCGTTCTTTTCATGATCGTCTACTACAGGATTCCCGGCCTTTTGGCGAGCCTCGCCCTCCTCTTCTACGCGGGCGCCGTGCTGGCGCTCTTCAAGGTGATCCCGGTGACGCTCACCCTCGCCGGAATCACGGGTTTCATCCTGTCGGTGGGCATGGCCGTGGACGCCAACGTGCTGATCTTCGAACGGTTCAAAGAAGAGGTGAGAGCCGGCCGCACGATCGCCGCGGCGGTCGATGCGGCGGTGAGACGAGCGTGGCCGGCGATTCGCGACTCCAACACCTCGACCTTCCTGACCTGCGTGATCCTCGGCTTCATCGGGCCTCCGCAGGTGAAGGGCTTCGCCATCACGCTCGGCATCGGTGTCGTCGCGAGCCTGATCTCGTCGATCGTCGTCACGCACAACCTGCTGGCCATCGTTCTCAGCGGTGGTGGGCTGCTGAGGCGGCCGATGCTCCTCGGGGTGGACCGAAGTGTCCGAACAACTGTCTGACGTCGACGCCGAGGAGCAAAAGCCGGACCTGGTCGTGACGGACGGCGAGCCCACGGCCCCCAAAGCGGTGCCGGTGGTCCGCGAGCCGCGCGTGCGCCGGCTGAACATCATCGGGCGGCGGAACTGGTTCTTCCTGCTCTCTCTGATCATCATCGTCCCGGGCATCGTCTCGATGGCGACCAGGGGCTTCGCGCTCGGCATCGACTTTGCCGGCGGCACCGAGCTCACCGTCAACTTCGCGGACCACCCGTCGCTGCTCCAGGTGCAGACGGAAGTCTCCGCCGAGGGCCAGAACGGAACCGTGATCCAGACCGGATGCCCCTCGAGTGCGACCGGCAATCCGACCTGCTTCATCATCCGCTACCCGGCGATGTCGCCCCAGCAAGAGACGTTGGTCCAGAACGACCTGCAAAGGCGGTTGGGCGATATGACGACCCAGTCGATCCTTGTCGTCGGCGGCACGATCGCGGGCGAGACCGTCGAGTTCGCCCTGCTGGCGGTCGTCATCGCATCGATCGCCATCCTTTTCCTGCTCGCGATTCGTTTCCGCAACGTGCCCGGAGGATGGCGCGCGGGTTTCCAGTTCGGTGGCTCGGCGCTCGCCGCCCTCCTGCACGACGTGTTCGTGCTGACTGGAATCTTCTCCGTCCTCGGCAAGGTGCTTGGTCTGCGCATCGGCGAGATCGACGCATTCTTCGTCACGGCCGTCCTGACGGTGGTCGGCTTCTCGGTGCACGACACGATCGTCGTGTTCGACAGGATCCGCGAAAACCTGCGCGTCAGCCAGCGCCTCTCTTTCGAGCAGGTCGTGAACCTCAGCATCATGCAGACGGCGGCACGATCGATCATCACGAGCTTCACCGTCGTGCTGGTCCTGGCCGCGATCCTAATCGCGGGCGGCACCACCATCCAGGGGCTCGCCCTGGCCCTGCTCATCGGGATCGTGTCTGGCACGTACAGCTCGATCTTCAACGCGGCGCCGCTACTCGTCGTCTGGCGCCGGGTGCAGCCGCTGAGGTAGGCGTAAGGTTCCTTGCCCTGGCGACCGGGCTTGGCCCGGTCGCGACTATGCCTTCACCGTCGCCGGGCGTTGTTGGTGGAAATCAGATCAGATGAATCCCAACCGCATGCCGGAAAAAGAGCAGCGCCTGCGGCAAAGCCGCACGCGCGATGCGATCAGAGAGTCCGAACCTGCCCGCGCCTTGGCGCGCAGAGGAAACCATCTGGGTTTCCTCTCATACTTCAATGACATGCCGGCCTGGCCCATATCGTCACTGAAAGAGCTGCTCGAGCCCACGCTCAACCACATGGGTTTCGAGCTGTACTCACTCGATCAGTCAGGACAGAGGGGACGGACGCTGCGCATCTCGATCGACCATGCGGAACCGATCACCATCGAGGACTGCGAACGCGTGAGTCGCGTCGCCGGACCGCTCGTCGACCACTCGAACCTGATCGAGGGTCCCTACGAGCTCGAGGTCTCGTCGCCCGGCGCCGAGCGGCCGCTGCGCAATCACGACGAGTACGAACGTTTCAGCGGCAAGCGAGTGAATGTCCGGTACAGGACCGGTGAGTCGGAGACGGTCGTCGAAGGTCAGCTGGTCGCCGTCGACGGGGCGGGCATAGCGGTGCAGGCGCTGGGCGTGCGGGGCCGCGCGCCGGTGATCGTCCACATTGGATGGGAAGACGTTGTCGCGGGCAGGCTCGCGGTCGCCATCTGAACCGTCCACGGAAAGTCTCGCCGAGGCGCTGACCGCGCTCTGCGCCCAGGTCGGCATCCCCTTCGACGAGATGCTGCACACCGTCGAGGGCGCGCTCGCGGCCGCCTACAAGCGCGCGTTCAACCCTCCTGGGGAGGTGAGCGTGAGGCTCGACACGAAGAGCGGTGCGCTCGACGTCCGCACCCGGGTGACCAAGGCCGACGGATCGACCATGGTCGAGGTGCTCCCCTCGGACGATTTCAAGCGCATGGCCGCCCAGACGGCCAAGCACGCCGTCCTGCGCCACATCCACGACCTGGAGCGCGACAAGGTCCTGCGCGACGTCGCCGAGCACAGAGGAGAGCTCGCGACGGGCGTCGTGGATCGCGTCGAGGCCGGCATCGTGTACATCGACCTCGGGCGCGTGGAGGGTGTGATGCCTCCCGAAGAGCAGATCCCCGGAGAGCAGCTCCATCCCGGCCGGCCGGTGCTGGTGGTCCTGCTCGAGACCCAGCGCAACCCGCGGCAGGCGCAGGTCCGCGTCTCGCGCGCCTCGAAGTCTTTCGTGCACCGCCTGCTCGAGGCGGAGGTTCCGGAGATCAAGGCGGGCACCGTCCACGTCCGCGCCATCGCGCGTGAGCCCGGCCTGCGGACGAAGGTCGCGGTCTCGGCGAGCGAGCCCGGCATCGACCCGGTCGGAGCATGTGTCGGGCCGAAAGGCGTGAGGCATCACGCCATCCTGAGCGAGCTCGCCAGCGAGCACGTCGACATAGTGCCCTGGTCGGACGACCCCGAGGCGCTGGTCGCCGCGGCCCTTGGTCCGGCGCGGGCCGACTCGGTCAGCATCGACCGGAACACACGCACGGCCACGGTGCTGGTGCCCCGCGGCCAGCTCTCGCTGGCGATCGGCCGCGACGGCCAGAACGCGCGACTCGCGGCGAAGCTGACCGGCTACCGGATCGACATCAAGCCGGGTGAGTCGGAGGAGCTCCCCGCCGGCGACCAGGCATGACGCCGCCCGTCCGCACGTGCGTGGGCTGCCGCCAGGAGGCCGGAAAGAGGTTCCTGATCCGCACCGTGCGCGATCCGGAAGGGGTCGTAGCCATCGATGTCACGGGTAGAGGTCCGGGCCGCGGCGCCTACCTGCACGCTGACTCCTCCTGCATCGAAACCGCCCGCAAACGCAAGGCCCTCGAGCGAGCTCTGCGGATCGCGATCCCGCCCGAGTTCTGGTCGGAGCTGGCCCGCGCCGCTGCACCGCACCCCTCGCCCTGACCGTGGTCGGGCGGGGGTAGGAGGGACGTCACCCAAGTTTCGAATTCGGCGCGGGCGGCATAATCAGTAGTCCGGCATGAAGGCACACGAACTCGCGCGCGAACTTGGGATCAGTCAGAAGGAGCTGGTGAACTTCCTCCAGCAGCGCCGTCTGACCCGCAACGCCGCCGCGCCCCTGGCGCCTGGCGCGATCGAGGCTGCCCGTTCGGCGTTCAAGCCCACCGCGTCCGCGCCCAAGATCGAGGCCAACGGCGACCGGCGCGCGATCCTTCCGCCCACCCTGTCGGTCAAGGACCTCGCCGAGAAGCTGAACGTCAGCCCGGTCGAGGTGATCAAGAAGCTGATGGCCTCCAAGATCCTGGTCACCATCAACCAGGTCATCGATTTCGCCACGGCCGAGATCGTCGCCGACGAGTTCGGCTACACGGTCGAACCGGTGGCGAGCGAGGACGTGGTGGCGGTCGAGTCCACCGCGGGCGAGGGCGACGTCGTCACC
Source organism: Candidatus Dormiibacterota bacterium (assembly GCA_035279525.1). Lineage (GTDB taxonomy): Bacteria > Chloroflexota > Dormibacteria > Dormibacterales > Dormibacteraceae > DATEHQ01. The sequence continues at coordinate 135,304 of DATEHQ010000100.1, forward strand.
ACGTCGCGAGAGGAGCTGTTCTCGCTCGCCAACGAGGACCCGAGCAAACTGCGAGCGCGACCGCCAATCGTGACCGTGCTCGGCCACGTCGACCACGGCAAGACCTCCATCCTCGACGCGATCCGTAAGACGCGCGTCGCGGCCGGCGAGGCGGGTGGGATCACCCAGCGCATCGGCGCCTACAAGATCGAGACCGCCGACGGGCATCCGGTCGTCTTCATCGACACCCCCGGCCACGAAGCGTTCACGGCGATGCGCGCCCGCGGCGCGCAGGTCACGGACCTGGTGGTGCTGGTCGTCGCCGCGGACGACGGTGTGAAGCCGCAAACAGTCGAGGCCATCCACCACGCCCGGGCCGCGAAGGTGCCGATCATCGTCGCCATCAACAAGATGGACAAGGACGGCGCCAATCCCGACCGCGTGCACCAGGAGCTGGCCGAGCAGGACATCGTGACGCGCCACTACGGGGGCGAGTTCGAGTGCGTCCACCTCAGCGCCAAGACCGGCAAGGGCATCGACGACCTGCTGACCACGATCGTCCTTTCCTCCGACATCCTCGAGCTCAAGGCGAACCCCGACCGCAACGCGATCGGGACCATCGTCGACGCGCACCTCGAGCGCGGACGCGGCCCTGTGGCCACCGTGCTCGTCCAGGCCGGCACTCTGCGGGTCGGAGACGACTTCGTGTGCGGTCACATCTACGGGCGCGTCCGCGCCCTCGCAGACGACCGCGCGCAGAGCGTCGACGAGGCGCCCCCGGCGACGCCGGTGGTCGTCTCCGGAATGAGCGAGGTCGCCCAGGCAGGCGACATCTTCCAGGTCGTCGGATCGGAAAAGGTCGCGCGCCAGATCGCGCTGACCAAGTTGACCGAGAAGCGCAGCCAGGAAGCCGCCCGCGACGTGGCGCCGCGCATCACGCTCGAGGAGCTCGCCCGCCGCGCCAAGGAAGGCGAGGTCAAGGAGCTCAGCCTTGTGGTCAAGGCCGACGCGCAGGGCACGCTCGAGGCTGTCCTCAGCGCCCTGCAGAAGATCGAGGACCCGGTGGTCGCGATCAAGATCGTGGGGCAGGGTGTCGGCGCCGTCAGCGACTCCGACCTGCTTCTGGCCGGCGTGTCGAATGCGATCATCGTCTGCTTCAACCTCAAGCCGACGCCGGCGTCGAACGCCGCGGCCGAGCGTGCAAAGGTCGAGGTTCGGTACTACGACGTCATCTACAAGCTGACTGAAGACGTCGAGCGCGCGGCCAAGGGCCTGCGCGAGCCGACGTACCGCCAGATCCGGGAAGGTCGGGTCGAGGTCATCACACCGATCAAGATCCCGCGGCTCGGGATCATCGCCGGAAGTCGGGTCATGGAGGGCAAGGTCAGCCGTGGAGGCTGGGTGAAGCTCGCACGCGGCAGGGAGCAGGTCTTCGAAGGCCGGATCAGCTCGCTCAAGCACTTCAAGGAAGACGTGCGAGAGATGCCGGCCGGCCAGGAGTGCGGCATAGCGCTCGAAGGCTTCGAGTCGTTCCAGGCCGGTGACACGATGGAGACCTATCGTCTCGAGCGGGAAGAAATTTAGTCTGCAAGGCTTGACTTGCTGACGGCGGAGGGTCGAATGACCAGCTACCGCGCCGACCAGGTTGGGGAGCAGGTGCGAGAGGAGATCATGTCCATCATCCGGCGTGAGCTCAAGGATCCGAGGATCGGCTTCGTCAGCATCACTGCTGTCCGCATGTCGCCGGACCTGCGCCAGGCTCGCGTCCGCGTGAGCGTGCTCGGCAATCCCGAGCAGCAGCGCGAGTCGATGGCGGGGCTCGTATCGGCCAGGGGCTTGATCCGCCACGAGCTCGGGCGGCGCCTGCAGAATCTGAAGTTCTCGCCCGAGCTGCGCTTCGAGCTCGACCCGTCGATCGAGTACAGCGTGCACATCAACCAGCTCCTGAAAGAGGTCCTGCCGCAGGCAGGCGAGAACGGCCGGGAGGGCGAGCAATAGCCACCGCAAAGAGCAAGACCCGTCACCTGTATGACGAGATCAAAGAGCTGATCGAAGCCAACCAGGAGATCCTGATCTTCGGCCACAAGGACGCCGACGGCGACACGCTGGGCTGCAGCCTCGCCTTCGCGGAGGCCCTGCGGTCCGACGGAAAGGATGTCTGGGTGATAGTGCCCCCGCCCCTGCCGGACACGTACGCGTTCCTGCCCGGGTTCGACGCCATCCAGGCCGAGCCGCCGCACGGCGTGGATCCGCACCTGGTCTTCTTTTTCGACTCGGGCAACCTCGAGCGGTCGGGCAGCAGCGCACGGCGAATCGCCTCCAACGCGACGATCGTCAACATCGACCACCACCCCTCGAACTCGCGTTTCGGCGACCTCAACGTGATCGACCCGGACGCCTCGGCGGTCGGGCAGATGGTGATGGAGATGCTCGACCACTTCGCATATGCGATCACCCCGACCGCGGCCACCAACCTCTACGTCGCGCTGCTCACCGACACCGGCGGGTTTCGCCATGAGAACACGACGCCGCGCGCACTCGAAGACGCGGCCAGGCTGGCGCGACTGGGCGCGGATCCCGGCCACATCGCTACCCAGGTCTACAAGATGCGGCCCGAGACGACGCTCAAGCTGAGCGGTCTGGCCCTGGCGACCATGCGGGTGGAATTGAGCGGCCGGCTCGCATGGGCCAAGGTGACGCGCAGGATGCTGAAGGAGGCCAATGCCGTGATGGCCGAGTCGGAGGGCATCATCGACACGCTGAACAGCATCGCCGGCCTCGAGCTTGCAATCCTCTTCAAGGAGGTGCAGAACGAGCTGACGAAAATCAGCGTGCGCAGCCGAGGCGCGGTGGACGCGGCGGCGTTGTGCGCATCGTTTGGCGGTGGCGGTCACATCCGCGCCGCCGGTGCCGAGATCGACAAGCCGATGGACGAGGCGGTGAGGATCGTGCTGGCCGCCGCCAAGGAGGCGATCGGTGCCGCCTCGTCACCAGGCAGCTGACTTCGCGACCGGCATCCTCAACGTCGACAAACCGGCAGGCGCCACGTCCTTCTCGGTCGTCAACCGCCTGAGGAGGCTGACAGGGGCGCGACGCGTCGGCCACGCCGGGACGCTCGACCCGCTCGCCACCGGCGTGCTTCCGATCCTCTTCGAGTCGGCGACCCGACTTGCTGAATTCGCGCTCCGCCTGGCCAAAACCTATGTCGCCGACATCCACCTAGGCGCCACGACCGCGACCGACGACGCGGAAGCACCGCCCGAGCCGGTGGCGGACCCGAGCGCGCTGACCGTTGAGGACGTCGAGCAGGCCCTGGTCGCTTTCGTCGGCCGCATCCTCCAGCAACCCCCGGCGTACTCCGCGGTGAAGATCGAGGGCAAGCGCGCGTACAGGCTGGCCCGCGCCGGCGTCGCGGCCGCGCCGGTGGCCCGCGAGGTCGAGGTGTACGAAGCGAGGCTGCTCGATTTCGTGGCCGGCCACAAGGCGGTGGCGCGGGTCGAGATTCGCTGCGGCAGCGGGACGTACCTCCGCTCCATCGCCCGGGACATGGGCGTGAAGCTCGGCGTCGGCGGCTACCTGGGAAGGCTCGTGCGCACCGCTTACGGCCCGCTTGCCATCGACTCCGCCACGAGCCTGGAATCGTTCGTGACGCCGCAGGATGTGGCGGCCCGGCTGCTTCCGGCCGAAGTCATACTGCCGGACATGGAGCGGGTCCGTCTCAGCGTCGAGCAGGAGGCGATGGTGCGTCAGGGGCGCGCGGTCCGTGTGCTCCCGGAACCCGGTCCGGGCACCGTCCGTGCCCATGACATGGACGGGAGGCTCGTGGCGCTCGGCCACGCTGACCCCCTGCGCCGCACCTTCGTGCCCACCAAGGTGTTGAGTTGAGCTATCGGGGATTCAAGGTGCTCAACTGAAGGTTCATCTCGGGCTGCCCACGGGTCCCATCGGGCCTGTGGCGCTCACGGTCGGCAGCTACGACGGCGTTCATCTCGGCCACCTCGACGTGATCCGGCGCACCGTCGATAGCGCCCGCCGTCATGGGGCAAAACCTGCGCTCATCACGTTCGAGCCTCACCCGCGCTGCGTCCTCGACCCGGCGAACTGCCCATCCTCGATCACGACGCTGCGCGAAAAGCTGGCGCTCATCGAAGCCTCGGGCATCGAGCACGCGATCGTCCTGCGTTTCGACCGCGAGCTTATGGCGCTGTCGCCATCCGAGTTCATCGACCGCCTGGCCACCGCCATGGAGATTCGCTCGTGGGTCATAGGCTATGACTTCGCCTTCGGCCGCGGCCGCACCGGAAACGCCGAATGGCTGCGCGCGCACGGACATGACGCCGAGGTCGTCCCGCCGTTCACGTTCGCGGGCCACGAGCTGCACAGCTCAGAGGTGCGCCGCCTGATCACGGCGGGCGACATCGAGGCGGCGAACCCCTTGCTGGGCCGAGAGTACGCGATGGAAGGTCCGGTCGAGGCGGGGGACAGGGTCGGCCGGAGGCTGGGCTTTCCGACCGCCAACATCGGCATCGAACCGAACAAGCTCGTCCCCGCGCTCGGCGCATACGCCGGCAGGGCACGCGCGCCAGAGGGTGAGTTCGTCGCCGCGCTGTCGGTCGGTTACCGGCCGACCTTCGGGGGCACACAGCTGCGGGTCGAGGCTTTCCTGCTCGATTTCGAGGGCGACCTCTACCAGCGCAGGCTGGAGCTGCGTTTCGTCAAGTACCTGCATCCCGACATCAAGTTTCCGAGCGCGGACGACCTGGTGGTCCAGCTGAGAAAGGACGTCGAGGACACGCGCCGCACCGTGGCCGGATGACGACCGTTCTCGTCATCGGAGGAGGGATCGCGGGTTACGCGGCAGCCCTGGCCGCCCGGCGCGAAGGAGCCGAGGTGACCGTCGTCGCACGCGCGCCCGGCGCCACGGCGCTGTACGCGGGCGGTATGGAGATCGTCGACGACCTCGAAGCCATTCTCCGGTCGGAGCCGCATCACCCGATCACGCGGCTGCGGCTGGACGCGATCCGGCTCGCCACCGAGCTCGACAACGCCATCCAGGCGCTCCATCTGGCCCTGGAGAAGGAGGGTCTCAAGCTCCAGGGAGCGTGGCGCAAGCGCGGCCTGTACGCGGACATCCACGGAGTTGCCCGGCCGGCGAACCTGGTTCCGGCGTCCGTGGCCGGGGGCGAGCTGGGCGCGCTGAGCGGCCGGCGGGTCGCGGTCATCGGCATCACGCAGGTGGGCGACTACGATGCGGCCTCGACCGCGCAGGCATTGAAGGAGCGCCACGGGGTGGATGCATTCGCGGAGCAGGTCAGCATTGCGGGGCTGCCGGGAACGGCTTCGCTCACCGACCTGTACGGGCGCCGCGCACCCGTGCCCGACGCGCGCGCGTCGCTCATCGCCTACCCGCCCGGCTTCACGCACCTGCCCTTCGAGAGCTTCGAGCTGCTCGCCTCACCGCCGTCGCCACACGGGTGGCGGCTGCAGCAGGCGATCGGCCTCGGCGCCATCCGCGGTGAGGTCACCTCGTTCGATCTCACCGGCGATCGGATCACCGGCGCGCGCTCCGGCGACAGGGCGTATCGCGCCGATGCTTACGTCCTCGCGACCGGCCGGCACATCGGCGGCGGTCTCCGTGGCGGGAAGGTCACGAGCGAGCCGCTGCTGGGGCTCGGGGTGTACCAGGACGGGGTCGAAGTGAACACGCTGGGCACGCGGCTGCAGCACATGCGGTACCTGGATCCGGCGTACGAGATGCGGTCCGGTCTCGCGACCGACAGCAAGCTCCGCCCGCTCGACGAGGGCGGATCAGCTCCGTTCCGGAACCTGCACGCGGCCGGCGCCGTGCTCGGTGGATATGACTACGCGGGCCCGTGCGGGTTCGGAGTGCCGATCCTAACCGGCTGGCTCGCGGGCCGCTTCGCGGCACACCAGGGCGATTCGGAGAGTTGAGGAAGGACGTCGAGGCGATCGTTGGGGCGGCCGCGCTCGAGGAGCGTCCGGTGCGCGACATGTGGCCGCTCGCGATCATGGAAGAGCGCGCCGGCACGAAGCCGGATCGCGTTCTGGTTGCGCGTCCACCCGACCGCGATCGGCTGTGCGCCCTGATGCGGTGGGCCACCTCGGCCGGCGTCGTCGTAATCCCGATGGGTGGAGGCAGCGGCGTGTGCGGCGCGGTGGCCCCGCAGCGCGGCGAGCTGGTGCTGGACCTTGGCGCTTTCGATCGCGTCCTCGACATCGACGGGACCAACCTCGCCTGCCGCTGCGAGGCCGGTGTCAACGGCCTGGCCCTCGAGAAGCAGCTGAACGCGCGCGGCCTCACGCTCGGCCACTATCCGAGCTCGCTGCCCGGCACGACGGTCGGCGGCCTGGTCTCGACTCGATCGTCCGGCCAGGAATCGAGCCGGTACGGCGGAATCGAGGACATGGTGCTCGGGCTCGGCGTGGTCCTGCCGGATGGTTCGTACGCGGCCCCGCGTCCAGGTCCCCGCTCGGCCGCGGGCCCCGCGCTACATCAGCTGTGGGTCGGCGCCGAGGGTGGCCTGGGTCTGGTTGTCGAAGCGGTGCTGCGAGTGCACCGGCAGCCTGAAGCGGTGATCGGGCGTGGGTTTGCGTTCTCGGATCTCGCCGAAGGTCTCGAGTGCATGCGCCTGGTGATGCAGAGCGGCATACGGCCGCTTGTGATGCGGCTCTACGACGCCGAAGACACCGCCTTCAACGGCTACGACCTGAGCGCCGGCGGCTGCCTCCTCGTCGTGGCCACAGCCGGCCTGGCCGACGTCGCCGCTGCGGAGTTTGCCGCGGTCAAGAGGTTCGCAGCCGGTGCGGTCGACGCCGGCGTGGAGCCCTGGGGACGCTGGGAGCGAAAACGGTTCGACCTGTCTGCCGAGCGCATGAACACGCTGCTCCAGCCCGCGGGCGCGTACCTCGACACGATCGAGCTCGCCGCTCCGTGGACCGCGCTGCCGGAGCTTCACCGCCGGGTCAAGTCCGCAATAGCGGTCGGTGGGCTGGCGTTATGCCATTTCAGTCATGCCTACGAGCAGGGCTGCTGCGCGTACTTCACGTTCGGCGGCTCGGAGGCGACGGAGCCCGCGGCTCGCGCGGCGTACCAGCGTGCGTGGGAGGGGGCTATGAGCGCGGCGCTCGAGATGGGTGCGACGATCACGCACCACCACGGCGTCGGCCAGGCGCGATCACGGTGGATCGCGGACGAATTGGGAGGTTGGATGCGCGTGTGGCGAGGAGTCAGGGCAGGTATCGACCCGGCGCGGATCATGAACCCGCGCGCGGTGGGGGGCGCACCATAGGCGGGCGCGCCGGCGCACCGGTCCTCTTCATCGTCAACCCGGCTTCGGGCGCCGGCAAGGCCGGGCGCGAATGGGCGGCGATCGAGGCATGGCTGCCGTCGGCGGGCGTCCCCTACGAGGCGGCGTTGACCACCCGACCGCTCGAAGCGACCGAGATCGCGCAGCGCAACGTCAAGCAATCGCGGCCGGTCGTGGTCGCCGTCGGCGGTGACGGCACCTTGAACGAGGTCGTCAACGGTTTCTTCCACAACGGTGCGCCCCTCCCGACCGCGAGCAAGCTGGCCATGGTTCCACTCGGCACGGGCGGGGACTTTCGCCGCACGATGCGCATACCAAGCGATCCGAAGCAGGCCATCGACGTTCTGCGCAGCGGTCTGGCCCGGCGCCTGGACGCCGGATGCGTGACCTACCAGAACGGTGATGGAACGACCGCCGTGCGCCACTTCATCAACATCGCCGACGCCGGACTTGGAGGCGACGTCGTGTTCCAGATCGGCAACGGCACCAAGCGATTCGGCAGTGCGGCGTACACGCTCGCCGGGCTGCGCGCCTTGATCGGATACAAGAACAAGCCGATGACCGTCAACGTCGACGGTGCCGCGCTCGAGCTGCCCCGGGTGCAGCAGGTCGTGGTGGCGAACTGCCAGTTCTTCGGTGGCGGTATGAAGATGGCGCCGTCGGCTTCTCCGACCGACGGCGTGTTCGACGTGGTGCTGATCAAAAACGCGGGCAAGCTCGAGACGATGCGCGGCATGAACGACATCCGGAGCGGGAAACACCTCGACCAGACGAATCCGAAAATGGAGTTGGTCTACGGCAAGCGGATCTCCGTCACGTCGCCGGAGAAGGTTCGCATCGACGTGGATGGCGAGGCGGTGGGCTTCCTGCCTGCGCTGTTCGAGATCCAGCCCGGAGCGATCGAGTTCATCACGCCGCGATAGTCTTTTTTCGATGACACGAGGAGTCGTCGCGACTCCGCACCGGACCGCCAGCGAGGTTGGTGCGCAGGTCCTTCGCGACGGTGGCAACGCGATCGACGCAGCGGTCGCCGCCGACGCGGTCCTGTGCGTCGTCTACCCGCATATGACCTCGGTCGCCGGAGACCTCATGGCGATCGTGTGGCCCGCAGGCCAGGCGTCGCCGGTCGGGCTGATCGGTGCGGGCCGGTCCGGTGAGCTCGCCACCATCGATGCCGTCCGATCGCGTGGGCATGAATCGATGCCGGAGCGTGGAATCCTACCGGTCACGGTGCCCGGCACCGTCGAGGCCTGGGGCCGCCTGCTCGAGCGGTTTGGGACCGTGGGCTTCGGCGCGGTGCTCGAACCCGCCGCTTCGCTCGCGGGCGGCGGATACGTCATCACGCCGCGCCTGTCCGACTTCTTGAAGGCCGGCGCAGATCTGCTCCTGCGCGAGCCGGCCGCATTTGCGCTCTACCCGCCGATGGAGGCCGGCATGCTGCTCCGCAACGCCGACCTGGCCTCGGTGCTCTCACACATCGGGCGCTCCGGCATCGGCGACTTCTACCGAGGTGAGATCGCTGCGGCGATCTCCGATGCGATCCGGCGTCGCGACGGATTCGTCACCGCCAGGGACCTGGCCGCACATCACTCCGAATGGGTCGAACCCGTCGCCTTCACATATCGAGACGTCACCGTCTACGAGCTACCGCCGCCGACCCAGGGCCTGGCCGCGGCGGCGATGCTGGTCAGGCTCCAGGCAGGCATGCCGTTCCGGGACGCGCGCGACGCGAGCTACGCCCTGCGCGACCGTTTCATCACCGATCCCGACTTCGCCGCCGTCCCTCGGAAGCCCTTCCTGAGCCCGGACCACGTCGCCGCAGGCCGAGCGTCCCTGCCGGAAGGCGGCGACACCGTTTACATGTGCGCCGCGGACGAGATGGGGAACCTGGTGTCGCTGATCCAGAGCGTCGCCTTCGACTTCGGGTCTGGCGTCGTGGCGGAGGGCACCGGGATGCTGCTGCAGAACCGCGGCGCCTACTTCAGCCTCGAACCCTCTCACGTGAACCGGCTCGAGCCGGCCAAGCGCACCATGCACACGCTGATCCCGGCGATCGCGGCGCGGGGCGGCCGGCCCTGGATCGCCTTCGGCGCGATGGGAGGCGATGGACAACCTCAGATCCAGGCGCAGGTCGCGATCAACCTGATAGACCTAGGGCTCGAGCCCGCCGAGGCGGTCGCGCGGCCCCGGATGCGGATCCTGCCCGGCGGTGAGACCCTGTCCATCGAGGCGGACCACCCGGACGCGGCGCAGCTGGCGCGAACCGACCCGACGGTCCAGCTGATGCCGGCCGGGCACCACACGTTCGGGCACGCCCAGGCGATCGTGGTGGACGGTCCTGGGGCGTGGCGTGGGGGCGCCGATCCGCGTTCGGACGGCAGCGTGGAAACCGCCGGCTGAACGGTCTTTCCCGGCTGACACGTATACTTTCGTGCGAGTTTGGCAGTAGAGACCGAAGTCAAAGGCAAGCTGATCGCGGAGTACAAGCGCGCGGAGAAGGACACTGGTTCGCCAGAGGTCCAGATCGCGCTTTCCACCGCTCGCATCCGGGAGCTCACCGAGCACCTGAAGACGCACGCCAAGGACCATCACTCGCGCCGCGGCCTCCTTCTCCTGGTCGGCAAGCAACGGCGTCTGCTGAACTACCTGAGGGACACCGACGTCGAGCGCTATCGCGCCCTCGTCGCCAAGCTCGGGATCAGGAGATAACCGGAATACAGTTTCGGGAGGGCCCCACGCTGGTGGCGAGGGTCAGCTCTTAGAAGCTCTCACTCAGGTCGCCCGCGCCGAGCGGGCGAGACCAGAGCGGCGGCTGCTAGGAATCTGACCCACTTCGCACCTCCGGGGAGTCCTCCCAGATTTGGAGGTATTGGCGTGGCAGTTGTCACGAAGAACGTGGACGTCGCCGGGAGGCGGCTTTCGATCGAGACCGGCCGGGTGGCCGAGCAGGCCAACGGAGCGGTGATCATCCGCCAGGGCGACACCGTGGTGCTCAGCACCGCCGTGATGGCCAAAGAGCCGCGGGAGGGGATCGACTGGTTCCCCCTCACGTGCGATTACGAGGAGAAGCTCTACGCCGCGGGCAAGATCCCGGGCGCCTTCATGAGGCGCGAGGGCAGGCCCAGCGAGACGGCGATCCTCGCCTCGCGGTTGACCGACCGCCCGCTGCGGCCGCTCTTCCCGGAGGGCTTCCGACTAGACGTGCAGGTCGTCTCGACTGTGCTCTCGGTCGACCAGGAGAACGACCCGACCATCCTGAGCATCAACGGCGCCTCCACGGCCCTCGTCATCTCCGACATCCCCTTCCAGGGTCCGGTCGGCGCCGTGAAGATGGGCTACCTCGACGGCCAGGTCGCCGTCAACCCGCCCATGTCCCGCATGGCCGAATCGGAGCTCGACCTGACCGTCGCCGGCACGGCCGACGCGATCCTGATGGTGGAGGCCGGTGCCAAGGGTGTGAGCGAGCAGGTCGTGATCGACGCGCTCGCCGCGGCGCACGAGGAGATCAAGCGGATCTGCGCCGCCCAGCTCGAGCTGCGGGAGCAGGTCGGACTCGAAAAGCGCGAATGGATCCCGAACCCCTATCCCGAGCAGATGCTCGAGATCGTGGGCGAATACCTCGCTCTGCGGCTCGACCAGGTGCTCTACTCGGCCGACAAGGCCAAGCGCGAGAGCGCTCTCGACGACCTGCGGACGAAAACCGTCATCGAGCTCGGAGAGCGCTTTCCCGAGCACGTCGACATTCTCGGCAAGCTCTTCGACAAGGCGCTCAAGGATCGCGTGCGCCAGCGCATCGTCGAGGAGGGCGTGCGGGTCGACGGTCGCGGACTCAAGGACGTGCGGCCCATCACGGTCGAGGTCGGCGTGCTGCCCCGGACGCACGGGTCGGGCCTCTTCACCCGCGGACAGACCCAGGCGTTGACCATCGCCACGCTCGGTTCGATGTCCGACCAGCAGAAGCTCGACGGCCTGACGGCCGAAGAGTTCAAGCGCTACAGGCACCACTACAACTTCCCGCCGTACTCGGTCGGCGAGGCGCGGCCGCTGCGTGGTCCGGGCCGGCGCGAGATCGGCCACGGCGCGCTCGCCGAGCGTGCCCTGCTGCCGGTCGTTCCCCCAGTCGAGGAATGGCCGTACACGATGCGGCTGGTCTCCGAGATCCTCAGCTCGAACGGCTCGACCTCGATGGCCTCGGTGTGCGGCTCGACGCTCGCACTGATGGATGCGGGGGTGCCGATCAAGGCCCCGGTGGCCGGCATCGCGATGGGCCTCGTCACCCGCGAGGGGAAGTTCGCCGTCCTGACGGACATCCAGGGTGTCGAGGACGCGCTGGGCGACATGGACTTCAAGGTCGCGGGCACTCGCGACGGCATCACCGCGCTGCAGATGGACATCAAGATCAAAGGCCTGACCCACGAAATCCTCGCCCAGGCGCTCGACCAGGCTCGCGAGGCGCGCCTGTTCGTGCTCGACAAGATGCTCGCGGTAATTCCAGGACCGCGCACCGTGATGAGCGACTACGCGCCGCGCATCACGACCATCCTGATCAACCCCGACAAGATCCGCGACGTGATCGGCCCGGGGGGCAAGATGATTCGCAAGATCACCGAGGAGACGGGCGCGCAGATCGACGTCGAGGACGACGGCCGCGTGTTCATCTCGGCGGTCGACCAGGAGGCAGGCAAGAAGGCGATCGACTGGATCAAGAGCCTCACCGACGAGGTCGAGGTCGGCAAGATCTACAGGGGCAAGGTCGTCCGGATCATGCCCTTCGGAGCCTTTGTCGAGGTGCTGCCCAACCAGGACGGGCTGGTGCACGTCTCGAAGCTGACAGACCACCGCGTGGAGCGGGTCGAGGAGGTCGTGAACGTCGGCGACGAGATCGTGGTCAAGGCGGTCGAGGTCGACAGCCAGGGCCGGCTCAACCTGAGCCGCCAGGCCGCCATCGAGGACCTGACCTCGAGGGGCGAGCCGATCGCCGAGAGCATCAGCGCGGAGGCCAGGGAGGCGGCGCTCGCCTCGCCGGCGCCGGCGCGCGAGAGCGGTGGATACGGCGGGCGGGATCGCGGCGGCCGCAACGGCGGCGGCCGGGATCGGGGTCGCGGCCCTCGCCGGGACTGAGCCGAACGGGCAGATGACCGAGCGGATCAAGGTCGCGCTGGCGGGACATCGCGGCAAGGTCGGCTCGGTCCTCGCGGCGGCCTTCGAGGCCGAGCCCGGAGTCGACTACGTCGGGGGAGTCGGGCCGGGGGATGACCTGGCCGCGTTTCTCCGGGAGAACAGGCCGCGTGCGCTGGTCGACTTCACGCGGCCGTCAGAGGCGCTGCACAACGCGCTCGCGGCAATCGCGGCCGGCGCTTCACCGGTGGTGGGGACGACCGGGCTGTCGACCGCCGACGTGGACAAGGTGGCGACGGCTTGCCAGGGGAAGCACCTCGGTGGCATCGTCGCGCCCAACTTCGCGGTGGGCGCGGTGCTGATGATGCACCTGGCGGAGATCGCCGCTCCCCATTTCGAGGCGGTCGAGGTGATCGAGATGCATCACGCGGCCAAGCTCGACGCGCCTTCTGGCACGGCGCTCACCACAGCGCGCCGCCTCGGTGCGCGGCGGGGCAGCCGGCCGTTCACGCACAAGAAGGCCGAGAAGGAGACCCTCGCCGGGACGCGAGGTGGGGAGGAGGCCAACGTGGCGGTCCACAGCATCCGCCTTCCGGGCTTCGTGGCGGACCAGGAGGTCATCTTCGGACTGCCCGGCCAGACGCTGACGATCGCTCACCGCACGACGAGCCGCGAAGCCTACGTACCGGGCGTGATGCTCGCGATCCGGGCCGTGACGGGCGCGGCCAGGTTCTACCGCGGCCTCGACGAGCTGCTCGGATTGACTTTTGACTGACCATCCGACCCGCGTCCAGATCTGGGCGTCGCAGCTCTGGGCGAACGACTTCCCACCCGTCTGCGCGATGACGGGCCGGCCCGCCGAGACGTGGCGAAGGTTCAAGTTCGTGACGGCGCCGGGCTGGACGTACTCCCTCCTCGTCCTCATCCTGGCGGGTGGATTGGGGCTGATCGTGCACGCCGTCGTCGTGAGGCTCGTCGCCCAGCGCGCGTCGGGGTACCTGCCGCTGACGAGGGCGAGCAGCAAGCTTGCCATCGTGCTTCGTTGGGCGCCCGCAAGCCTTTTTGTCGCCGGGATCGTGAGCTGGGTGGTCTGGCTCGTGGCGGCGTCGAACAACGGCCAACCCGCGCAGAGCATGGCGCTCGCCTTCGCGCTGCTTGGAGTTCTGCTGTTCCTGTCGGCCTGGACCGCGCGCCTGCTGGTCAGGCCTCTTGTATGTCCGAGGGCCAGAGTGATGGAGATGGCTCCAGGCCACAACGATCGGATCGTCGAGCTGCGCAACGTGCACCCTGCGTTCGTGGCAGCAGTCCAGCTAAGCCAGCAACAGCGCGCGCAGACTTACGCGAACTACTTCAGATACGCCCCTTTGCAGATGCCGAGGTGACGCTCTGGCGCGATCCACCGATTCGAACTAAACTGGCGGCGTGCCCACCTCCAAGCGATTAAACGTTGCTGTCGTCGGCGCGACCGGGATGGTCGGCCACGAGATGCTGCGCGTCCTGGTCGACCGGAAGTTTCCGACAGAGCGCGTGCGCGTCTTCGCTTCCGACCGCTCGGTGGGCTCGAAGATCGCCTACAACGGCGACTCCCTGACTCTCGAGCATCTCGACGAGAAATCGTTCGACGGGGTCGACGTGGTCATGTTCGCGGCGGGCGCGGAGATCTCGCTCATGTACGGGCCGATCGCGGCCGAGGCCGGCGCGCTGGTCATCGACAAGAGCTCGGCCTGGCGGATGAAGGACAACGTGCCGCTGGTCGTCCCCGAGGTGAACCCCGACGACATCAAGGAGAACGAGGGCATCATCGCCAGCCCCAACTGCACCACGATCCCGCTCACGATGATCCTCGAGCCTCTGCGGCAGAAGGTGGGCGTGGAGCGAGTCATCGTCTCGACCTACCAGGCCGCGTCCGGCGCGGGCCGCGCGCTGTCGACTGAGCTGCAGGAGCAGACCGAGGCGATCGCCGGCAATAGGGTGCCGGACGTCGCCGCCACGTCGCACCAGCTTGCATACAACGTCATCCCGGGTGGCTGGAAGCCGCAGAGCTATGGCTACAACGAAGAAGAGATGAAGCTCGTGCACGAGACCAGGAAGATCCTCCACGACCCCGAGCTCAGGATCACCGCCACGTGCGTGCGTGTGCCGGTGCAGGTCGGGCACAGCGAGTCGGTCCTGATCGAAACCTCCCAGGCCATCGAGCCGGACGACGTGCGCACAGTGCTTGGCGAGGCGCCCGGCGTCGTGATCGAGGACGACCCCGCGGCGCGCATCTATCCGACGCCCCTGCACGTGGCGGGACGCGACGACGTGTATGTTGGCCGCATTCGCAAGGATCTCTCGTCGAAGAACGGCATCGCCTTGTGGATCGTGTCCGACAACCTGCGCAAAGGCGCGGCCCTGAACGCGGTGCAGATTGCCGAGAAGGCGATTGAAATGGGAGTTGTGACGAAGTGAGCAAAGACATCGGTCGCCTCCTGACCGCGATGATCACGCCGTTCAAAGCCGACCATTCGGTCGACTACGACATGGCTCAAAAGCTCGCCGCTCAGCTGGTGGCCGACGGCTCGGACGGAGTCGTGGTCTCGGGCACCACGGGCGAAGCGCCCAGCCTGAGCGACCCCGAGAAGATCGAGCTCCTGCGTGCGATCAAGGAGGCGATTCCCTCAGCGGACGTGGTCGCCGGAACCGGAAGCAACGACACGCACCATTCGGTCGAGCTCTCCAGGCTCGCGATGAAGGCGGGCGCCGATGCGCTCCTGGCTGTGGTGCCGTACTACAACAAACCGCCGCAGGAGGGGATGTACCAGCACTTCAAGGCCATCTCGGAAGTGGGCCCAACGATCATGTACAACATCCAGGGCCGCACCGCGGTCAACATGACCGCCGCGACGACGCTGCGCTGCGCGGAGCTGCCGGGCATCATCGGCGTCAAGGAGGCGAGCGGCGACCTCGACCAGATCGGCCTGGTATGCGCCGGCAAGCCGAATCGCTTCAAGGTCTGGAGCGGCGACGACAGCTGGACGCTGCCGGTGCTCGCCGTCGGCGGCTACGGTGTGATCTGTGTCGTCTCGCACATCGCCGGCCGGTCCATGGCGAGGCTGATCGACGCGCACGTCAAGGCCGAGAACGATGTCGCGCGTGACATCCATCTCGGGCTGCTCCCCGTGATCAGGTCGCTGATGACCACGGCGGCCAACCCTGTTCCCGTCAAGTCGGTGCTGAATGCGATGGGCTTCCCGGCCGGACCTTTCCGCCTCCCGCTCGTGCCTCTGAGCGACGAGCAGCTCAAGTCGGTGATGAAGACCGTCCACGAGGCCGGCGAGCTCATCACGTTTTCGAATCTCGGGGTCCCCGCGAGTTCACGGCGGGGCCTCTGAGCTCGTGGGGCCAAAGCCTGGAGTGAAAGTCGCTTAGCATCCCCGATGAGCTGACCCAGCTCCACGCCACGATCCGGTCCTGCAAGAGCTGCGGCCTGCACGCCACCCGGACCCAGGCGGTGCCGGGAGTCGGTCCCTGTCCGGCCGACATCATGATCGTCGGCGAGGCGCCGGGCTTCAACGAGGACCGGCAGGGCGAGCCGTTCGTGGGCGCCGCGGGCAAGCTGCTCGACACGCTGCTGGCGCGCATCGACCTGACGCGGCAACACGTCTACATCACCAACGTCCTGAAATGCCGCCCGCCCATGAACCGCGACCCCATGCCCAACGAAGCCGAGGCCTGCTCGCCCTACCTGCGGCGTCAGCTAGAGCTGGTCCGGCCCAAGGTCGTGCTGATCCTCGGGCGCCACGCGCTCGAGCGCCTGATGCCGGGCCAGGGCTCGATCTCTCGCATCCACGGCAGCATGATCAAGCGCGGCGACATCGCATATGTGCCGCTCTACCATCCGGCGGCGGCGCTGCACAACGGCACGCTGGTCGCAGACCTCGAGCACGACTTCGACCAGGTCAAGCAATACCTCGACAAGGTGCTGGCTCCGCCGCCGCCGCCCCAGCCGGTGGTCGCGGCCAGGCAGGAGCCAGAGCAGCTGACCCTGTTGTGAAAAACCCCCACTAGTTGTCGCGGCTCAGGTACCTCCCGCTCGGCGGCCTCGGCGAGGTCGGCATCAACATGTGGGCGCTCGAGTGGGAAGGCAAGGTGCTGGTGGTCGATGCGGGCCTCATGTTCCCGCAAGAGGACATGCCGGGAATCGACCTCGTCCTGCCGGACATCTCCTATCTCATGTCTCGCGAACGCGAGGTCACAGGGATCGTCCTCACGCACGGTCATGAGGACCACATCGGCGGGCTGCCGTTTGCGCTCAAGAAGGTCAACGTCCCCGTTTATGGGACGCGGCTGACGCTCGGCCTGGTCAAGCCAAAGCTCAGAGAGCATCGCTTCCTGCGCGAGTCCGACCTGCGCGAGATACGCGTGGGCGACCAGGTCCAGCTGGGTCCGTTCCGCGTCGAGACCATCGCCGTGTGTCACTCGATCCCCGACGCGGTCGGGCTGTCGATCGAAACACCCGTCGGACGAGTCGTTTACACGAGCGATTTCAAGCTCGACCCCGCGCCGCCCGACGGTCATCCCACGGACATGGCCCGCTTCAAGGCACTGGGTGATCAGGGCGTGCTGCTCCTGCTGAGCGACTCGACGAATGCGGAACGCCTGGGACGCTCAGGCTCCGAGCGTGATCTGCACGCGCCGTTCGAGCGCATCTTCGGCGAGGCGCCGGGCAGGATCGTCGTCGCCAACTTCGCATCGAACATTCACCGCATCCAGCACCTGGTGCGGATGGCGGAACAGTTCGGGCGCCGCGTCGCCGTCGTCGGGCGGAGCCTCCAGACGAACTTCAAGACCGCACGCGAGCTGGGTTTCCTCGAGGTGCCGGACGGCTTGACGGTTCCCCTCGGCGAGATAGACCGCGTGCCGCCGTCGAGGCTTCTTCTCTTGACGGCGGGGAGCCAGGGCGAGCCGATGTCCGCGCTCACGCGATTTGCCGCGCAGCGGCACCCCGCGGTGAACGTCCTCAAGGACGACTGGGTCGTCATCTCCGCGCGGCCGATCCCAGGCAACGAGCGGATGGTCCATCAGACGGTCAACAACCTCTACCGCCACGGCGCCAGGGTGTTCTACTCCGAGGTGGGCAACGTGCACGTGACCGGCCACGCTCAGCGCGATGAGCTGATCGAGATGCTCGGCGCCGTCCGGCCCCGGTTCTTCATCCCCGTGCACGGGGAATACCGTCAGCTCTACCTGCATTCCGAGATCGCGCGCGGGTCTGGACTCGCCGAGGACCGGATCGCGGTGGTCGAGGACGGCGAGTCGGTCGAGCTTTCCGCCGAGGCGATGGTGCGCGGTGAGAAGGTGCCGAGCGGGCTCGTCTACGTCGACGGCCTCGGCGTGGGGGACGTGGAACAGGTCGTGCTGCGCGATCGGCGGCACCTGGCGGAGGATGGCATCCTCGTGGCCACGCTGACGCTCGACCGCGACACGGGCACGCTGCGCGTGGGGCCAGAGCTGGTCTCACGCGGCGTGATCGAGCCCGAGCTCTCGAGCAAGCTGATGGCGGACGCACGCGCCGCGGTGATCGAGAGCATCGCGCGCTTCGCCGATTCACGCCCCGAGCTCAGCCTGCTGCAGGAGGCGGTCCACGACGCCGTGTCGCGCACTGTCTACAGGCAGACCCGGCGCCGTCCTATGGTGATCCCGGTCATCACCGAGATATGAAGCTTCCGCCTCTTGCTCTCGTCGCGCCGAGCCTGTGCCCGCGTTGCGACCAGCCCGCGATGATGCTCAACCATTCGGAGGAGAGCCAGTGCGCCCACTGCGGGCTGCAGCTCCACCAATGCGGCCACTGCCGGGGCGTCGCAGGACCGTTCGACCGGTACTGCGGATTCTGCGGGCACGAGCTGGTGCGAGGCGAGTCCCGGCCGATGTGGTGGAGGTTGTGGTTCCTGGCGGCTCTGGTCCCGCTGGTGGGAGGCCTGATCTACGGAATCGCGCAGGCGCAGGTGCATCACTAGGCTGCGCGGCGGGCGCCCGGCCGCCAGGCCCGGATAGGCCGGACTATCCGAAGACGAAAGGGTCGCCAGACCCGGACAGGCCGGACTATCCGAAGACGAAAGGGCCGCGGGCCCGGATAGGCCGGACTATCGGAAGACGAACGGGTCGCCGACCTGGACAGGCCGGACTATCCGAAGACGAACGGCCGCCAGGCCCGGACAGGCCGGACTATCCGAGGACGAAGGGCCGCCAGGCACGGACAGGCCGGACTATCCGAGGACGGAGGCAGCAGCCGGCCGCGCCCACCGGGCACGGGACGACTAGCTCCGGTTCAGGCGCTGCCCGCACTCCACGCAGAAGCTGTGCCGCCCGAGGTTGTGATGACCGCATGACGAGCACACGAGCCGCCGCGGTGGGTCGGCCTGCAGCCACCGCTCATTCTCGCGCCGGTACCAGATGCCATCTTCGGGACCGAGCATCCAGCGCCGCCCCTCGCTGTCGAGCACAGCGAGGTCCCGCACGGCGACCCTGAACGCCCGAGGCAGCAGGCTGCCGGAGCGCCGCTCGTCGACCAGGAACCTGTAACGGATCTCGGCTTCCGCAAACGGATCGACGGCCATCGGGCAAGAGTATGCCCGGAGGCAGAAGCTCGGCGGAGGCGGGAGCGTCGGTTAGAATCGAGCCCGGCTCAAGGGCCAACGCAGCATGCGTCGCACCACATCAAAGAGCACGCGTCACTCCTCCAGCAGCGCCCGCCGCGCTTCGTCGACGCGCACCCGGACACGGCGCGGCAAGCGCGCAACGCCGGCGCCAAGGCTGACCCAGAAGCAAGCGCGCGAGATCACAGGCGTCCTTTTGATCCTTGTCGCCCTGCTGGGTGCGCTCGCGATCGGCAGCAGCTCAGGCTTCGTCCTGGCCGGCCTCCACCGGTGGCTGATCACGAGCTTCGGCTACGCCTGGTTCGTGCCCGCGGGCGGGGCGCTGGCTCTCGGCGCTTATCTGCTGTGGCCCAAAGCGCCGCGGCCGAGGCCGGTCGACCTGGTGTCGGGTGTGGTCGCGGTCCTCGCCCTGATCGGGTTGTTCGGCCTCGCCGCCAGGCACGGCGGCTCCTTCGGCGATGCGATCGACGGTGCGGTCACGGCCGTGGTCGGAGTACCCGGCGCCTGGGTGCTGCTGGTGGCGCTCTTGCTGATCGGGCTCATCGTCACGATGCACTTCAGCCCTAGCGCGTTGATCGGGATGGTGCTGGGCGCGCTGCGAGCCGCCTACGCGGAAAGGGCCCGGCTCGAGAGCCTCGTGGCCACACCTCCCGCGGAGAAACCCAGGCCCGTAAAGGCAGCCGCCATCCAGGCCGGGCCGCGGCCCGCGGCAGCGATGCATCCGGTCGCCACCGAGCCGGTCCGCGCCTGGGAAGTGGACGAGCCGGACGGAGGGAAGGAGCCGTCAGCCATCCAGGCTCGCGCCGAAGCGCCGGAGCCTAAGCAACCTGCCGCGGTCCTGCGCGTCGTCGCGGAGCCCGAGGACGAGGTGCCGGAGATCGATTGGAAGCTGCCTTCGATAACCCTGCTCGACACCGTGACGGCCCGCCGCGAGCGGATGGCCGACGAGATCAAGCGCAACGTCAGGGTCATGGAGAGCACGCTGCAGCAGTTCGGCGTCGAGGCGAAGGTGATCGGCGTCAACCCGGGGCCCGCCGTCACGCAGTACGAGGTGCAGCCCGGTCCTGGCGTCCAGGTGAAGCGCATCACCGCGCTGCAGAACGACCTCTCGCTCGCTCTCGCCGCCGCACCACTGCGCATCGAGGCGCCCATCCCGGGCAAGTCGGCGGTGGGAATCGAGGTTCCCAACAAGTCCGCGAGCCTGGTCACGATCCGCGAGGTCATCGAGACCGCGGCGTTTCGCGAGGGCAGCAACAAGCTCGCGCTCGGACTCGGCAACGACGTATCCGGCCAGTCGATAGTCGGAGACCTCACGAAGATGCCGCACCTGCTCATCGCGGGCGCCACCGGCCAGGGCAAGAGCGTCTGCATCAACGCGCTCATCACCAGCCTGCTGTTCCAGGTCACGCCGGAGCACCTGCGGCTCCTGTTGATCGACCCGAAGCGTGTGGAGCTGACCGGCTACAACGGGCTGCCGCACCTTGCGCTGCCCGTGCTGGTCGAATCGCACCAGGCTGCAGCCGCCCTGCGTTGGGCGGTGGCCGAGATGGATCGGAGATACAAGCTTTTCTCCGCCGAAGGCGTGCGCAACATCGCCACGTACAACGAGAAGGCGGACCTCAAGCTCGCGCGACCGCTGCCCTACGTGGTGATCGTGATCGACGAGCTCGCCGACCTGATGATGGTCGCCGCGGGAGAGATCGAAGAGCTGATCTGCCGCATCGCGCAGCTCGCGCGGGCGGTGGGCATCCATCTCATCATCGCGACGCAGCGACCTTCGACCGACATCATCACCGGCCTCATCAAGGCCAACATCCCTTCGCGCATCGCGTTCGCGGTGGGTTCGCAGGTGGACAGCCGGGTCATCCTCGATGCAGGCGGCGCCGAGAAGCTCCTGGGCCGCGGAGACATGCTCTATCAACCGGTCGACGCGGGCAAGCCGACGCGCATCCAGGGAGCATTCGTGAGCGACCCCGAGGTCGAGGCGGTGGTCAACTTCTGGAAGACGCAGGGCGGCCCCCGCTACATGGAGGAGATTCTCGAAGAAGGGGCCGGGACGGAGTGGGAGGGAGGCGAACGGCGCGAGGAGCGCAAGCTCGACCCGCTCTTCGCGCGTTCGGCGCGCGCTGTGGCGGCAGAAGGCGGGGCTTCCGTCTCGCTGGTGCAGCGCAAGTTCAACGTCGGTTATTCGCGCGCTGGGCGGATCGTGGACCAGCTGGCCGAGCATCGTGTCATAGGCGGGTACCAGGGCTCGAAATCGCGCGAGGTCTTGATGACCCTGCCCGACGTCGACGACCTGCTGGAGCGCCTGGGCATCGAATGATTCCCGGGCCCCGGCCGGCCGCTCGGCCTCTGGCCGTCGGACGCGGACGTGGCAGCAGGCGGCCCCTCATCGCAAACTTCACCCTGGGGTGAACCTATCCAACGCACTGACCGTCAGCCGGCTGGCCTCCATCCCGGTCCTGATGGCGTTGCTGATCGTCACGTTCCCCTACCACGACCAGATCGCCGCGGCCACCTTCATCGGCTTCTCGCTGACCGACTCGCTAGACGGCATCCTCGCCCGGAGGCGAGGAACGGTCAGCGACCTGGGCAAGTTCCTGGACCCGCTCGCGGACAAGCTGTTCGTGCTCGCGGTCCTGATCGTCCTGGTCCAGGAAGGCCTGGTTGCCGCCTGGGTCGTGGTCGTGATCTTTTCACGCGAGCTGATCATCACGATCCTTCGATCTGTCGCCTCGAGCCAGGGCACTGTCATCGCCGCGGCTCCGCTCGGCAAGACCAAGACGATCACGCAAATGAGCGCGGTCACGTTGCTGATCCTTCAGCGGCCCTACCCGGTGCTGGTGCCAGTTGCCGACCTGGCGGTCGCCGTGGCGGTGGTCTTCACCATCGTCAGCGGTGTCGACTACCTCGTCCGCTTCCGATACGTCATCGGTCTCGGCGAAAACTCGCCGGGCGCCCATTCGCCGCACCGCCGGATCGCCGGAGAGGTGGGGGAGCTGCTCCAGCGGCATCACAAGACCGTGGCCGTCGCCGAGTCGTGCACCGGTGGACTTCTCGGATCGGCCTTCACCGAGCAGGCGGGCAGCTCGGCCTACTTCAAGGGTGGCGTGGTCGCCTACACGGACCAGGTCAAGCGCGACCAGCTCGGAGTCTCGGCCGACGAGCTGACGCGACACACGGCCGTCAGTCGTGAGGTGGCCATCGCCATGGCCCGCGGGGTGCAGGCGCGCTTGCACGCGGACTTCGCGGTCTCGATCACCTGCATCGCCGGCCCCGACTCGGATGCCTCGGGACTGCCGGTGGGCCTTACCTACGTGGGCGTGGCGACGCCCCGCGACATCAAAGTGTTCGAATCCCATCTGAAGGGGGACAGGGAGGCGAACCGGAGGGCCGCGGCGCGATGGGCCCTGGAGCTCCTCCGCGGTGAGGTTCGTGCCAACATCGCGTCGGAGGTCAAGACTGCTTGACGCGCGAACAGTTGTTCGCTACACTTCGACGAACCGGCCTGTAAAGAACGTTGATTCCAACCCGACGACGTAGAACACTCGCCGCAACGACCTAGGAGGCAATTCAACGAAGTGGAAAAAGAGAAGGAAAAGTCCCTCGACTCCGCGCTGGCTCAGATCGTCAAGAGCTACGGCAAGGGCTCGATCATGAAGCTGGGCGAGCACGCCGCGCAGAGGGGGGAGATCACAGTCATTCCGACGGGCGCGCTCTTGCTCGACCTCGCGCTCGGCGTGGGCGGGATCCCTCGCGGGCGCGTGACTGAGCTTTACGGCCCGGAGTCCGCGGGCAAGACGACGCTCGCGCTGCACGTGATCGCCGAGGCCCAGAAGCAGGGCGGGGTGGCCGCGTTCGTGGACGCCGAGCACGCGCTCGACCCGATCTACGCATCCAGGATCGGGGTCAAGATCGACGACCTCCTGATCAGCCAGCCCGACACCGGCGAGCAGGCGCTGGAGATCGTCGAGGTGCTGGTGCGGTCTGGCGCCGTCGACGTGATCGTCATCGACTCGGTTGCCGCGCTGGTGCCCAAGGCCGAGATCGAAGGTGAGATGGGCGACGCGCACGTCGGCCTCCAGGCGCGCCTGATGTCCCAGGCGCTGCGCAAGCTGACGGCCGCGATCTCCAAGTCCAACTGCTCTGTGATCTTTCTCAACCAGCTGCGCGAAAAGGTCGGGATCATATTCGGCAACCCGGAGACCCAGCCCGGTGGTCGAGCGCTCAAGTTCTACTCGTCGGTGCGCCTGGACATCCGAAAGGTGGAGGTCATCAAGTCAGGCCTCGACTCGGTCGGCGCCCGGGTCAAGGTGAAGGTGGTCAAGAACAAGGTGGCGCCACCTTTCCGTTCCGCGGAGTTCGACATCCTGTTCAACGAGGGCATCTCTCGGGAGGGCTCGCTGATCGATGCCGCGATCGAGTACGGCATCATGGACAAGAGTGGGACCTGGCTCTCTTATGGAGACCAGCGTCTGGGCCAGGGCCGCGAGAACGTGCGCAACTACCTGCGCGAGAACCCAACCCTCGCCGCCGAGATCGAGACCGCGGTCAGGCAGAAGGCGGCGGGCGGGACCGCCGCGGGGAAAGTCGGAGGAGCTTCGATGAAAGCGACGGCGGGTGCGGCGGAAGAGTTCTAGGCGCCGGTCACCGGCCGGCAGGCCGAGGAAGGTGCCCGCGGTGGGCGCCCTCGACGCCGGGTTGCGGCTGCTCGGCCGCCGCGGGCACTCGCGTATGGAGCTCCGAACCAAGCTGGTGCAACGCGGGTACTCGGAGTCGGACGTCGATGCGGCGGTGTTTCGTCTGGGCGACCTCGGCTACCTGAACGACCCAGAGTTCGCCGAGCACCACGTCCGGCGCCGCAGCCCGACTCGAGGTCCGCTCGCACTCCTGGGCGAGCTCGCCGGCCGCGGCGTCGATCGAGCCGTCGCCGCCGAGGCGGTCGCCCGTTTCGGCACGGACGCCCAGCTGGTCGCCGCGACCCGACTGGCCGAACGGCTGTACGGCAAGCGGGGGTGGGCAGGCTACCGGGAGATGCTCGACTCGATCGGCTCCCGGCTGCTCCGCCGAGGGTTCCCGCCTGGCATCGTGCTCGCGGCATGCAAGTCGGTGTGGGCGGAGACAAGGGAACAGAGGGAACAGGCGGGAGCCTCCGCTTCCTAGCGCGGCGCCAGGGCGGCGCTCACCCGCCCAGGGCGCTGGACCCGGCCCGGACCTGCACCATCCGCCAGGCCTCGAAGCCTAGAATTTGAGGTCACGCGGGCGCCGGTTGGTGCCCGCAAGTCATAGAGCCAACCCGAGGCGGGGACCCTGCTGTCCCTGCCGTGGTCACGCACTTTGACAATCGAATAAACGAGGTGCATGTCACATGCCTGTCTCTCTCTACGTCGTCGTACCGCTATTGGTGGTGGCGCTCCTCGCCGGTTTTGGGGGAGCTTACTGGCTGCTCCAGCGCCGGCAGAGCGACGGGACGCACGTCCTGGAGCTCAAGGCCCAGCAGACGCTCAGCGACGCGGAAACGCAAGCCAAGGAAAAGCTGCTGGAGGCCAAGGAGGAAGCGGTCAAGATCCGCACCGCCGCCGAACAGGAAGCCCGGGAATACCGGGCACAGTCAAACCAGGTCGAAAGGCGCCTGCTCCAGAAGGAGGAAAACCTCGACCGCAAGGGCGAGGAGGTCGACCGCCGTGAGCGCGAGCTCGGAGGCAAGGAGAAGGCGCTCGATGAGATCAAGGCACAGCTCGAGGACAGCTACCGCCAGCAGGAGAAGGAGCTTCAGCGGGTCGCCAACATGACCCGCCAGGAGGCCCAGGGCATCCTGATGGCGCAGGTCGAACAGGACCTGCGAAACGAGGTGGCACGGAAGGTCCGCGAGGCTGAGCTCGGTGCTCGCGAGGAAAGCGAACGCCGGGCGCGGGAGGTCGTCACCGAATCGATCCAGCGCATCGCCGCGGACCAGACCGCCGAGGTCTCGGTCTCGGTGCTGCCGCTGCCCACAGACGAGCTCAAAGGCCGGATCATCGGCAAGGAAGGGCGCAACATCCGCGCCCTCCAGCAGGCAACCGGAATCGACCTCATCGTGGACGACACTCCGGAAGCCGTGATCATCAGCGGTTTCGACCCGGTCCGCCGCGAGGTGGCCAGGGTCGCGTTGAACAAGCTCATCGTCGACGGCCGGATTCACCCGGCGCGAATCGAAGAGATCGTCGCCAAGTCACGCCAGGAGGTCCTGCAAAGGGTCAAGGAGGAAGGCGAGGGGGCGGTCCTGGAGCTCGGGCTGCAGGGACTTCATCCCGAAGTCGTCCGTCACCTGGGCATTCTGCGTTTCCGCACCAGCTACGGCCAGCAGGTGCTCAATCACTCCAAGGAAGTCGCCTATCTCGCCGCCATGATGGCGTCCGAGATCGGCGCGGACGTCCGCATCGCAAAGCTCTCAGGCCTCCTGCACGACATCGGCAAGGCCATCGATCACGAGGTCGAGGGTTCCCACGCGGTGATCGGGGCCGAGCTGCTTCAGCGCCATGGCGTGCCGGCACCGGTCGTGCACGCGGTGAAGGCTCACCACTACGACGAAGAGCCTCACAGCATCGAGGCGCTGCTCCTGATCGCGGCCGACGCGATATCCGCCGCGCGTCCCGGAGCGCGAAGGGAGTCACTGGAGGCTTACGTCAAGCGGCTCGAGAAGCTGGAGGAGATCGCGAACTCCTTCCAGGGCGTGCAGCAGTCATACGCCATCCAGGCCGGACGTGAGGTCCGGATCCTGGTCAAGCCGGAACAGATCGACGACACCGCGGCTCAGCTGATGGCGCGCGACATCGCGAAGCGCATCGAGTCAGAGTTGAGCTTCCCCGGCCAGATCCGCGTCACCGTGGTGCGGGAGACCCGAGCCGTGGAGTACGCCAAATAGAAATTCAAAGGGAGTCCCGTCGCCCAGGCGCGCCGGGCTCCCTTTTTTTGTTGCCCATAGACTTGGGCGGTGGCTGACTCGGACTTTCGCATGCTGTTCGTCGCCGACGTCGTCGGCCAACCCGGCCGCGATGCGGTCAAGGCGCTCCTGCCGGCGCTGAAGAAGGAGCTCCGTCCCCACCTCACCGTCGTCAACGGGGAGAACGCCGCCGGTGGGTTTGGCTTGACGGCGAAGCTCGTCTCGGAGCTGAAGGGCGCGGGCGCCGACGTGCTCACCACAGGCAACCACGTCTTCGCGCAGAAGGAGTTCCTGCCCGACCTGCCCTCGCTCGATCGGGTGCTGCGCCCGGCCAACTACCCGCCGAAGGCGCCCGGGACCGGGTCCTGCCTCGTGGAGGCGGGCGGCCACCAGGTCCTGGTCATGAACCTGATGGGCAGGATCTTCACGATGGAGGGCCTCGACGACCCCTTCCGGGCTGCCGACGCGATCCTCGCCGCCCACCCGGATGTCCGCATCGTCCTTTGCGACATGCACGCCGAAACCACCTCGGAGAAGACCGCGATGGGCTGGTACCTGGACGGTCGGGTCAGCGCGGTCGTGGGCACCCATACGCACATCCCGACAGCCGACGCCAGGCTGCTTCCGGGCGGCACGGCCTACGTGACGGACGTGGGCATGGTGGGTCCGCGCGACAGCTGCATCGGGATGGACAGGGAGGTGGTCATCCAGCGCTTCCTGACCGCCGTCCCAAGCCGCTTCGTGGTGGCGTCTGGACCCGTGACTTTCAATTCGGTACTGATTACCATTAGTGGCTCCACAGGCCGAGCTACAGCGATCCAGCGAGTCGACCGTGAATATGTTTGAAGGGGTTCCAGCAATGACAGCCGAGCGCGTTCCAGTAGAGGTGCTCAAGGTTTCCGCCACCTCGAAACCGGTCGCCGTGGCCGGAGCGATCGCCGGCGTCATCCGGAGCAAGGGCCGCGTCGAGGTGCAGGCGATCGGCGCCGGCGCGATCAACCAGGCGGTCAAGGCCATCGCCATCTCCCGCGGCTATGTCGCGCCCGGGGGGCTCGACCTGGTGTGCATCCCCGCCTTCATCGACATCTCGATCGACGGCGAAGAGCGGACCGGAATCCGGTTGCTGGTGGAGAGCAGATAACGGCGGTCCAGACCACTTGTAGGGGTCCCCGCGACGTCACGCCGAAGGCTCTGAGTTCGTGGGGATGAGGTCTTTCCATATCTGGACGATCGGCTGCCAGATGAGCTCGGCCGATTCGGAAACCCTGGCCAGGCGGCTGCTGGCCGCCGGCTACGTCGAGGACACGCTCGAGCGCGCCGACGTCGCCATCCTCAACACGTGCGTGGTCCGGCAAGCCTCCGAGGATCGTGTGTACTCCAAGCTGCATGAGCTGAAGGGATGGAAGACGCCCGAGCGCACGATCGCCGTCACCGGCTGCATCGTGGCCAAGGAGGGTGAGCGCCTGCGCGGGCGCTTTCCGCACGTCGACGCCGTGGTGCCGATCGACGGCTACGAGGAGTTCGTCGCCGCGCTGGCGGGCCGATACGACTATTCGGAAGGCGAACCGCTCCCGGTCAGCGGGCGAACCGGCGTGAGCCACTACGTACGCGTCATCCAGGGCTGCGACCACAACTGCACCTTTTGCATCGTGCCGAAGGTGCGTGGCCGTGAGGTGCACGTGCCGATCCCTGCCGTGGTCGACGAATGCCGGCGCGCGGTCGCCGACGGGGCCCGTGAAGTCGTGCTCCTCGGACAGAACGTCGACGACTATCACGACCCCGCGGGAGGTGGGGGACTGGCTGCGCTCGTCCGTGAGGTGGAAGGAATCCCAGGCCTCCGACGGCTGCGCTTCATGACCTCGCACCCACAGGACCTCGAGCCCGAGCTGCTGGAAGTCATGGCGGCCAGCAGCGTCATCTGCCGCGAGCTGCAGCTTCCGGTGCAGTCTGGCGACGACGTGATCCTCAAGCGGATGGCTCGCGGCTACCAGACACGCCACTATCGATCGATCGTCGAAAAGGCGCGCAGCCTGATGCCTGACCTGGGCCTCGTGACCGATGTGATCGTCGGCTTCCCCGGCGAGTCAGAGGCTGCGTTCATGAACACACGGGCGCTGATGGAGGAGATGGAGTTCGACGTCGTCCACCTGGCGATGTACTCGCCGCGGCCGGGCACGTTCGCCGCCACGCGCATGTCCGACGACGTGCCGCACGCCGAAAAGCTGCGCCGCCTGAACGACCTTCTCGCGCTCCAGCGCGCGATCGCCGCCCGCAAGACGCAGCGGTGGATCGGCCGCGAGGTCGAGGTGCTGGTGGAGGGTCGCGACGAGCTCGACCGACCCTACGGGCGGATTCGCCAGGGCAAGCGCACAGTCGTGCTCCGCAGCCGGCACATCGCCCCCGGCGACGTGATCAACGTTCGCGTCCTCCAGGCCACCGCGGGCCAGCTCACAGGACTACAAATCCCCACGAATTCAGGCCGCTTCGCGGGTCCCGCGGCGTGAATTCGCGGGGACCCCTGAGGAAGGCCGCGTGACACCTCCCGCCACTCCGGTCATGCGGCAGTACCGGGAGGCGAAAGAGCAGCATCCCGATGGGATCCTCCTCTTCAGGCTCGGAGACTTTTACGAGATCTTCTTCGACGACGCGAAGCTCGCGGCCCCGATCATGGGCGTCACCCTGACGTCGCGTCCGCTGGGCAAGAGCGGTCGCGCCCCGATGTGCGGCGTGCCCCATCACGCCTGGCAGGCGTACGTCGGCAAGCTGCTGCGGGCGGGCCACAAGGTCGTGATCTGCGACCAGGTGGAGGCGGCGGGGAAAGGCAAGAAGATCGTGAGGCGCGACGTGACGCGCGTCCTGACGCCCGGCACCGTCGTCGAAGACGCTTACCTCGAACCCGCCCGGCCCAACTACCTGGTGGCCGCGTGGGCTCGCGGCCAGGAGGCGGGAATCGCGGCGTGCGAGGTCTCGACCGGCGAGCTGCTGTTGTGCCAGCTGCCGAGCGACCGTCTCGAATCCGAGCTCGAACGACTGGCGCCTGCCGAGCTGCTGATGCCGCCGGACGTGGAGGAGTACCGTTTCGACCCCGCCCGCGGGCGGCAGAGGTTGCGCGACCTGCTGGGAATCGCGTACCCGGAGTCAGTCGGCGCCGGCGCCGCGCCGCTCGCGATCGGCGCCGCCGGAGTGGTGCTCGACTACCTCCGCCAGAATCAAATGCCCATCGCGCCGGGCGTCTTCACCACGCGGACCTATACACCTGAAACGACCATGCCGCTCGACGCCGCGACCGTTCGCAACCTGGAGCTTCCCGCTCTTGTCGCTCTCGTCGATCGGACACGTACTCCGATCGGCGCCCGCCAGCTTCGGGATTGGCTGGGGGCGCCGCTCCGCGACGCGGAGTCGATCGAGCTGCGCCTGGGGGCGGTCGACGAGCTTTTCTCGAACGCATCCCTGCGGGACGGCCTGGAGCATCGCCTGCGCCCTGTCGGCGACCTGGAGCGCCTGGTGTCTCGAGCGGCGCAGGGTCACGCGAGCCCGCGTGAGCTGGTCGCCCTCAGGCGGTCGCTCGAGTCGATCCCGGCGCTGAAAGAGACCGCGGGAGCGTGTGGATCATTGGTGTTGAAGGAGATGGCGGCGCGCCTGAGCGACGCGCCGGAGCTGGTGGACCGGCTCGCGCGAGCCCTTGTCGAAGATCCTCCGACGGTGGTGCGGGACGGCGGCGCCATCCGTGCGGGATACGACGAGTCGCTCGATTCGATCGCGGAGGCTTCCCGCAGCGCACGCGACTGGATCGCCAGGCTCGAATCGGCTGAGAGAAGGCGCTCGGGCATCCGCTCGTTGAAGGTCGGCTTCAACAAGGTCTTCGGTTACTACATCGAGGTCACTCACGCCAACACCACGCAGCTGCCAGACGACTACCTGCGCAAGCAGACCCTGGTCGGGGCGGAGCGATACATCACGCCGGAGCTGAAGGACAGAGAAGCGATCGTGCTCAGCGCCCAGGAGAAGACCGCGGCGCGGGAGCTCGAGATCATCTCGGAGCTCGGCCGGGCGGTCGCGGAGTCTGCCCCCACGCTGCGTGAGAGCGCGCGAGCGGTCGGCATGCTTGACGCTCTGGTCAGCTTCGCCATCGCGGCGGCGGAGCACGACTGGCGGCGACCCGAGGTGAACGCCGGTCTTCGGTTGGACATCGCCGGCGGACGGCACCCGCTCGTCGAAGGGGGACTGCCCGCCGGTTCGTTTGTCGCCAACGACCTGGAGCTCGACCCGGAGACGGAGCAGATCGTGATCCTGACCGGGCCGAACATGGCCGGCAAGTCGACCTACCTGCGCCAGGCGGCCGTGATCGTTCTGCTCGCCCAGTGCGGAAGCTTCGTTCCGGCCGAACGCGCGGTGGTCGGGCTGGCCGACCGCATCTTCACCCGCGTCGGGGCTCATGACGACATCAGCGCCGGGATGTCGACGTTCATGGTCGAGATGACCGAGACCGCCTACATCCTCAACCACGCGACAGTTTCATCCCTGCTGATCCTGGACGAGGTGGGGAGGGGGACTTCAACCTACGACGGGGTGTCGATCGCACAGGCGGTGGTCGAGCACCTGCACGACAGTCCGAGGCTTGGGTGCCGCACGTTGTTCGCGACCCACTACCACGAGCTCACCGCGCTGGCCGAGCGGCTCCCGCGCGTGCGCAACCAGCGGGTCGAGGTCCTGGAGGAAGGCGAGAGCGTTCGGTTCCTGCATCGCGTCGTGCCGGGCGGCGCCGACCGCTCCTACGGCATCCATGTCGCGGCGGTCGCCGGACTGCCTTCGGCGGTGATCGCCCGGGCGCGGAACGTGCTGGCGGAGCTGGAGCGCCAGCGCCCGCTGGAACCTCCCGAGCTTCAGCTCGGTCTTCCGATCGACCTCACGCCGGACGCGATTCGCAAGGAGCTCGAGGAGATCGACCCTTCGTCTCTCAGCCCGCTGGAGGCTCTGCAGAAGCTCTACCAGCTGAGGGCGAAGCTGACACCGTGACGGCCGGCGAGCCGATCCGCATGCTGGCCCCGGAGGTCGCCGACGCCATAGCGGCGGGCGAGGTGATCGAACGTCCCGCGTCGGTCGTCAAGGAGCTGATCGAAAACGCGCTGGACGCGGGAGCGCGGCGCATCAGCATCGACGTGCGCGGAGCGGGCAAGACCTCGATTCGGATCAGCGATGACGGGGCGGGCATCCCATCGGATGAGCTGGTGCTGGCTTTCGTCCGGCACACCACGAGCA
This sequence comes from Candidatus Dormiibacterota bacterium, assembly GCA_035279525.1. Taxonomy (GTDB): domain Bacteria; phylum Chloroflexota; class Dormibacteria; order Dormibacterales; family Dormibacteraceae; genus DATEHQ01. Next base: position 166,548 of record DATEHQ010000100.1, read on the forward strand.
AGCTCTCCAGGCTCGACGACCTGGCGGCCATCCGGAGTTTCGGCTTCCGAGGCGAGGCGCTGGCCAGCATCGCGGCCGTATCGGACGTCGAATGCTCCAGCGGCGGCTCGACGCTTCGGATCCGCGCGGGCGAGGTGCTCGATAAGGGCGCTGGTCCGCTGCTTCCCGGCGTTGCGATCGAGGTGAGGGATCTCTTCGCGAACGTGCCCGCCCGGCTCAAGTTTCTGAAGAGCGACGCGACCGAGACGGCGGCGATGCGGGACATTGTGGGCGCCTTCGCCCTCCTTCACCCGCGGGTTCGTTTCCACCTCACGCTGGACAGCCGCGTCGCGGTGAGCAGCGCCGGCGACGGGGACCGGCGGCGAGCGGTGGGTGCCGTATTTGGCGCACCCGTGGCGGCCGAGGTGATGGAGATCGCGGGCAGGTCTCTGAACGCCGGCGAGCTCGGAGCCGACGTCACGGGTTCGCGCGCGCAGCTCGAGGTGACCGGGGTGGTCAGCCAGCCGCGCTTGAGCCGCGGCAGTCGCGACGGAATCGTCGTCGCGGTCAACGGCCGGCCGATCAGCGCACGGTCTCTGGTCTACGCGCTCGAGGAGTGCTACCAGGGCAGGCTCGAGCGCGGGAGGCACCCCATCGCCGTGCTGGACATCGTTGTCGAGCCCGAGCTGGTCGACGTGAACGTCCACCCCGCGAAGAAGGAGGTTCGGTTCCGCGACGAGGGCACCGTTTTCGCCGCCTTGCAGCGCGCGGTGCGAGCAGCCCTCGACGGCAGCGAGCCCTATCGATACCAATCACTGACGACGGTGTCGGACATGGAGGCTGGGCTGGCACAGCCTCAGCTGGTCCTGCACGACGCCGCGACAGCTCTCGTCGCGGCCGGCACCAACGGGCACTCGACGGAGGCCCCGCTGCTGCGACCCATCGGCCAGGCCGGCCCAGGTTACCTGGTCGCCGAGGGACCGCACGGCCTGGTCCTGGTGGATCAGCACGCGGCGCACGAGCGGATCCTCTACAACCGCTTCCTCGAGCGACTGCGCGAAGGACGCGGCTCGAGCCAGCCGCTGCTCATCCCGCAGGCGGTGGACGTGGATCCGGCGCTGATCGCGGCTGCGGCGGACCACCGCGACGAGCTCTCGAAGCTCGGTCTCGAGTTCGAGGAGTTCGGCCCACGCAGCCTGCGCATCACCGCCGTGCCCGTCGAGCTGCCCAGCGGGCGCGCCACCGCGGCCATCCAGGAGACGCTGGCGGCGCTGGCCGAGAACCGGGGCGACGGCGCGATGGAAAAGGCGGCCGCCGCCCTGGCCTGCCACTCCGCGGTTCGATTCGGCGACGTGCTCGAGGTCGCGGAGCAGCGGCGACTGCTCACGGACCTCGAGTCCACCCCCGAGTCGATCACCTGCCCGCATGGGCGGCCGACGCGCCTGCTCGTGGAATGGCAGGAGCTCACCCGCCACTTCCGCCGCAATTACTGAACGCCCCCGCGTCCCGGTCGTCGTCGGCCCGACGGGTATCGGAAAGTCGCAGCTTGCGTTCGAGCTGGCGAAGGTCCTCGATGGCGAGATCGTCGTGGCGGACTCGCGCCAGGTCTACGAGAGGCTCGACATCGCGACCAACAAGCCGAGCCCGGGGCAGCGCGCAAGCATCCGCTACCACATGATCGACTTCGTCGACCCGGCGACGCGCTTCGACACCGCGCGGTACGTCAGCGGGGCGCGCGCCGCGATCGAGGACATCATGAGCCGCGGCCGGCTTCCCGTCATCGAGGGTGGGACCATGCTGTACGTCGACGCGCTGTGCGACGGGTTCACCCTGGCCGGTGTGCCGCCGGATCCAGGCCTGCGCCTCGAGCTCGAGAAGCTCGATGTCGCGGCCCTGCGCGCGCGGCTTCTGGCCCTCGACCCGGACCCTGGGGTGGAGCTGGAAAATCCGGTGCGCATGGTGCGCGCGATTGAGATTCTGCATGCGGCGGGCCCACCGCTTCGCCGCCTGCGCACGCGCACTCCGCCGCCGTGGGAGGCCGTCCGGATCGGTCTCACCGCGACGCGGGACGTGATCGACCGGCGCCTGGCCGAGCGCAGCCGCGCCCAGGTGGCTCGAGGACTGGTCGCTGAGACCCAGGCGGCCCTCGCCTCGGGCGTGCCCGCCGGGGCCGCGGTGCTGACGGGAATCGGCTACGCCGACGCGATGGCTCATCTCCGCGGCGAGCTCACGGCCGAGCAGCTGCCGGAGGCGATGGCCCGCTCCAATCGCCAGTACGCGCGCCGCCAGCTGCGATGGTGGAGGCGGGACCCGCGGGTCAGGTGGTTTGACGTGGACCAGGATCCGATGCCGGGTATCCTCAAGTACATCGATGGGGAGCAGTAAGACGGTCGCCGGCGCCAAGCGGCTCGGAAGGATTCCGCCCTATCTGTTCGCGGAGATCGACCGCAAGGTCCAGGAAAAGAAGAAGGCGGGGGTCGATGTCATCTCGCTTGGTGTCGGAGACCCGGACTTGGCGACGCCGCCGCGCATCGTGAGCGTCCTCCAGGAGACAGCCTCGGATCCGGCCAATCACAGGTATCCGTCGTACTTCGGCCTGGCCGAGCTGCGCGAAGCAATCGCGGACTGGTACCGGGGACGCTCGGGTGTCGAGCTGGATCCAGCCACTGAGATCCTGCCCACGCTCGGCTCCAAGGACGGGATCAGCCACGTGCCGCTCGCACTCGTCGATCCCGGTGACGTGGTGCTGGCACCGGACCCGGGGTACACCGTCTACGTCACCGGTGCGGTGATGGCCGGCGCCGATCCCCACGTGATGCCGCTGACGGCGCAGAACCAGTGGCTGCCGGCCCTCGACGCCATCCCCGACGAAGTCGCCGCTCGAGCGCGTCTGATGTGGCTCAACTATCCGAACAACCCGACCGCCGCGACGGCGGACCGCGCGTTCCTCGAGCGGGCGGTCGAATTCTGCCGGCGCCATGACGTCGTGCTATGCCACGACGCGCCTTACTCCGAGATCGCCTTCGACGGTTATCGCCCCTTGACCCTGTTCGAGATCCCGGGCGCGAAGGAGGTCGGGCTCGAGTTTCATTCGCTCTCGAAGACGTACAACATGACGGGCTGGCGCATCGGTTGGATGTGCGGCCGCGCCGATCTCGTCGCGCTGATGGGCCAGCTCAAGACCAACATCGACTCGGGGATCTTTCAGGCGGTGCAGTGGGCGGCGATCGAAGCCTTGAATGGGGGAGAAGAGGAGACGCGAGCCGCCTGCCAGGTCTACGCGCGGAGGCACAGACTGGTCGCCGACACGCTCAACGAGCTGGGATGGAAGATCAAGCCGCCCCGCGCCACCTTTTATGTATGGGCTCCAGTGCCCGCGGGCTACGACTCGATCGGTTTTGCGGGCCACGTGCTGGACCAGGTTGGCGTGAACATCACGCCAGGCGTCGGGTTCGGTCCCCACGGTGAGGGTTATTTCAGGCTTTCGGTGACGGCGCCCGACGCGCGCCTCGAGGAAGCGATGAGCCGGATGAGGAAGCTCGCGCTCTGAAATCCGAACGAAGCCCGCGCCGCCGCCAGCTCGTGGGGGCTCTCATCAGATGATCAACACCCGCACCCCGCGCGAGCGGGCGTTCCTCGTCGGGGTGCTCCTGCCGGGGATGACCGAGGAAGCCGTTCGCGATCAGATGGCAGAGCTCGCCGACCTGGCGCGGACGGCGGGCACCGAGGTGGTCGGGTCCGATGTGCAGAGGCGCGCCGAGGTCGATCCGGCGCATTTCATCGGTATGGGCAAGGTCGAGTCGCTGCGTGACATGAGCCTCGAGGGCAGCTTCGACGTGATCATCTGCAACGAAGACCTGAGCCCGCGCCAGCAGAGAAACCTCGAGCTCGAGCTGAAGACACGGGTCCTCGACCGGACCGAGATCATTCTCGAGATCTTCGCCCAGCACGCGCGCACCCACGAGGGCCGCCTTCAGGTCGAAGCCGCACGCCTGCACCACCTGCTGCCTCGGCTGATCGGCGCCTACGCCTACGACCGTCAGGTGGGTGGGCGGCGTGGCGGCGTCGGCGCGCGCGGCGGCTTCGGTGAGCAGCAGATCGAGGTCGAGCGGCGCCGAATCAGGAGAAGGATGCGTGACCTGGAACGCGAAATCGAGCAGGTGCGTGAGCAGCGCCACCAGCAGCGGACGGGCAGGCGCCGCGCGGAGCTCGAGACGGCGGCCATCGTCGGCTACACGAACGCCGGCAAGTCAACCCTTCTCAACTCCCTCACCGGAGCGGGCGTGCGCGCCGAGCAGAAGCTGTTCGCGACCCTGGATCCGACCACGCGCAAGGTCGAGCTGCCGGCCGGCCGCGGGCTCTTGATCACCGACACGGTGGGCTTCATCCAGAAGCTGCCCACCGACCTGGTGGCGGCGTTTCGGGCCACGCTCGAAGAGGTCACCGAGGCCGACCTGATCGTCGAGGTCCTCGATCTCAGCTCTCCCGCGGTCGAGGAGCAGGCCGACACCGTCGAGCGCGTGCTCGCCGATCTCGGTGCGGCGGAGAAGCCGCGCGTGGTTGCGCTCAACAAGCTGGACCTGCTCGGCCCCGCGTCTCGACGGCGTGCCCTGGGCGCGCTGACCGCTCGTTACCCGGCGGCCGTCGCCATCTCGGCCACCAGCCGGACTGGTTTCGACGAGCTCCTGGCAGCCATGGACCGGGCGAGTCGCGGCGAGATGATCGAGGTCGAGCTGCTGGTGCCGTACGGCAGCGAAGGCGTCCTCGCCGCTCTGCGCCGGATCGGCGGCGTGGAGCGCACCGAGTACTCAGAAAGCGGAACCAGGGCCTGGGGCTGGGTCCCGCGCCACGCCGCCCGCCGCTTCGCGGACTACTCGGCGAGCCGGGCGCCCGCCGGACGCACCCGAGCTACCGGAAAAGCCTGATCACTCCGCGCACGACCCCGACCAGGTTCACGTTGGTGGACACGATCGGCTCGTACGCCGGGTTCTCCGCCATGAGCCGCACGTGACCGTTGGCGCGCTCGAACCGCTTCACCGTGGCGTCGCCGTCGACGAGCGCGACCACGATGGTTCCGTTGGAGGCTTCGTGCTGCGGCCGGACCAGGACCAGGTCGTCGTCGAAGATGCCGGCGTTGATCATGCTGTCGCCGCGCACCCGGAGCAGGAAGAAGCCCTCCTGGGCCAGCTCGGGGGAGAGGAGGAGGTGGTCCTCGATGTTCTGCTCGGCCAGGATCGGAGCGCCGGCGGCGACGTTGCCGACCACCGGAACCGAGACCGCGTTGCGTCGTTGCTGGTCGACCTCGGCGTCCTGTACCAGCTGCACGGTGCGTGACTTGCTCGGGTCCCGTTTGATCAGCCCGCGGCGCTCCAGCTGGTTCAGGTGGTTGTGCACGGTCGAGCTCGAGCTCAGGCCGACCGCCTCGCCGATCTCGCGGACGCTGGGCGGATAGCTGCGGACTCGAGTCACGTAGCGGATGTAGTCGAGGATCTTGGTCTGCCGCTCCGTCAGCTGTTCGTTCAATTCTTTCTCCAGAAGCGTGGTGGGGACGTTGGTTCGAATCGTAGCACTTCGGGACTCCAAGCGCAAACCTTTGTTCGTAGCCCTTGACTCCGAACGCCCGTTTGGTCTATGGTAGCCACGAACGAATGTACGCAGCAGGTTACGGAATCACCCCGCTCAGCGCGTCGCGACGCGGGCCCGGCCTGGCTCTTGGGGGTCGTCGCCTGGCCGCCGTCGTCGCCGCCGTGGCGGCCGGCATCCTGCTCGCCGAGGTCGCGCACGGAGGGGCTGTGCCGGCCGGCAGCAAGGTGGTCGTCGAGCCCGGGGACACGCTGTGGGCGATCGCGGCCGAGCGCTACCCGGGCGACGACGTGCGGGCTCGTGTCGTGGAGATCGAGACGCTCAACGGCTTGAGCGGTCCGGTCATCCAGGCAGGGGAGACGCTTCAGCTGCCGTAGCCGCCGGGCAGCGGGGTCGGTTCGATAATCGTCCGGTGCTCACCCTGGTCACCCGCCGCGGTTGCCATCTGTGCGATCACGCCCTCGACCTCCTGCGCGAGCTCGGGGCCGAACCAGAGGTCGCCGACGTCGACGCGGACGAGCGGCTGCTCGAGCTGTACGACTGGCGCGTGCCCGTCGTGCTGCTGGATGGGCGGGTGATCGCCGAAGGAAAGATCGAGCGCGAGGCTCTGGTGCGCGCCCTAGGCGGGGGATGACCTCCGGCTGTCGCTGCGTGCCTTGACGCCGACCTCGAACCTGCAGCGCTGGTAGCCGCGCAGCGCGCACTCCGGCTGGCTGACCTCAGCCGTGACGCCGAACTCGGCCGCCGCGCCCCGGATCACACCCTCGATGGCCGCGCAGGCGTGCAGCGGCGAGTCGTAGAAGACCTCGACCGAGTCCACGCCCAGACGCCGCGCCTGCACCTTGATGGGCTGAGCCCCAGGCGTGTGGAGCTTCAGGGCCGCGTGAAGCATCGGTTCCATGTTCAGGAGGAAAGCGCTGAAGTCCCATTTGGGATCGAGCAGGTAGGAGTAGATGCGCAGCATCTCCGGGACCAGGGACTCGCCGAAGCCCCTCAGGACCTCGGCCGGCGGCGTTTTCGTCACCTCCGCCGTGCGCGCCGCCAGCAGACCCAGCTCCTCGTCCGGGTAGACATCGCCCAGGCCGTACTGCTGCGTGGACGGCCGGTCGGCGGCCGCCAGGACCCGCGTCCAGGTGCGGAATCCGAATCGCTCCGCGACGTAGCGGCGGTACTCGTCCAGGATCATGCCCTGCACTCGCACATCCTAGGTTCGCGGACCCGAGTTGGCAGCGACTTGGTCACGCCTGAGGAGGAGGGGTGGCGCGGGTCCGACGGTCCGGCCAGGCTCCGTGCCGATGCTGCTGATAATGACTGCTAACAGGAGCATAAGCTCGTGATAACCAGAGAGCCGGTCAGGCCGAGCGCTGGAGCGCCGGTTCGCTGTCCAGGCCGCGCATGAAGACCTCCAGCGGCAGCGCCACGTCCTCGAAGTCGCCGCGCAGCAGCTCGAGGTCGGCTCCCGCCTGGTCCAGGCCGGCCACCGCGAGCTCGATCGTTCGCAGCGAGTCCTCGACGTAGCGCTCCAGCGATCCGCCCAGCGATCGGGCGGCGTTCTCCCGGCGCCAGGCGTCCGCGACCTGCTCGGCCAGCTCCCGCAGCCGGGCCACGACCGAACCTGCGCGCCGGCCCTCGAGAGGCTCGGACAGCATGCGATCGACCGCCTCGTCGAAGGCGCGGATCAACCGCCGCAAACGGACCTGGGTGCTCAGCGTACGCATGTTCGGGATCAATTGTAGCCGAACGCCTGTTCGAGCTGCAAGAGGTGAAGCATTTTGTCTGTTAACGCCCAGTCGCCGGATTCCATTGGGGCGCCCACCCGCCGAGCGGTCGATGACCTCCGTGCTCCTGCGGGTCGCCGCAGAGCCGGCTAGGGGGCGAAGATGCGGCACAGGCTCTTGGCCAGCGCCTCGGCCTCGACGCCTGGATGGATCAGGAAGTGCCCCACGGCGTCGCTCACGGCGCCGACCACCGCGCGGCCGAAGACCTGCGGATCCTTGTCGGCGTAGAAGGGGTCGTGCAGCATCGCGTGCCGCACCTCCTCGGCCACCGCATCCGCGAAACGTGACTGGAGGTCGTGGCGCACCTGGTCGACGCCCGCACTCAGGCCGACCGACTCGACGATCAGCAGCCGGGCGACCGAGGAGCGCTCGAAGCAGGACCGGACGAAGGTCGTGATGCCCAGCCGCAGCCGCTCGTGGTGGTCGCGGCCGGTCGCCGCGCTGGCCAGCACGTTGCGGATCAAAGCGCCGCCTTCCGCGGCCAGCAGCTCCCGGAAGCAGTGCTCCTTCGACTTGAAGAACTCGTAGAACGCCGACTTCGAGACCCTGGCCCGGGCCACGATCTCGTCGACGGACGTCACGTTGTAGCCACGGGAGGCGAAGAGCTCGAGCGCCGCCTCGGCGATCCGTGAGCGACGGTGCTCCGCCCGGGCGTCCCGTCGGAGCCGGCCCGGTGTCGTCGCGATCGCCATCAGAGCCGGCCTGTCAGGTTTCGCTCTCGGCCAGGGCTCGCGAGATGACCATGCGCTGGATCTCGCTGGTGCCTTCGAAAAGGGTGTAGATCTTGGCGTCGCGATGCCACTTCTCGACCGGGAAGTCGCGGATGTAGCCGTAGCCGCCGCAGATCTGGATCGCCATCTCGGTCACCTTGACCGCGACCTCGCCGGCCTTCAGCTTGGCCATCGAGCCCTCGGCGTGCTTGAACTCGCCGCCGCTGCGGCCCTCCCACAGCGCCCGCCAGATCAGCGCGCGCGTGGCCTCGATCTCCGTGGCCATGTCCGCGAGCATGAAGGCGATCGCCTCGTTTTCGATCAGCAGCCGCCCGAACTGCTTGCGCTCCTTGGCGTAGTGCAGCGCGAACTCGAAGGCCGCCCGTGCGATGCCCAGGGCTTGCGCCCCCACGATGGGTCGCGTCAGCTCGAAGGTCTTGAGCGCCACGGACGACCTCTGGCGGTTGCCCTCGCGCGCGCGGGCCAGCCTCGCCTCGAGCTTCTCCGTCCCCCCGAGCACGTTCTCGGCCGGGATCACGCAATCCTCGAGCAGCACCTCGGCGGTGTGCGAGGCCCGGATGCCCATCTTCTTCTCTTTCTTGCCCATGGTCAGACCCCTGGTGCCCGGTCCGACCACGAAGCTGGCCTGCCCCCGCGTGCCGAGCTCGGGCTCGACCGCCGCCACGACCACGTGCACGTCGGCGATGCCGCCGTTGGTGATGAAGACCTTCTGGCCGTTGATGACCCAGTCGCCGTTCTTGCGGATCGCGCGGGTCTTCATCGACGACACGTCCGACCCGGCGTCAGGCTCGGTCACCGCGAATGCGCCGAGGGCCGGCTTGTCCGGCGTTCCGTAGCAGGCCGGAAGCCACGTCGCGATCTGCTCCGGCGTGCCCTGGGTGAAGATGGCGGCCACCGGAAGCCCGGTGCCCTGGATCGCCAGAGCGATGCCCGCGCAGCCCCAGGTCAGCTCCTCGGCGACCAGGGCCGGCATGATGCCGGTGGTGTCGGAGAAGGTCTGCTGGAGGAACTCCACGCCGTAGAGCCCGACCTCGGCCGCCTTCTTGACGATCGGCCACGGGAACTCTTCCTTTTCGTCGTACTCGTGCGCGACGGGCCGGATCTCCTTCTCGGCGAAGCCGTGGACCCAGTCTCGGATCTCCTTCTGCTCGTCCGTCAGCTCGAACGAAATCATGCTTTCCCTCGCACTCCTTGCCCTTTCCAACGCTTCAGTACTCAAACGTACTGGTTGCTCGGCCGACGTTACGACGCGCGGCGTCAGCGTGTCAAGGACTTGAATCCGCCGGCGTCGAGAATCAGGCCAGGAGCTTCACCACGGCCACCAGGCCGCCCACCACGATCACCGCCCGGAGCACCCCCGGCGACAGCCTCCTCCCCACCGCGGCGCCCAGCTGGCCCCCGACGACGCTCGAGACGGCGAGGAGCACGGCGGGGAGCCAGGCCACATGGGCGAGCAGCACGAAGAGCACCGCCGCGACGCCGTTGACGATCGCGGCCACGACGTTCTTCAGCCCGTTGATGCGCTGGAGGTCGTCGCTGAGGAGCAGCCCCATGATCCCCACCAGGATCACGCCCTGCGCAGCGCCGAAGTATCCGCCGTAGATCGCGGTCAAGAAGACGCCCAACCGCAGCGCCCAGGCGCTGTACGGGCGGTCTCGGTGCACGGCCAGGCGCTTCGACAGCCACGGCTGGGCGATCACCAGGGCGACGGCGAAGATGACCAGGACTGGGACGACCTGGTGGAACACGGTCTCGGGCAGGGCGAGCAGGAGCAAAGCGCCGGTCGCCGCTCCCAGGCCGGCCGGCACGGCCAGGCCGATCACGCGGGCGCGCTGGCCGGCGAGCTCGCGGCGATAGCCGACGACACCGCTGACGTTGCCGAAAGCCATGCCCACGGTGTTGCTGACGTTGGCCACGACCGGCGAATAGCCCACGGCGAGGAGCACTGGAAAGGTCAGGAGCGAACCCGATCCGACGATGGCATTCACCATGCCCGCGAAGAGCCCCGAGGCCAGGATGAAGGCGACCTGGAGCCCGCTCACTCGGTGATGGGTGTTATTCGCCGGACCAGGTGGGCTTGCGCTTGGCGAGAAACGCCTCCACTCCTTCACGGAAGTCTTTGGACATGTAGCAGGCGACGATCAGGTCGGAGTCTGCGCCCTGCGGGATCGACTGGTCGCGGACCCGCCGGAGCGCCTCCTTCGTCGCCCACAGCGTGAGTGGGGCGTTCGCGCCGACCTCCTCGGCCAGCTGCTGTGCCCGGGGCGGCAACGACTCCTCGTCCGCCGTCACCTCCGACACCAGGCCGCACGCGAGCATCTCGCCGGCGTCCATGAGGCGCGCCCGCATGATCATGTCCTTGAGCCTCGCGATGCCCAAGAGCGACGCCAGCCGCGCGTAGTTGGGCATGGACAGGCAGTTGCCGAGCGTGCGCGCGATCGGGATTCCGTAGCGAGCGGAGGGCGAGGCGATGCGGAGGTCGCAGCAAGCCGCGATGGCGGCGCCCGCGCCGGTGCAGGGTCCCGCGATCGCCGCGATGGTGGGCACCCTGACCGCCTCGACGGCGCTCATCACGAGGTTGCCTCGGGCCTCGTAGTCCAGCGCGTCCTGAGGAGTCGTGAACGAACGGAACTGCGCGATGTCCGTTCCCGCGACAAATGCCTTTCCGCCCGCGCCGGTGAAGACCATCGCGCGCAGATCGCGCTCGCGATTGGCCTCTTCGCAGGCTTCCAGGAGCCGGCCGTACATGTTCCACGTCAGCGCGTTGCGGGCTTGCGGCCGGTTGAACGTGACCCAGCGGACATTGCCCCGGCGTTCGGTGATCAGCTCCTGCAGGTCGTCGCTCACACCCGCTGTCCTCGCCCCTTCGCGGTCACGATGCCGCGAGTCAACAGCTCGTCGATCCGCGCGGCGCTGTAGCCCAGCTCCGTGAGCACATCCACGGTGTCCTGGCCCAGGCTCGGCGCGGCCCGCTCGCGGCGCACCGCCGACTTCGAGAAGCGCATCGGCGAGCCGAGCTGCCGCACGGTCCCGAGCGTCGGGTGCGGCGCATCCCAGAAGAAATCGCGGCTCTCGAGCGCCGCGTCGTGGAACACCTGGCCCATGTCCTGGATGGGTGCGCACGGCACGCCCGCCCGCTCGAGAGCGGAGATCCAGTGCTCCACCGTTTGCTGTGACGTCACCGCCTCGATCTCGGCCGCAAGCGCAGCGCGATTGGCGTGGCGCAGGTTGGCGTCGCCGTACCGGGGATCGTCGACCAGCGATTCCAGGCCGAGGACGCGACACAGCGCGGTCCAGTTCGGCCGCGTCGTCGCCCCGAGGGTCAGCCAGCCGTTCGAAGCTCGAAAGGCCTGGTAAGGGGCGCTCGCCTGGTGGGCCGATCCGGAAGGTGCGGGCACCTGGCCGGTCGCGAAATAAAGGCCCGCCTCCCAGACCGTGAGAGACACCGCCGACTCGAACAACGACACGTCGATGTACTGTCCGGCGCCCGACGCGCCGCGCGCGAGCAGCGCCGCCGTCGCGGCGAGCGCGCCGTACAGCGCGCAGGCCATGTCCGTGACTGGAACGCCGACCTTCACCGGGTCCTCGCCGGGTTGCCCCGTGATGCTCATCAGGCCGGAGCGCGCCTGCGCCGCGATGTCGAGCCCAGCGCGGTCCTTCAGGGGCCCGTCCTGTCCCCACCCCGAAGCCGCGACGTAGACGAGCCGCCGGTTGATGCGGCTCAGCGACGAATAGTCGAGCTCGAGATCCTTCATCGTTCCGGGCCGCAGGTTCTCCACGACCACGTCGGCGCCCGCGACGAGCCGGCGAAAGACCTCCTTGCCCTCGGGGCTCTTCAGGTCCAGCGCGATCGACCGTTTGTTGCGGTTGAGGCGCAGAAAAGCCGAGCCTTCGCCGTCGAGCAGCGGTGCGACGGAGCGGACGGTGTCACCGCCGGCCGGGGTCTCGACCTTGACCACGTCCGCGCCAAGATCGGCCAGCTGCATCGCGCAAAAGGGTGCCGCCATGTAGTTGCCGATCTCGACCACGCGGATCCCGGCCAGCGGAGGTCTCTCAGTCACCACGCCCGCCGATCCATTCGCGCATCACCTCCTCCGTGTGTTCGCCGAGGCGGGGCGGGGGGCGTCGAATCGACGGTGATGCGGCATCGATCTTCCACGGCGCGCCGACCTGGGTGATGCGCCCGGCCGAAGGATGCTCGATCTCGAGCCGCATCCCGCGCTGCTCGGCGAGCGGGCTGGCGAACGCCTCGGCCAAGTCGAGGATCGGACCGGCCGGTATCTGCGCCCGCTGCATGATCGTGAGCCACTCCGCTCGCGGACGCCGCCTGAGCCTCGCCTCGATCAGTGCCGTGAGCGCGTCCCGATCAGCCTGGCGCAGCGCATTCGTGGCGAACCGCGGATCTCCGCCGAGCTCCGGCGCGTCGATCGCCTCGCAGAAACGGATGAACTGCTCGTCGGTCCCCACGGCGAAGTTGATGAACCCGTCGGCTGTGGCGAAGCTCCCATACGGCGAGATCGTCGCGTGATGGTTGCCCTCGCTCTTCGGCACCTGCCCGGTCGCGAAGAGCCGCCCCGCCTGGTACGTCATGAGCGCGAGCAGTGAGTCGTTCAGGGCGACATCGATGTGGCGGCCCTTCCCCGTACGCTCGCGTTCGTAGAGCGAAGCGAGAATCGCATGCGCGGCAAACATTCCCGCGGAGATGTCGCCGATCGGGACGCCGACCTTGGTCGGCTCCGCGCCCGGCGGTGCGTTCATGCTCATCATCCCCGACGTGCCCTGGGCGATCTGGTCGTAACCCGCGAGGGTCGGCTGGTTCTGCCCGTAGCCACTGATCGACGCGTACACGAGCGCCGGCTTGATCTCCTGGAGCCGGGGTGCACCGAGGCCCAGCCGCGCCACCGCTCCCGGTTTGAAGTTCTCCACGACCACATCGCTTGCGATCGCGAGCGCGATGGCGTCGGAAAGACCGCGCTCCGTCTTCAGGTCGAGCACGACGCTGCGCTTGTTGCGGTTGACGGACAGGAAGTACGAGGACTCGCCGTCGATGAAGGGTGGACCCCACATCCGCGTCTGGTCGCCCTTGGGGGGTTCGACCTTTGCGACATCCGCGCCGAGATCGCCGAGCAGCATCGTGCAGTAGGGTCCGGCCAGCGCGTGCGAGAGGTCCAGCACGCGGATGCCGGACAGCGGCTGGGGCGAAGTCTCGATCACCGCTCAGGCCCGCATCGCCGAGGTGTCGCCGGGGGCGGCAGGCAGGTCTCGCGTGAAGAGGTGCAGGCGCCCCTTGACCGCGTGCGCGTGCCGGTACTTCGTCTCCCTTCGAGAGAGCAAGTCCTTGATCGACGTTCCGTCGAGCCGGGCGAGCTCATCGATCAGGGCCTCGCGCAAGACCGCCGCCATCGCGTCGGGGGCTTCGTGCGCGGCGGGCTGCTCGGTGATCACCCGGTCCACGATCCTCAGCTTGAAGAGGTCATTGGAGGTGAGCTTCAAGCGCTCCGCAAGCTCGCGGGCGTGCTCCGAATCTCGGTAGAGGATGGCCGAGGCCGCCTCAGGACCGATCACCGAGAAGATCGCGTTCTCGAGCATCAGCAGACGATCGCCGGTCGACAGGGCAAGGGCTCCTCCACTGCCTCCCTCACCGGTGACCACGTTGACCACAGGAGTCCGGAGCCGGCCGAGCCTGGCCAGCGATTCCGCGACGGCGGCTGTGATCCCGCCCGCCTCGGCCTCCTCGTCGGTGGCTGCGCCCGGTGAGTCGACCAGCGTGATCAGAGGAAGGCCGAACCTCTCCGCGAGGGTGAAGGCTCGCTGCGCCTTGCGATAGCCGCTCGGTCTCGTCCGGCCGCCGCCGGCCGCCGTGCGGTCCTGCGCCACGACGACGACCACGCGACCGGCGAGTCGCGCCACCGACGCCATGATCGAGTCGTCGTCATCGCCCACCCGGTCACCATGGAGCTCGACGACGTCGCTGAAGATGCGGCCCACCAGGTCCGGGCCGGTCGGCCTTTGAGGGTGGCGCGCCAGCTCGACCGTCTGCCAGACAGGCCTTGGTTCGCCAACATGCTCGCCAAGCCGCGGCTCGCGCCACCTGCGCCTCGAGGGCCCGTCGGGTGCTCGCAGCAAACCCGTCAGGTGTCCGAGCACGAGCCGAAGATTCTGCCGCTCGACGATGGCGTCGATCATCCCGTGCTGGAGCGCAAACTCGGCCGTGCCGGCCGGCGGGGCGTCACCGATCGCACCTCTGTGCACGCGCGGCCCGATGAAGGAAACACGCGCGTGAGGTTCGGCCAGGATGACGTCTCCCATGCTCGCAAACGACGCGAGGACCCCGCCCATCGTCGGATCGCACAGGACGGTGATGAGCGGCACCCCGTGTTCACGCAGGCGCGCTGCGAAGAGAGCTGTCTTCGACATCTGGAACAGGGCCACCATGCCCTCCTGGATACGCGCGCCGCCGGACGAGCAGATGACGATCGCCGGGACGCGTTCCCGGAGAGCCAGGTCGAAGGTGCGTGCGATCTTCTCCCCGACCACGCTGCCCATGCTCCCGCCGAGGAACCGAAAATCGAAGACGACGAGCGCCACGCCCCGGCCGAAGAGGCCCGCTCGGCCCGTGACAACCGCGTCGTGCAGGCCGGTTTCGGCCTGGGCCGCCGACACCTGTTTCTCGTAGGTTTCGAGGCCGTTGGCGAAGCCGATCGGGTCGCCGGACCGAAGATGCCTGTCCGTCTCCTGAAAGGATCCGCGGTCGACGAGCTGATCGATGCGCTGGACCGCCGTCAGCGCCGCGTATGCGCCGCATGAGGCGCATACCTGGAAGGGGTCCAGAGCGCCCCCGCACGCTGAGCACGCGCGCCCTTGGCTCATCTCCCTAGCCAGGGGACTCAGGCTGCCACCGCAGCAGAGAGACGTCAGCGACCTCACGCAGGTGGCCGCGCATGGCTTCGGCCGCAGCCTCCTGCCGGCCGGCCTCGATGGCGGCGAGGATCCGCCGGTGCGCGGCGAGCGACCGAAGCGGGCGCCCGGGCTCGCTCAAAGACTCGATCCGCATCTCCATGATCACTTCGGCCATGGCGTCGACCAGATGCAGGAGGACCTCGTTGCGCGCGGCGAGCGCGATGGCGTGGTGGAACCCGCCGTCTCCGTCGATGCCCAGGCCGCCCGACGCGATCTCCTCCTCCATCAGGTCCAGGGCGGACCGCATCGACGCCAGGTCCACCTCGCTGCGGCGCGTCGCCGCCAGCTCGGCCAGCTTGACCTCCAGGGCCTCGCGCGCCTCCAGCGCGTCGGGCAGGCGGCGCCGCCTCTCGAGCATCCTGGACAGCGACTCGCCAAAGCCGCGTGTGCGCCTGAGAAACACGCCTTCGCCGTGCCGTACGTCGACGAAGCCGAGGGCCTGGAGGACCACGAACGACTGACGCACCGACGTGCGGCTGACCCTGAGCAGACGCGACAGCTCCCGCTCGGGTGGGAACTGGTCGCCGGGGGCCATGTGGGATTCGCGGACGAGCTCACCGAGCCGCTCACCCACGTCCTCGTAGAGGCGGCTGCGCTGCATCGGGCGCAGGGCCGCGATCGACGGCGTGCCCACTGTTTCCCGAGTCTAACAGGCACATTGGACCAGTGGTCCAACCATTGACAACCCACCCGGGCTCGACTACGCTCGGCTCGCGCCGTCCTCACGACTCGGGTTGCAGGGAGGAAATCGATGCCATCTCGAACGCGAGACCGAACCGGCGGCCGGCGGGGCCGCCTCGCCGTGCTCCCGATCGCCGCGGCCTTTGCCCTCGCCGCCTGCGGCGGCGGCAGCGGTGGTTCGACCTCCCACCTCCCCACCGGACCTGTGACCATGGGGGTCCTCTCGTGCTTCACGGGGTCCCTGGCCAGCCTGGGCCAGGCCATGCTGCAGGGCTCGCAGGTCGCTCAGAAGGCGATCAACGACGCGGGCGGCATCCTGGGCCAGCAGCTTGAGCTCCAGCACGCCGACACGCAGTGCGACGAGGCCGACGGCGCGGTCGCCGCGCGGCAGCTGCTTGGCTTCAACAGCGTCGTCGGGATCATCGGGCCCGAAACGCAGGAGATCAGCGCCGTCACGCCGATCGTGACCTCGGCCAAGATCCCCACCCAGTTCCAGGGCGGCAGCACCCTTTTCGACAAGAACTCCAACCCGTACCTGTGGAGGGACAGCCCGTCCGACTCCCAGCTCAGCGTCGCCATGGCGCTGTACGCCTGGAACAAGGGATACAAGAAGGCTGACCTGATCTTCTACTCCGACATCGCGGCGCAGACCTTCCCACCGCCGATTACGGCGACCTTCACCAAGCTGGGCGGCTCGGTGATCAAGAACTACACCATCGCGCCCGGACAGTCGTCCTACCTCTCGACGGCGCAGCAGGTCATCGCCGACGCCCCCGACGTGATCTTCACGCAGACCGACGCCCCGACGGCGGCGGTGCTCTTCAAGAACTTCAAGTCCCTGGACAACCTCGCCATCCCGTTCGTGGGCACCGACGTCACGGGCGGCGACGACTACCTCAAGGCGATCACGTACCCGGTGGCGCACGACCACCTGATCTCGATCTACGGCGTTTCGGTCACCGGCCAGGCCGCCGACGAGTTCAACAAGCAGTTCGCCGCCGTCGTCGGCGCCAACCAGCAGCCGCTCGCCAACGCCAACTACGCGTACGACTCAGTGATCAGCCAGGCGCTGGCGATCGACGAGGCGAAGAGCGTCCAGGGCGCCGACATCAACGCGCACATCGCTGACGTCACGAGCGATCCCGGCTCGGAATGCTTCACCTATGCGACCTGCCAGACGATGGTCAAGGCCGGCACGAAGATCGACTACGAGGGCGCGAGCGGTCCGCTCGACTACAACCAGTTCCACAACGCCTTCGGGCCGTATGGAGCGTTCCAGCAGAGCCTCGCCGGTCAGCAGGTCCAGGTGGCGACGATGAGCGCCGACGACCTGGGCAAGGCGACCCCGACCTAAGCCATCGACGGGAATCCGGCCGGTCGCCGCGTCACGCTGAGGCGTGTCGTGCCACGCCAGAATGGAGGCTGAGCCGTGCACGACGCGCTGCTGACGCTTGGCTTCGGGATCGTCACCGCGTCCATCCTCGCGCTGTCGGCGGTCGCTTTCACCTTGCAGTACGCCGTGACGAACGTCGCCAACATCTCGCACGGTGAGATCCTGACCGCCGGCGCTTACGCCGCGTACCTCATGCACCAGCGGACGGGCAGCGCCATCGCGGCGGCGATCGCGGCGGCGCTGGCCGGCGGCTTGGTGGCGCTCGGAATGTACTCGAGCGTCATCGGACCGTTCATCCGCTTCGGCGCCAGCCCCACCGTCGTGTTCATCGCCACCCTCGGCATCTCGTTCGTGATCCAGAACGTGCTGGTCATCTTCTTCGGGGCGGCGAACCTCGCTTACACGATCGACCCGGGCGCGCCGCGCCAGGTCGGACCGTTTCTCTGGAACGCGCTCGACGGCGAGATCATCGGCTCGGCGATCGCGATCACGCTCGGGCTCTACGTCATTCTCTCGAGGACGAGGTTTGGCAAGGCCCTGCGCGCCGTCTCGCAGAATCGTGAGCTCGCCCGCGTCACGGGCATCAACGCCACGCGGGTGGCCGCCGCGACGTTCTTCCTGGCCGGGCTCATCGCCGGCTACGCCGGCTTCATGCTCGCCGAGCAGGTGGGCACGTTCAGCCCCTACTTCGGCTTCAGCTTCTTCCTGATCACGCTGACGGCGACCGTCGCGGGCGGCCTGGGCCGGGCGTTCGGCACGATGGTCGGAGCGCTCATCGTCGGGCTCATCCTCGAGTTCGTGCCCACCCTTCCGGTGCCGTTCGTGGGCGGCAACATCAGCGCGAGCTACAACCTGGCCATCGCGTTCGCCATCCTCGCGCTGGTGATCCTGGTCCGGCCGCGAGGCCTGTTCACCAACGCGCGGAGGACCGTCTTCGAGTGACCACCTACCTCGTCGCGGTCGTCACCGAGGGCGCGATCTTCGGCATCATGGCCCTCGGCCTGAACGTCATCTGGGGCTGGTCGGGTGACTTCGACCTCGCCTACTACGGCTACGTCGCCGTGGGCGCCTACATGACCCTCGTCCTCACCATCGGACCCGCCACGGCGCCGGCGCAGTACATCCTCGGCCTCACGCTTCCTTTCCCGGTCGCGGTGGTGGTGGCGGTCCTGACGACGATGGCGGTCGCGTTCGTCGTCGGCCTCATCGCGCTGCGCCACCTGCGCGGGATCTACTTCTCGATCGTGACCCTGGGCGCGGTTTACGTCGTGTACATCATCGCGGGCCAGTACACGCCGCTTTTCGACGGGTTCAACGGCCTGTCGGGCCTCTTCGACCCGATGGGCGACTGGCTGGGCCTCGACTACAAGGCCTATCAGTATTTCTTCCTCATCCTCTCCGTCGTCGTTTTCGTCCTCGTCTACGTCTTCATGGCGCGTGTCTCGGTCAGCCGATTCGGGATGGCGCTCCGCACGCTGCGCGAGGACGAAAGGGCCGCGGCTGCTTTCGGGCGCGACATCTACCGGCTGAAGCTGAAGGGCTACGTCCTGGGCGCGGCGCTCGGCGGCCTGGCGGGATCCCTTTTCGCCGCTTACCTGAGCGCCTTCAACCCGTCGGCCTGGTCGCCCGTCGGCGAGGTGATCGCGCTGTACGCCGCGGTGCTGGTGGGCGGCCGGGGAAACATCAGGGGCGTGGTCCTCGGTGTGCTGGTCATGGGCGTGCTGGTGCAGGAGTCGACGCGATTTCTCCCGCAGGTCCCGCTGCTCGGCGAGCTGAACACGCTTCACCCCCAGGTCCTGCTCGCGATGCGCGGCGTGCTCATCGGGCTCGTGCTGGTGCTGTTCCTCCGCTTCCGGCCGAACGGCCTGCTCCCGGAGCGGAGGTTCGTCGACCGCGAGCCACCGGCCGCTCCCGCCCCCGCACCCGCCCCGCAGTCGGCGTGATGGCGACGCCTGCCGCGCCGGCGCTCGAGGTGAAAGGGCTGAGCAAGCACTTCGGCGGCGTCTACGCGGTCGAGGGCTGCTCTTTCGTCGCGCCACAGGGCCAGGTGACCGGGTTGATCGGGCCCAACGGGGCGGGCAAGAGCACCGCGATCGACCTCATCTCCGGATTCAGGCTGCCCGACGCGGGGACGGTGACCTTCAAGGGGCGGGAGATCCAGGGTCTTCCCCCCCACGTCATCTCGCGCCGCGGACTGGTCCGGACCTTTCAGTCACCTCGAGAATGGCCCGGGCTGACCGTGCTGGAAAACGTGGTCATGGCGCGCTGGGACCCGGGGCGGGAGACGTTCTTTCGCGGCGTGATCGGGCTCGGACGCGCCCAGCGCGAAGCCTCCCGCAAGGAGCTGGCGCAGGGGCGGCAGATCCTCGAGGAGATGGGTCTTGGGACCCTGCGCAACGAACGGGCGGGCAACCTGAGCGGCGGCCAGAAGCGCCTCGTCGAGTTTGCTCGCATCCGCATGGCCGCTCCCCAGCTCGTGATCCTCGACGAGCCCATGGGCGGCGTGAACCCGGTCATGGGCGAGCGCATGGCCGTCGCCATCGAGGGATTCGTCGCGGCCGGCACCACCGTCGTCGTGGTGGAGCACAACCTGCCCTTCATCGAGCGGGTCACGCAGCACGTCATCGTGATGGCGCATGGCGCCGTGATCGCCGAGGGCCCGTTCGAGTCGCTGCGTTCGAGCCAGGCCGTGGTCGACGCGTACCTGGGCGAGGTGGTGACGCGATGAGCGCGGGTCCAGGTGGAGAGGCGCCCGCTCTCTCGGTCGAAAAGCTCACCGCCGGGTACGGCGGCCCTCCGGTGATCAGCGATGTCAGCATGGTCGCGCGACGCGGGGCCATCACCGCGATCGTGGGACCGAACGGAGCCGGCAAGTCGACGCTGCTCAAAGCCATCGCCGGACTCATCCGACCGAGCGCCGGCCGCGTCACGGTGATGGGCGCGGACGTGACCGGGCAACCGGCAGAGCGGATGGTGAGCCGTGGGCTTGCCTACGTTCCGCAGGTGGCGAACGTGTTCCCCGAGCTGACCATCCGCGAGAACCTCGACATGGGTGGGTACAGCCGCCGGCACGGGGTGAACGACCGGATCGATCAGCTCTTCAAGCTCTTTCCCGACCTCGCCTCCTCGGCGCACCGCAAGGCGAGCACCTTGAGCGGCGGCCAGCGGACGATGCTCGCCCTGGCCCGGGGCCTGATGGTCGACCCGGCGGTGCTCATCCTCGACGAGCCCAGCGCCGGCCTCGCCCCGAAGTTCCAGGCCCTGATCTGGGAAAGGATCGAGGCCATCGCGGCCACCAGGGTCGCGGTGCTCGTGATCGAGCAGAACACGCGCGAGACGCTTCGCCACGCGGAATGGGCTTACGTGCTGGTGCTCGGCCAGAACCGGCTGGACGGGCGAGGTCGAGATCTGCTCGAAGATGACGAGGTGATCGACCTCTATGTCGGGCGTCTCTCCTAGCGCCGGGGAGACCCACCCGCAGCCCGGACCGCATCGCTCCGCCGACGCAGCCATCGGAGGGATCGCGGGCCTGGCCGGCGGCCTCCTCGGCGTCGGCGGCGGCTTCATCATGGTGCCGCTGCAGGTGCTGTGGACGCGCACCCGGCAGCGGACCGCGGCCGGAACGTCCCTGGCCGCGATCGTGCCCATCGCCGTCGTCGGCGCGGCCGTCTACTACTTCGGAGGAGGCAGCCCGCAGCTCGACCTCCAGGTTGCGGTCTTCCTCATGCTGGGCAGCTCCGCCGGAGCGCTCGCCGGGGCTCGACTCGCGCTCGTGATCCCAGAGCGCCCGCTGAGGATGCTGGTCGCGGCCCTGCTGCTGGTGGGTGCGGTGAACGAGCTGTACTACACGTTTCTGTCGAGCCCACCGGCCGCCACCGCGCGAGCGGGCGGCGAGGGTGCGCTGCAGGTGGTGCTGATCGCGGTGGTCGGGCTCGTGATCGGAACCCTCAGCGGCCTCACCGGCGTCGGGGGCGGCATCCTGGTGGTGCCGGCTCTCGTCCTCGGCTTCGGCGTCGACCAGAGGATCGCGCAGGGGACGTCGCTGCTGGCCATCCTGCCCACCGCGGCGCTGGGCGCGTTGGTCCACCACCGGAACGGCGACGTCGACCTCGGAGCCGCCGGCCGGATGGCCGCCGCCGGCGTCCCTGCGGCGATCCTCGGCGCTGTGCTGGCCCTGTGGCTCCCGCAGCGGGTGCTGGCCGGCGTGTTCGGCCTGGTGCTGGCCGCGATGGCCTATCGCATGTGGCCCCGCCGCGCGGAGGCTCTCCCCGCCTAGGGCTGTTCGGCGGGCCTCGGCTGCGGCGGAGGTTGGCTCGTCACCACGGAGTGGTGTCGAAACTGAAGGTCAGACGCGGCCGGGCCGCCCGGCTGCTTGACCTTCTTTTTCTTCTTCGCCTCACGGCCCTGCTTGTCGCGTCCTTTACCCATGTCCGTCAGTTTCCAGCACCAGGGCCAGCTCGCGCAAGAAGGACTCGACGTCGGTCACCAGCCCCACGGACTGCCAGCTGCCGCGATCGGCCAGCTTGGTGACCACCGAGGGGTTGATGTCGACGCAGACGGTGCGCACGCCGGCGGGCAGCATGTT
Source organism: Candidatus Dormiibacterota bacterium (assembly GCA_035279525.1). Classification (GTDB taxonomy): domain Bacteria; phylum Chloroflexota; class Dormibacteria; order Dormibacterales; family Dormibacteraceae; genus DATEHQ01. The sequence goes on from DATEHQ010000100.1 coordinate 188,238, forward strand.
GCCTGTAGCGATCGAGTGCAGCATGGTCGAAAGCATCAGCGCAATCCGCACACCGGCCAGCGACGCCCGCATCCGTGTCTGCGCCTCGATCATGTCGGTGATCACGTCGGGCAGCGGCCCGTCGTCCCGCACGGAGCCGGCCAGCACGATGTCCACGCCATGGTCGATTGCGGACTTCATCACGCCGGCCTTGAGCTCCCCGCTCTCGACCATCGGAACGAGTCCCCCGGCCGCGCGGACGCGGTTGATGGCGCGCATGTGGTGCTCGTGGCCGTGCTCGATCGGCAGGCCGCTTTCGACGTTGATGCCCAGCGCCGTGCCGAACAGCGCCGACTCGACGTCGTGCACCGCGAGCGCGTTCCCAGCGAACAGGACCTGGACGAAGCCGAGCTCGATGAGGCGCGACAGATACCTGCCGGCGCCCGTGTGCACCACTGCAGGACCGGCCACGACGAGAATGCGGCCGCCCTCGGCGCGGGCATGACGCATCTCCTCGGCGATGCGGGCGATCAGGACCTTCTTCGGCTTCTCCGCCGAGACCTCGCTGCCCATGAAGCTGAAGATCTCGGTCTGGCGCGAGCGCTCGAGTGGAATCACGCGCACGCCCTGGTAACCGACCACGACCTCGACGCCGGGCTTCGCGCCCTGGAAGACGATGCACCACGCCCGCTTCCGGCTCCGGTCCACCGCGATCGCCGCGTCCATCTCGATGTTCTCCACCGGCACCCATCGACCGTCGAGCAGGATCTCCGTCGGCAGGTTGCTCGTCGAGTAAAAGCCCTCGGGAAAGACGCCCTCCCGCTCGACGCCGGCGAGCGTGACCGGCTGCTCCGACTCGGCGGTGGCGCCCAGGGCGCGCGCGCGCTGGACTATCACGTCCAGCAGCTCCGCGGTCGGCGCCACGATCTCCATCCGGCACAGCGAGGTGTCCGTCTTGTGCTGGCCGACGCGCAGCTCGTCGATCGTGAAGTTGCCGCCGAGGTCCATCACCATGTCCATCACCTGCGGCAGCATCATCGAATCGATGATGTGTCCGGCGAGGAGGATCCGCGTGCTGTGCTTGCGCTCTGGCGTTTCGCTCACGCGCGTACGCCGGCCGCCGTGTTGATGTCGGCCTTCAGGGCCGCGGCCGCGCCGCCCGGGCTCTTCGCATACATCACACCGCGGCTCGAGGAGATGAGGCACGAAGCCCGGTCGCCGTTCCATGCGGCGCGCACCGAGGCTTCCACGTCGCCACCCTGCGCGCCGACACCGGGAACGAGAAACGGCAGGTCTGTCGCGCGACGCACCTCGCCGACCTGCGCGGGCGCAGTCGCTCCGACCACCAGGCCTACGTTGCCCCGCATGTTCAGCCGCGTCGCCATCGCCGTGACGTGCTGGTACACGGGCTGGCCCCCGGAATCGAGGTGCTGCAGGTCGGTGGCGCCAGGATTTGACGTGCGGCAAAGCACGTAGACGCCGCGATCCTCATAGCGCGTGAACTCCTCCAGCGAGTCGGCGCCGAGGTACGGGTTGACGGTCGCGGCATCCATGGCCAGCGTCACGAAGACGGTGAGCGCGTAGGCCCTCATCGTGTTGCCCATGTCGCCGCGCTTGGCGTCGAAGAGGAACGGCGTGCCCGGCGCCGCGTCCCGCAGCTCCATGAGAGCCGCCCACCCGTCAGGTCCGTACTGCTCCCAGAAGGCGCTGTTCGGCTTGAAGCAGCACGCGTGCTCCTCCGTCTGGCGAACCACCTCGAGACAGTGCCGCAACGCTCCGGCCGCGCCGCCCTCGATCCGCTCGGGGTCGGGGTCGAGCCCGACGCAAAGCATGGTGTTGCGTTCGGCCGAGAGCGCGCGCAAGCGTTCGAAGTAAGCCAAGCAGCCAAATGGTAAGGATGCAGGAGGACGAAAATTGGTTTGTGAGGATCGCGCTCGCTCAGATCAATCCCACCGTCGGCGACCTGGAAGGCAACGCCCGCCTCATCGTCGACTGGATCGGCCGCGCTCGGGACGCCGAGGCGGACGTGGTCTGCTTCCCGGAGCTGGCGATCACCGGTTACCCCCCGGAGGACCTGGTGCTCAAGCCATCCTTCGTGCGCGACAACCTCGCCCAGCTTCGGTTCGTCGCCCGCGCCACCCGGGGCATCACCGCTGTGGTCGGCTTCGTCGACCAGGACGGCGACATCTTCAACGCCGCGGCGCTGCTGCACGACGGCGAACGCAAGGCTGTCTACCACAAGGTGTTCCTGCCCAACTACGGCGTCTTCGACGAGAAGCGGTACTTCGAGCCTGGCCACGAATGTCCGATCTTCCTGCTCGACGGCGTGAGGGTCGGCCTGACCGTCTGCGAGGACTGCTGGTTTCCATCCGGGCCGATGGCGTGGGAGGCCCATCACGGTGCTCAGGTGCTGATCAACATCAACGGCTCTCCGTACCATGCCGGCAAGCGCGGGCCGCGCGAGGCGATGGTGGGCGAACGCGCCACCTCGTACGGGGCATTCGTCGCGTGGGTCAACACGGTGGGCGGCCAGGACGAGCTCGTCTTCGACGGCAACAGCGTGGTCTTCGATCCTCACGGTCGCGTGCTGGCCCACGCCGCGTCCTTCGTCGAGGAGCTGCTGGTCTGCGACATCGACGCATCGTTACCGGTGCACAGGCCGGTCGAGAACATCAGGCGCGAGGCGGAAGGTGCGGAGCGGCTCGAGCTCGCCGTCGCCGACATAACAGTCGACACGGCCCGCTCCCCGAAAGAAGCGCCACGCGTCGAGCCCCGGATGGAGGTACCGCTGGACGGCCCGGCAGAGATCTACGCGGCCGTCGTGCTCGGCACGCACGACTACATCCGGAAGCAGGGCTTCGAGAAGGTCGTGATCGGCATGTCGGGCGGGGTCGATTCGGCGCTCACCGCCGCCATCGCGTGTGACGCGCTTGGTCCGGAAAACGTCATCGGCGTGCGAATGCCCTCGCGGCACACCTCGCCCGAAAGCCTCGAAGACGCCGGCATGGTCGCCGAGAACCTGGGCATGCAGCTGATCGACTTTCCCATCGACCCGCCTCACCAGGGGTTCGAAGAGATCCTCGCCGGCACGTTCCGCGGCACCGGGGCCGGGATCGCGGAGGAGAACCTTCAGCCGCGCATCCGCATGACGATCCTCCACGCACTTTCGAACAAGTTCGGCTACATCGTGCTCGCCACCGGCAACAAGTCCGAGCTCGCGACGGGCTACGGCACGCTTTACGGCGACATCGCCGGCGGCTACGCGGTGCTCAAGGACATCATGAAGACGACGGTCTACGCGCTGTCCCGGTATCGGAACTCCATCGGCCCCGCCATCCCGGAGCGGGTTCTGACCAAGCCGCCGTCGGCCGAGCTGAAGCCGGGCCAGAAGGACACCGACAGCCTGCCGGCCTACGAAGAGCTCGACCCGATTCTGCGTGGCTACATCGAGGAGGACCAGAGCCCCGAGGAGCTCGTGGCGGCAGGACACCGGCCGGAGACGGTCGCCAGGGTGATCCAGCTCGTCGACAACAGCGAGTACAAGCGGCGGCAGGCTCCCCCGGGCGTGAAGATCACTCCGCGGGCCTTCGGGCGTGACCGGCGGATGCCGATCGTCAACCGCTACAGCCCCAACGGGGCCAGGATCCGAGGGCGGAAGGCATAATTTTTTCCGATACCTTGTATAGACAGGAGCTATATGACTGAGGGCTTCGACGTGGTCGTGATCGGTGGCGGACCCGGCGGGTACGTGGCCGCGCTGCGCGCGGCCCAGCTCGGCGCGCGGACGGCGATCGTCGAGAAGGACCGCATGGGCGGCACCTGCCTGGTCCGCGGCTGCATCCCGACGAAGGCGCTGCTGCAGTCATCCGAGCTCTACAGCCTGGCCAGGGCCGGGGCTCCGTTCGGGCTCGTCGCCGATCGGATCGGCTTCGACCTCCAGGCCGCCCAGAAGCGAAAGGCATCGGTGGTGGACCAGCTGGTCAAGGGCGTGGAGGGACTCCTCAAAGCCGGCGGGGTGAAGTCGTTCAAGGGAAGCGCGAGGCTGGCCGGCAAGGGTGTCGTCGAGGTCGCGGGTGAGCAGGTGCAGGCGAAGGACATCGTCATCGCCACCGGCTCGGCCGTGGCGCGCATCCCGCTCCAGGGCGCCGAGCTGACGATCGACTCGGATCAGATCCTGGAGCTCAAAGAGGTTCCCAAACGGCTGGCGGTGATCGGCGGAGGAGTGGTCGGCATGGAGTTCGCCGCAATGTTCGCCGCCCTCGGCAGCAAGGTCAGGGTGCTCGAGATGCTGCCGCAGGTGCTGCCGATGGTCGACGCCGACCTGGTCGCCGTCTACGCCAAGCACCTCGCTGGGCTCGGCGGAGAGATCCACACCGACAGCAAGGTAGCCGAGGTCGCCCGGCAGAACGGAGCGCTTCAGGTTCGGTTCTCGACCGGTGGCGAAGGCGGCGCCGTCGACGCCGACCACGTCCTGCTCGCCGTCGGGCGCGTGCCCTACACACAGGGCCTCGGCGTGGAGAAGGCCGGCGTCAAGCTCGACCGCGGGCGCGTCGTCGTCGACGATCACCTGCGGACGACGGCCGCAGGCGTCTGGGCGATCGGCGACGTGATCGGCGGCATCATGCTCGCGCACGTCGCCTCATACGAAGGGGTGTGCGCCGTGGAGAACATCGCCGGACACGCGGACCGTATCCCCGACTACCACGCCGCGCCGAACTGCATCTACACCGACCCCGAGATCGCCCACGTCGGACTCGGCGAGAAAGAGGCCAGGGAAAAGGGGCTCGAGGTCAAGGTCGGACGGTTCCCCTTCGCCGCCTCCGGGCGTGCTTTGACCCTTGGACAATCGGAGGGCTTCGTCAAGGTCGTCGCCGACGCAACGTCAGGCCGGCTGCTGGGGGCCCACATCATCGGACCGCGCGCCACCGACCTCGTCGCGGAAGCGACTCTCGCGGTGCAGAACGGGCTGACCCTGGAGCAGATCGACCTCACGATCCACGCTCACCCGACGCTGCCCGAATCCCTGATGGAGGGGGCCCTGGCGGCACAGGGACGAGCGATTCATGTGGCGAACCGGCGAACGTCCGCCCCCTCCGGCGGGCTGGCGCCCGCCACCTCCCCGGCAAGCGGGGAGGCAGCAACGTCCGCCCCCTCCGGCGGGCTGACGCCCGCCACCTCCCCGGCAAGCGGGGAGGCAGCAACATCCGGCCCCTCCGGCGGGCTGGCGCCCGCCACCTCCCCGGCAAGCGGGGAGGCGCAGGCGACCCAGGTTTCGAATATCCAGCAAAATCGAGGCAAGGAAATGTCTGCCACTGTCAAGACCCCCGTCCCATCCCCCACACCGAACACGATCAATCCCAAGGTCCTCGAGCTCAAGAAGGAGAATCGCGCCTTCCTGCTCGGCCTGCATCGTGAGATGCAGCTGATCCGCCGTTTCGAGGAGCGGGCGCAGGAGCAGTACACGAAAGCGAAGATCGGTGGCTACTGTCACCTCAACATCGGCGAGGAGGCCACCGTCGTCGGCGGCATCCACGGGCTCAAGCCGAACGACTACATCTTCACGAGCTACCGCGAGCACGGACACGCCATCGCGCGTGGCATCGATCCGAAAGCAGTGATGGCGGAGCTCTTCGGCAAGGAGACGGGCACATCGCATGGGCGAGGCGGGTCGATGCACATGTTCGACGCGAACCTTCGCTTCATGGGCGGATATGGCATCGTCGGAGGCCACCTGCCGCTCGCGGTCGGCGGCGGCTGGGCTGTCCGCTACCACAAGGCCAAGGACGTCGTTTTCTGCATGTTCGGCGACGGCGCCACGAACATCGGAGCGTTCCACGAGTCGCTCAACATGTCGAAGGTCTTCCACCTGCCGGTCGTGTGGTTCTGCGTGAACAACCAGTACGGGATGGGCACGCCGGTCGAGGCCGCGTCAGCTGTGGCCGACATCTACAAGAAGGCGTGCGCCTACGACATGGAGTCGATACAGGTCGATGGCATGAACCTGCGCGAGGTCCTGCTGCGCACCAGCGAGATGGTCGAGCGGACGCGTGCCGACTCGGAGCCGAGGTTCGTCGAAGCCCGGTGCTATCGCTTCAAGGGCCACTCGGTGGTCGACCCGGACAAGTACCGGTCTAACGAGGACAAGGAGAAGTGGCGCAAGGCGGACCCGATCGTCGCCTTCGAGCACGAGCTGGAGCAGAGCGGCCTGGCGGACGAGGAGTACTTCAAGCAGGTGCGGCAGGAGGTGGACGCCCAGGTCCGCGAGGTCATCCAGTTTGCCGACGAGAGCCCGGACCCGAGCCCCGACGACCTGTACAGGTACACCTACGCGGGCGACTGGGAAGAGCGACCCGAGCTGCGCGCGGAGCCGGTCTGATGGCGACCGCTCAGGCTCGGCCGCAAGCCGAGGCGCCGGCTGCCGAGGAGAAGCTCTACCGCGTCGCGCTGCGTGAGGCGCTCTATGAAGAGATGGAGCGCGACGACTCGATCTACCTGATCGGGGAGGACATCGGGAAGTTCGGCGGGGCCTACCGCGTCACGGAAGGCCTGCTCGACAGGTTCGGTCCGCAGCGCGTGGTTGACGCGCCGATCGCCGAGGAGGTCATCGTCGGCACCGCGATCGGATCCGCCATGCTCGGTCTCCGCCCGGTGGTAGAGCTGATGACCATCAACTTTTCGCTGGTGGCGTACGACCAGATCGTCAACAACGCCGCGAAGATCCGCTACATGTTCGGCGGGGAGGCCCAGGTGCCGATGGTGATCCGCATGCCCGGCGGCGCCGGCCACCAGCTTTCGGCGCAGCACTCACACAGCCTCGAGGTTCTGTATGGGCTGATTCCCGGCCTGCTGGTGGTGGCCCCGACCACGCCTGAGGACGCCAAGGGGCTGCTCAAGTCGGCCATCAGGTCCGACAACCCGGTGATGTTCCTCGAGTCGATGAGCCTCTACAACATTCGCGGCATGGTGCCGAAGGGGGACTACACGACGCCGCTCGGCAAGGCCGCCCTGCGACGCACCGGCTCGGACATCACCATCGTCGGAGTGTCGCGGATGGCGGTCCTCGCCAACGAGGCCGCGAAGCAGCTCGAAGAGGAGGACGTCGACGTCGAGGTCATCGACCTGCGTTCCATCAGGCCGATCGATTGGGCGCCGATAGTGGAGTCGGTCCGCAAGACCGGCCGCTGCGTGGTGGTCGAGGAAGGATGGTCGACGTACGGCGTGACCGCCGAGATCACGGCCGGCGTGCAGGAGCGCTGCTTCGACTACCTCGACGCTCCCATCCGCCGCCTGGGCGGGGCCCAGGTGCCGATGCCGTACAGCCTGCCGCTGGAGAAGGCGTCGATCCCGACCAGCGAGGACATCAAGCGCCTGGTGCGCGGCACGCTGGGGAAGAAGCCCCATGCCTGACGTCAACATGCCGAAGCTCTCCGACACGATGGAGGAAGGCACCATCGTCGAGTGGAAGAAGAAGAGCGGCGACCAGGTGAAGACGGGCGAGGTGCTGGCCGAGGTCGAATCGGACAAGGCCACCTTCGACCTCGAGGCCGAGGCGGATGGGGAGCTGGCGATCCTGGTCGAGCAGGGCGTGCCAGCAAAGATCGGCGCACCGATCGCCCGCATCGGCGAGGCCGGCGAGGCGGCACCCCCGCCGGCCAGGCCGAAGGAGCAGAAAACAGAGCGGCCCGCGGGCGAGGAGCGCCCACCGGCCCAGAAATCAGCCCAGTCGCGAGAAGCTCCGCCGCAAGACGCGCCGGCCCAGCAGGCTCCGCCCCGCGAAGCTCCACCACAGGCAGAGCCGGCGGAGCGGGCGCCGGAAGCCGGCAGCGACGGCCGCGACATCCGGGCTTCGCCGCTCGCCCGGCGCCTGGCCGCTGAGATGGGCGTCGACCTCGCCGCCTTGAAGGGAAGCGGCCCGGAAGGCCGGATCGTCAAGGAAGACGTGCTCGCGGCGGCGACGACAGCCAGGCCCAAGACCGAGCGCCGCCGGGCGGCCCCGGCGCCCCCTCGCGCCGGTGGGCCGGACGTCGAGCTCGTCGAGCCGACCCGGATGCAGGCGACCATCGCGCGACGCATGGCGGAGTCCAAGTCCACGGTCCCGGAGTTCCAGGTCACTGTCGAAGCGCGGGTCGACCTCGCTGTCAGCCTGCGGCAGCAGCTCAAGGACTCCGTGCCCGGGGCCGAGAAGGTCACCATGACGGACTTCCTCGTCCGCGCCTGCGCGCTCGCCCTGCGCAAGTTTCCCGAGGTGAACAGCTCGTGGGTGGACGGCCGCTTCCAGCGCAAGCGCTCCATCAACGTCGGTCTCGCCGTCGCGCCGAGCCAGGGCATGGGTCTGCTGGTGCCCGTCGTGCACGACGCAGACATGAAAGACCTCGTCCAGATCTCGATCGAGTCGCGCCAGGTGATCGAGCGCGCGAGGTCGGGGCGCCCCAACGAAGGCGACCTCAGCGGCGCGACGTTCTCGATCTCCAATCTCGGCATGTATGGAGTCGACGAGTTCGTCGCGATCATCAACCCGCCGGAGGCGGCCATCCTCGCGGTCGGTGCGATCAAGGACGTGCCGGTGGTCGAGGAGGGGCGCATCGTGCCGGGCAAGGTGATGCGGATGACGCTGTCGGTAGACCACCGCGTGTTCTACGGGGCGACCGCGGCGCAATTCATGGCCGAGGTCAAACGCCTGGTCGAAAACCCGGTCACCCTGGTGGTGCCGCCGGCGGCCGGTTAGCTCTAGGCCACCGCCTGGGGGGCCGGCGCCGCCGCAGCGGCCGGCGCGATCGGTGCGGCCGGCGCGGACTCGCGTGAGGCGGGCAGGAGCAGGTGCACGCGCAGGTCGCCCGCTTCGTCGAAATCGGACCACATCCGGCCGCCCATCGCGAGGCTGAGCTCGCGCGAGATGGCGAGGCCGAGGCCGACGCCGCCCGCCGCCGCGGAGCGCGATGGATCGGCACGGTAAAAGCGGTCGAACATGCGGTCAGGGTCCGGCCTGTGCGGTCCTGCCGGGTTCGACATCACCGTCTCCACGGCGCCGCCGCTCAGGCGCGCCATCACGTTGACGAGTGATCCCGAAGGTGCGTACTTGACGGCGTTGTCGAGCAGGTTGTCCAGGACCTGGTGCAGGCGCTCCGGGTCCGCCGCCACAGGCGGCATGTCCTCGGGGACCGAGAGCTTGAGCGTCAGGCCGCGACCGTCGGCGCGGGGCCGGACCATCTCCAGCTCCTGCTGAAGATGAGCTCCGAGGTCGACGGCCGTGATGTGCATCGAGATCGAGCCCGCCTCCACCCGCGCCAGGTCGAGCAGCTCCTGGGCCATGCGCAGCACGCGCTCAGACTCTTCGTGCACGATCGTCGCAGCGCGCGTGCGGTCGGCCTCGCCCACCAGGCTGCCGTCCACGAGCGCCTGGCTGAACCCGATCAGGCTGGTCAGCGGCGTCTTCAGCTCGTGCGAGACGTTGGCCAGGAAGTCACGCTGAACCCGCCTGGCACGCTCTACCGCCTCGGCCATGCGGTTGAACGCAGACCCGAGCAGGCCGAGCTCGTCCTGGCCCTTGAGGCTCACGCGTCGCGAGTAATTGCCGGCGGCGATGTCCTCGGCTGCGGACGCCAGCTGCGTGAGCGGCCCGGTCAGCGAGCGGTTGACGAGGAGGATGAGCAGCATCGCCAGCACGAGCGCGGCGCCGCCCGCCTCGAGAAGCCGGGACGCCAGGTCTCCGGCCGCGGCGGACGCGATCATCGACTGCGGCTGGGCGAGCGCGACGTAGGACGCTGAGAGGGGATCGCGTGACTGCGTCAGCCCGATGGCGGCGAGGATGTAGTTCTGGCCGTCGAGGACCGCCTTCGCCTCGCCGACGTTCGCCACGCGCCGCGAGCCTGTCAAAGGGATGGTGGCTCCAGCCGTGTCGATGCTGGCGCTGTCGTACACGATGCTCCGCCGGCTGTCGAGGAGCAGCAGGCGGCCGCCGCCGAGCCGCGGGGCGAGCACGTTGAGGCGCTGCACGAATTCGTCGGGCAGCACGTAGCGGCCACAGCTCGTGTTCGTCGCGACCTTCGGCGGAACCAGGCACTCGGCGTGCATCACCGCGACGCGTGCCTGCACGACCTGGCGATCCAGCTGTTCCTGTGTGCTCTGGAACTCGAGGTCGCGGATGAAAACCCAGGTGAGCGCGCCGGCCAGCAGGAGGCTCACGGCCACGATGCCGGCGGCGGCGGCGAGGAGGCGGAGTCGGAGTGTCAGCTCCCCGCCAGCTCCAACCGGTATCCGACGCCCCACACGGTCTGGATGCTGGGGTCGGCGACGTGCGCGGCCGCCAGCTTCTCGCGCAGCTGCTGCACGTGGACGTCGACCGTCCGCGTGTAGCCCGGAAAGTCATAGCCCCAGACCAGGTCGAGCAGCTCGCTGCGCTGGAAGACGCGCCCGGGATGTCGCGCCAGCAGCGTCAAAAGGTCGAATTCCTTGGGTCGCAGCTGCACGCGCTCCTTACCGTGCCGGACCTCGTGTCGCTCGAGGTCCACTTCCAGCTTTCCTGCGCGGATCAGCTTCGGCTGGTCCGGCTCCAGCTTGGCCCGCCGCAGCAGGGCTTTGGCCCGCGCGACGAGCTCCTGGGGGTGAAAGGGCTTGGTGAGGTAGTCGTCCGCGCCGACCTCGAGGCCGACGACCTTGTCCGTCACCTCGTCGCGCGCGGTCAGCATGATGATCGGCACCTGGCTCTGCTTGCGGATCTCCTTGCAGATGGTCAGGCCGTCGGTGCCCGGCAGCATGATGTCAAGGATCACCAGGTCGGGCTTGAGCTGGCCGAAACGGGACACGGCCTGGGCTCCATCCCCCACTCCCTCCACCTCGTAACCCTCTCGCGTGAGGTAGAGGCGAGCCAGCTCGACGATGTGCGCCTCATCGTCGACGACCATGATCTTGGAGCTCATCGAAGCGGCCATAGCACTAAGAGATCATCCCCGCGTCAGACGGTTGTCTGGCGGTCATGAGCGAAATGTAAACGTCACTTCCCTGCTTGCCGCGGAAGACCGGCCGAAGCCGTGCGGCCGGCCCGCCGCGGAGTCCCGCGCTTTCTGTCCTCACCCTCGCGCAGCACGAGCTTGAGAGGGTTGCCCGCCAGCCCGAAGCGATCCCGGATCTTCTTCTCCAGGTAGCGCCTGTACGAGAAGTGCAGCAGCCCGGTGTCGTTGACGAACAGCACCACAGTCGGCGCCTCGCCCCCCGCCTGGGTGGCGTAGCCCAGCTTCAGGCGCCTGCCCTTGAAGCTCGGAGGCGGATGCTCGAGAAACGCCTCGCGAAGGACCCGATTCAGCTCGTTGGGCGGCATCCTGAGCCGGCGCTGGCCGACGACCTCGAGCGCGGTGGGCAGCAGCGTGCCGATGCCTTCCCTGGTCTTCGCCGAGACCATGGCCGCTGGGGCGTGGGGCGCGAACTTGAACTCCCGCGCAAGCAGCTGGCGCCAGTGAGCAGGCTTGCGCTCAGCCGGCGGCACGAGGTCGATCTTGTTGACGACGATGACCAGGCCCTTGCCGGCCTCGAGCGCGTAGCCCGCCACGTGCTGGTCCTGGGCCAGGATGCCGGCGGAGGCGTCGACCACGAGGAGCACGGCGTCGGATCGCTCCATGGCATGAATGCCCCTGAGCAGGCTGTAGCGCTCGAGCCGGTCGCGGCTCGAGGACTTGCGCCGGATTCCCGCCGTGTCGACGAGGATGACCGGCACTCCGTCAAACACGAGCTCCGTGTCGATCGGGTCGCGCGTCGTGCCGGGTGTCGAGCTGACCAGCGCCCGCTCATCGCCGAGCAACGCGTTGAGCAGCGACGACTTGCCGACGTTCGGCCGCCCCATGATGGCGAGCCGGTCCGCCTTCTCGTCGGCCGGCGACGCGAGCTCCGGTGGCGGCAGCCCGTCCAGGACGCGATCGAGCAGCTCTCCCACGCCGAGGCCGTGCTGCGCGGAGATGAGGGACGGCTCTTCGAACCCGAGCTCCAGGAGCTCGTGCGCGAAGTGCCGCTCGCTTGGCGAGTCGGCCTTGTTCGCCGCGACTATCACCTTTCGCCGCGAGCGCCTGAGCATCTGCGCGATCTCCCGGTCGATCGGGGTGAGTCCCTGCCTCACGTCGAGCAGCAGCAGGATCAGGTCCGCCTGGCCGATGGCGATCTTCGTCTGCGCCTCGATGGCGGCGCGTGACTCGTCCTTCGCGCCGTCCAGGTCCAGCCCCGCGGTGTCGACGACGCTGAACTCGCGGCCGCGCCAATCAGCCACGCCGTAGAGGCGATCTCGTGTCAGCCCGGACTCGGGATCGACGATCGCCTTTTTCCACCCGAGGAGGCGGTTGAACAGAGTCGACTTGCCTACGTTCGGCCGCCCCACGATGGCGACGATGGGCCTGGGCACGGTGTCAATTAGACGGTACTGGAGGTCGCACCCACAGGAGTCCCGCCTTGGTGGCGCACAGCACCGCGCCGAAACCCGACGCGGCGGCCGCGCCGACCAGCGTCCAGAGCGCGCCGCCGAGCGATCAGTCAGTCACCTGAAGCGGCTCTTCCACCATCTCTTCGGAATCCCATCCCGGCTTCTGAAACACCTTGACCTCCCGGACCTCTCGTTCGATGCAGGAGGCGATCACGTAGAAGGCGCTCGGCCACGCGTCCTCGGTGTCGAACCGCGACGCGTAGGCGGCGTGGTTGGGATGGCTGTGGTAGTAGCCCACGATCTCCATGCCCCGCGCGTCCGCCTCGTCTTCGATCTTGCGGTGCTCCCGGTGGTCGATGCGGTAGCGCACCTCCCTCATCTCGGGCGCGGCGTTGGTCGCACGCCGCGTTTCGATCACGTCGCGCGATCCTTTGACCGCGAGCAGCATGCCGCAGATCTCGAGTGGAAAGCCTTCCGAGGCATGGCTGCGTATCGCCTCCAGGGCGGGTCCCGTGATGTTCACTCGCGCCGCGCGCCGTAGAGGCCGGTCGAGAGGTAGCGATCGCCTGAATCTGGAAATACCGTGACGACGACGCCTTCGTGAATCGACTCGGCGAGCCGGCGGATCGCCCACAGGGCGGCGCCGCTCGAGTGGCCGACGAGCAGTCCCTCGGTGCGCGCCACAGAGCGGGCAAGGTCGTAGGCCGGCTCGGTGGGCGCGTCCCACACCTCGTCGGCCGCGCCCCGGTCCCAGATCCGGGGCACGATCGCCGTCGGCAGGTGCTTCAAGCCCTCGAGGCCGTGGAAGGAGTCTTCGGGCTGCACGGCGATGGTGCGGATCGAGGCGTGGTGCTCCTTCAGCCGCCGCGACGTCCCCACAAAAGTGCCTGTCGTCCCGAGGCCCGCCACGAAGTGTGTGATTCGCCCCGAGGTCTGCTCGAGGATTTCGACCGCGGTGCCCTCGTAGTGAGCACGCGGGTTGGCCGGGTTGGAGTACTGGTCGGGATAGAAATAGGCATCCGGGTCGTTCGCGACCAGGTCGCGGACCACGAGAATCGCACCGTCCGAGCCTTCGCCCGCGTCGCTGTAGACGATCTCCGCCCCGTAGGCGGTGACGAGGGCCTTGCGCTCCGCGCTCACGTTGCCGGGCATGACGAGCTTCACGCGATAGCCCTTGGCCGCTCCGACCAGCGCATACGCGATGCCCGTGTTGCCTGAGGTCGAGTCGATGATCGTCTTCGCACTTGTGAGCGCGCCCCGCCGTTCGCCGTCTTCGATCATCGCCAGGGCGGCGCGGTCCTTCACGGAACCGCCGGGGTTGAACCACTCGGCTTTCGCGTAGACCTCGAGGCGCGGAAACTCGCGCTCGAAGATGCGCACCCGCAGCATCGGCGTGTGGCCGATCAGCTTGGTGATGCCCGGGGTCACCGCGGTCGCCATGGGACTAAAAGGATAGGAAGCCGCTTCAGCCGGCGAAATGGACCGCGATGATCGCGCCCAGCACGAAGATCCCGCCGATCGTGTAGCCGATCAGTGACCGCCGGTACACCGTGCCGCCCTCGGCGGCGAGGATGTTGAGGATCGCCTTGCCGATCAAGAAGCCACCGCCGAGCAGCGTGGTGGCGGTCGAGCGGTCGAGCACTCCGATCAGGAGCACGATGGCGGCCAGCACAACCTCGAGCAGCTGGAGCAGCGTGTAGGCGGCCAACCCCTTACGCGGCGAGCGCCTGGGCGAAGTCTTCGATGATGTCCGACGCGTCCTCGATGCCGACCGAGACGCGCACTGTGCCCGGTCCGACGCCGAGCTCAGTCCGCTCCTCGACAGAGAGCGAGCGGTGTGAGGTGAGCACCGGGTATGAAACCGTCGTCTCCACCCCGCCCAGGCTCGCGGCGAAGGTGACGAGGGTGAAGCGCTTGATCATGCGCTGGACCGCCGCGCGGCCGCCCTCGAGGTCGAACGCCATCATCCCGCCCGCGCCGCCCGGCATGAGCCGGCGGGCGACCGCGAGGGAAGGTGAGGCTTCGAGCAGCGGGTGGTGCACCTTCGACACGCCGGGCATGTTCCCCATCGCGTGAGCCAGGGCCAGCGAGTTCTCGCTGTGCCGGCGCATCCGCACGTCGAGGGTGCGCAGGCCGCGCAGGGCGAGCCATGCATCGAACGGGCCCAGCGTCGTTCCGGTGCGCACCGACCGCGAGCGGGCCGCGCCCATCCTCACCGCGTCGCCGGCGATCACGCCAGCCACGAGGTCGGAGTGTCCGCCGAGGTACTTCGTCGCGCTGTGCATGACGACGTCCGCGCCGAGCTCCAGCGGCCGGCAGAGGATCGGTGTGGCGAAGGTGTTGTCGACGAGCAGCGGCACGCCGCGCTCTCGGGCCATGGTGGCAAGGCCCTCGAGGTCGGGCACGCGGCACAGCGGGTTCGTGATCGTCTCGGCCAGGATGAGCCCGGCGCCGTCGATCGAGCGCCTCACACCGTCCAGGTCGGTCAGGTCGACGAAGCTCACCTCGTAGCCGGATGGCTCGAAGTCCTGGCGGAGCAGTGCGGCGGTACCGCCATAGAGCTCCCGCGTGGCGATGATGGTGGCCGGCCGCGGCGCCAGGGCGTGGATCGCGGTGTGCAGCGCCGCCATGCCCGAAGCCGTCGCCACGCCCGCTTCCGCTCCTTCCAGCTCCGCCACCGCACGTTCGAGCATTTCGCGATTGCTGTTCGAGTTGCGACCGTAGTAGTGGCCCGGCCGTTCGCCGCGCGCGACGGCGTCGTAATCGTCGAGGTCGGTGTAGACATGGACCGCGGCCGGGCTGAGGTCGGGCGCCAGCGGACTTCGTGCGCCGAGGTCGCGACCCGCGTGCACGGCCCGCGAGGCCGCCTTCACTTCCTCAGCTTGCTGGCCGCCGCGTAGACCGCGGCTTCGTCGAGCTCGGCCTCGATGGAGAGCAAGCGGTTGTACTTGGCGACACGCTCCGAGCGCGCGGGCGCCCCGGTCTTGATCATCCCGGCCGCGGTCGCGACCGCCAGGTCCGCGATGGTGGTGTCCTCTGTCTCGCCAGAGCGATGCGAGATCACGGCGCTGTACCCCGCCTTCCTCGCCATGTCGATCGCGTCCAGGGTCTCGGTCAGCGTGCCGATCTGGTTGACCTTGACCAGGATCGAGTTCGCAACCCCGCGCTCGATGCCCTCCTTCAGCCGCTTCACGTTGGTCACGAAGAGGTCGTCCCCGACGAGCTGCACCCTGTCGCCTATCCGCTCGGTGAGCATGCGCCAGCCGTCCCAGTCGTCCTCGGCCATGCCGTCCTCGATCGAGACGATCGGGTACCGGCCGGCCCAGTCCTCGTACAGGGCGACCAGCTCGGCCGCATCGAGGGTCCTGCCCTCGCCGCGCAGCTTGTAAGCGCCATCGGCGTAGAACTCGCTGGCGGCCGGGTCGAGCGCGATCGCGACGTCACGCCCCGGCTCGTAGCCTGCTTTCCTGATCGCGTCGACGATGAGCTTCAGCGCGTCTTCGTTGGATTGCAGCTGCGGGGCGAAACCGCCCTCGTCTCCGACCGCGGTGTCGAGGCGCTGCGACTTCAGCACGTTCTTCAGCGCGTGATAGACCTCGGACACCGCGCGAATCGCCTCGGCGAAGCTCTGCCCACCGACCGGGCAGACCATGAACTCCTGGAGGTCGACCGAGGTGTCCGCGTGCGCGCCGCCGTTGAGGATGTTGGCCATCGGCAGAGGAAGCAGCGACGCGGTGTCGCCGCCGAGGTAGCGATAGAGCGGGACTTGGTCCGCGCCGGCGCCCGCATGGGCGGCGGCGAGCGACACCCCGAGGATGGCGTTCGCTCCCAGCCTCGACTTGTTGGGGGTGCCGTCCAGCTCGATCAGGGCCTCGTCGAGAGCACGCTGCTCGCGCACGTCGAATCCCCTGAGGCGCTCCGCGATCTCGCCTTCCACGTTGGCCACGGCCTTCTTGACACCCTTCCCGCCGTACCGCTTGGGGTCGCCGTCGCGCAGCTCGACCGCCTCGTGCACGCCCGTCGATGCGCCCGACGGGACGATCGCGCGCCCGCTCCCAGCGTCGGTGTGAGCTGTCACAGCGATGGTCGGATTGCCCCGTGAGTCGAGCACTTCGAGGGCGTTCAACCCCGTCAGCTTCGCCACGACCGAAGTCTAGCTAGGGCTGGACGCCCAGGGACCGAAGCCCCGCTGAGGGTGCACGCTGAAGCCATAGTCGAGCAGGGTCGCGGCGTCGGTCGCGGACTGTCCGGTGGCGTTCAACACCACGACTATCAGGTGCCGGCCGCCCCGGCTCGCGGTGGCGAGCCAGCAGCCGCCCGCGTTGTCGGTGAGCCCGGTCTTGAGGCCGGTCGCACCGGGGTAGGTCCACAACATGCGGTTCAGGTTGTGCGGGTAGAAGGCCTTGTGGTCCGCCGTGGCCGCGATGGCGATGTCCCTGGTCGCGGCGATCGCCGCGACCTGCGGGTAGTTCGCCTCGAGGTAGGCCGCCTCGTGCACGAGGTCCTGCGCGGACATCACGTGCCCGTCCGCGTCGAGGCCGCTGGGATTGACGAAGTGGCTCGCCGTCAGGCCGATCGCCCGCGCCTTGAGGTTCATCTGGCGGATGAAGCGGTCGCGCGGCACGATGCCCTGCGCCAGCGCCTCCGCCGCGTCGTTTCCGGACCCGAGGAGAAGACCCGCCAGCAGCTCGCGCACTGTGAGCCGCTCACCTGGCGTCAGCCCCATCACCGTGGGCACGACCTGCGTCGCCTCCTTCGTCACGGTGACCTCGCGGTCGAGTGAGCCTGCGTCATCGACCGCCACCATCGCGGTCATCAGCTTGGTCAGGCTCGCCGGGGCGCGCGGAGTTTCGGGATCCCGCTGCCACAGGACCTGCTTTGCGTCGAGGTCGACGAGGAGCGCCGCCCGGCCGTGGATCGGAAGCTCCGGCTGGCCGTGGGTGGCGAGCCAGTACCCCGAGAACCCGAAGCCATCGACGGGCGCGGCCTTCGGAGCCTGCGTCGCCCCGCGGACAAGGCTGAAGGAGATCGGTGCGCGGTGGCCTGTGAGGATCAGGGTCGTGGTGACTCCGACCGCGGCGATCAGCGCGACCGCGGTCAGGAACGCGACGCGATCGCGGCGGCGGCGGCGCCGGCCACGCAAATATCGGGGCCCCCGCGGAATCACGGCCTTGCCTCTGATTCCGTGGGGACTAGTCGAGTGATTCCCTGGTCTGGGACGTAAGCTGCGACGGCGGGAAACCCCCTTGAAAGGCTGGGGGGATTCTAAGCGATCACGCGATGGGTCGCTAGCTCGCCGGTGCGTGCTCCGGTGCGTAGACGGGTGGTGGTGGATAAGCGGGGACCGGTGAGGTGGTCGGCTCGTGCAGGCGCGTGGCGAGCGTGTCGCTCGCGGCCTCCATCGTCTGCAAGACGGCGGTCGAGTCCTTCGCGTTCATGAAGACCGGCTGTCCGTAGTCGTAGATGCGGTACGCCTTCCAGGTCGCCGACACCAGGCGCGTGCCGTAGAAGGTGTAGGTCCCGATCACTCCCTCGCGGGTCTCCTCCGACCACATCTGGTCGAAGACGAAATTGCCGTGAGCGTAGGTGATGAGCTTGCCGTGATAGACCTCGACGCCTTGAAACCAGTGTGGGTGGTTGCCGATCACGATGTCGGCGCCCCAGTCGATCGCGTCGTGACCGATCGTGACCGGGTCATCCGGAGTCGGCACGCCTCGATCGGCCATGGGCTGCCGCTCGTATTCCTTGCCCCAATGGAACTGCACGACGACGATGTCGGCTTCCTGTCGGGCGCGCGCGATGCTCTCACGAAGAGCCGTCTTGTCGATCGCTCGACCGACGCCGTTGAACCCGATGAATCCAAACCTGATTCCGCGCACGTTGATCACAGCGACAGGGCCGAGGCCCGAGGTCAAGATGCCATGCGAATTCAGCAGCTGCTGGGTGAGGCTGACGCCCTGCGCGCCGTAGTTGGAGAAGTGGTTGTTCGCCACGTTGGCGACCTTCGCTCCCATGTAGGTCAGTCCGTTGACGAAGCGCGCGTCGCCGCAAAACGTGAAGGTGGGACCCGGATTGACCTGGCAGCCCGCGAAGAGCGGTGACTCGAGGTTGATGTATGTGATGTCGGCCTGGCTCGTGTAGGACGCCGTCCGGCGGAAAGGCCACAGGTAGTCGTGCTTCAGCGTGGCGAAGTAGTTGACGCCTCGTGCCGGGATGACGTCGCCCGTGACCAGCAGGGTGCGGACGTTGGGGTCGTTTGCCGCGACGCTGGAGGACGGATGAAAGAGCTCCTGGAGGCTGAGGACGGGCAGCCGGCCGGTGCGATCCGAGAAGGACGGCTGGTCGGCCAGGTCGGGCGCGGCGACCAGGGTCTGCAGGTTGGACACCGGCGCCGCGGACGCGAGGGGCGTACCCGCGCCGGCGCTGCCGTTGCATGCCGTCGCCAAGAAAACCAGGACGGCGAGGGCCGGCCACGACCTCCAACCCTCGCTCGGCGGACCTCCCGGGCGAGCCGGGAGGCGACCCTTTCTCACTCGACGGGCAATTCTGCCAGCAAATCCTCGATCGCGATCAATCGCGCCACGTAAGAACGGATCGGCTCGCCGAGGTCGCCGGCGGCCCTGAAAAGGTCCCGGTTGCCCTCCGAGCGCCGGGTTTCGAGCATCAGCGCATGGTGGGCGTCGAGCGAGCCTTGCCCCAGCGCCACGTCCACCATGCTGCCGACCCAGGAGCCGTACAGCGTCACCTCCTGGGCCCTGGGATCCTGCGTCGCGCTGGGGAACGGCTGGTGGATGTGCTCATTCCACAGGCGGCGCAGCTTGAGCAGGTGTTCGGGCTGTGGAGGGAAGTCAGGCTCCCGCTTTGAGCTGCGCCGCCACCGCATCGGCCACCTGGCTCGTGCCCACCGACGTGGGGTCGTCGCGCTTCTCTTTGAGGTCGTAGGTCACGTTCTGGCCGAGCGCGATCACGTTCGCGATGGCGTGCTCCAGCGCGTCGGCCGCCTCGGTCTCCTCGAGGTGGCGGAGCATCAGGACTCCCGACAGCATGACGGCCATGGGGTTGACCTTGTTCTGACCGGCGTACTTGGGCGCGCTGCCGTGCGTCGCTTCGAAGACCGCTCCGTTGGTGCCGATGTTCGCGCCAGGCGCCAGGCCCAGGCCGCCGATCATGCCGGCTCCGAGGTCCGAGATGATGTCGCCGTAGAGGTTCGGGCAGCACAGCACGTCGTACTCCCTCGGGCGCAGCACGAGCTGCATGCACATGTTGTCGACGATGCGGTCCTCGAACTCGATGTCGGGGTTGCGCTCGGCGACGCGCCGGGACACGGCAAGGAACAGACCGTCGGTGTGCTTCATGATGTTGGCCTTGTGCACGGCGGTGACCTTGCGCCGCTTGTTCTTCCGCGCGTAATCGAATGCGAACTCGACGATGCGCTCAGTGCCGCTGATCGAAATCGGCTTGATCGAGAGCCCGCTGTCCTTGCGGATCTGTTTCTTGGCGAGGCCTGAGATCTCGTCGATCAGGTGTGCCGCGTCCGGGGTCCCCTGCTCGAACTCGATCCCGATGTAGATGTCTTCGGTGTTCTCGCGCACGATGACGAAGTCGAGGTCGTCGCGAAGGTTGCGCGCGCCTTTGTAAGCCTTGACCGGCCGCACCAGCGCATACAGGTCGAGGGCCTGGCGCAGGGCGACGTTGACGCTTCGAAAACCGCTTCCGATCGGCGTGGTGATCGGTCCCTTCAGCGCCACCTTGTTCTTGCGGATGGACTCCAGGACGGGGTCGGGCAGCGGTGTGCCAAAGGTGGCGATCGCCGCTTCACCGGCCTGCTGGACGTCCCAGTCGAACTTCACTCCCGTGGCCTCGAGCACGCGAACCGACGCGTCGCATATCTCGGGCCCGACTCCATCGCCCGGAATCAGCGTTACTGCGTGCCTTGCCAAGCCGTTCTAGACGCTGTGGAGCTACCGGCTTTTGAAGTAGTCGGCGTTGATCTGGATGAAATTGCGCCACTGCTCAGGAACCTCATCCTCCGGGAAGATGGCGTCCACCGGGCACGGGTCGACGCAGGCCCCGCAGTCGATGCACTCGTCGGGATCGATGAAATACATGTTCGCGGCATCGTCCGTGTGGATGCAGTCGACCGGACAGACCTCTACGCAGGACGCGTCTTTTACGTCGATGCAGGGCTGAACGATGACGTATGCCACGTGCCGCAAGGGTACCATGCACCCGTAAATGCCCGAATCTGAGCCTAAACCGAAGCTGATCGAGCCGATGGGCCCTGGCGCTGCCCAGGGCTGGAAGGCCGTGCTCAAGAACGGAAAGGCGGTCGTGGTGCACGAGATCCCGGTGCCCGCGGCGGAGGGCGCGGCGGCCGTGCCGCGCCTGCAGCGGCTCTTCGACCATCGCCATCCCGCGCTCTCGCCCGTGCTCGGTTGGGGCACGGACGCGAACGGCCTGTGGGTCGCGGTCGAGCCCAACGAGGGCACGCCGCTGGGCACGATCCTGTCGCGTGGACCGCTCACCCCGCCCGCCGCCGCCGCACTCGGGGCGGCGGTGCTCTCGGGTATCGCCGCGCTGCACGAGGCCGGCATCGCGATGGGTGGTTTCAACGCGTCGGCCGTCCGCGTGACCAGCAATGGCGATGTCCGCCTCGCCGGTCATCCCGCCGCCGCCGTGCGCGGCGCTCCGTCGCAGAGCGACCTGCGCGCCGACGTGCGCTCCTGTGGCATGGCGGTCTGCGCCGCCTTCGGCGTCGACCCGGCGGGCGCTCCGGCTCCGCCGAACATCCCGCCCGGCCTCGTCGTCACGATGCGATCCATGGCGAGCGGTGCGATGGGCCCTGCCGCCGACCGCGCCCAGGGCGCCCTTCGCGAGATGGCCTCGGCGTTGCTCGCCCCCGACCGCCAGGTGGCCGCGCAGTCTGAGCTCGCGCTCCGCTCCGGCGGGCGCGAGGTTCCACCGATCACTCCCTTTTTGCC